>JBOFLG010000145.1:0-10920 GCA_051657745.1 Dermatophilaceae bacterium | reverse complement strand
GGGCTGGCGGTTGGCGGGAGAACGGTGCGGGCCCGGCCCGCGCTGGCTGGGTCGCCGGCAACTGCAGCCGTCGGTGCGGCAAGAAGAAGCGCTGCGAGGGCAAGCGGTCCGAGCGCGCTGGGTGCCCGGCAACGGTGTCGTGTGGTGGGAGACAAAGAGACCTTCTTCGGCGGTTCGTGACGACTGCCGTGACTGCCGACGCTGGTGGCCGACCGTCAGGCTCCGTTCCGCGTTCTCGACGGTGTGGTGAAGCCGCGTGCACCTCCGTGGGCATCCCGGCCCGCCGCGACGGATCACGCCGTTGGCCGACGGTCAGGGCACAACGCCGGAGGTCGACCGGCCTGCCCCGGAAGGTGCGGGTTGTCGCCCTGACGGACGACGTTCGGCACTCTACCTCGTCGTTGCGCGCTGCGAAATCGGCAGTTTTCCATGGGGGGTGGGTTGTGCTCGTGACGTCGGTCGCATTCCACCTCGGCGCCGCCCTATGATACGTACCGGCATTTGAGCCGTTATCAGCGGCAAGCCTTCCGGAAGAACGGGCGCGGTCGTCATCTCGACATCGTTCCTCACTAGACCCGGACGTCGAGGGTCACGTGACGACCTGGCGCAAGAGTGGTCGTCCATCGACGGGCGGCAAGCGAGGTGGTACCGCGGAGGTGCGCACCCGTCATCCGGCCCGATCCGGTCGGTGCGGATGACGAGTGGCGGCCGTCGTCCTCGTGGATGACGAGCCGCCCGATGCCACCTTCTCGCAGGAGATCCCGCGATGACATACCCCACGGTCTCGACCACTGGCGAGCACACCGGCGCCGCGTTCGGCGTGCCCGCGAGCCCGCGCTTTCCGCAGATCGAAGAGGCGGTGCTCGCGCACTGGGCGCGCGACGACACCTTCCGGGCGTCGGTCGAGAACCGGCCGGCCGGGGAGCAGGGCAGCAACGAGTTCGTCGTCTATGACGGCCCGCCGTTCGCCAACGGGCTGCCGCACTACGGCCACCTGCTGACCGGCTACGTCAAGGATGTCGTGCCGCGCTACCAGACGATGCGTGGCCGCCGGGTGGAGCGCCGGTTCGGGTGGGACACCCACGGACTACCAGCCGAACTCGAGGCGATGAACCAACTCGGCATCAAGACCAAGGAGGAGATCCTCGAATTGGGGATCGAGACCTTCAATGCCACCTGCCGCGAGTCCGTGATGGCATACGCCGACGAGTGGCGCGAATACGTGACCCGGCAGGCGCGCTGGGTCGATTTCGATCACGACTACAAGACACTCGAGCCGAGTTTCATGGAGTCGGTGCTGTGGGCGTTCAAAGCCCTGTACGACCGCGGCCTGGTGTACCAGGGGTTCCGCGTGCTGCCGTACTGCTGGAATGACCAGACGCCGCTGTCGAACCATGAGCTGCGGATGGATGATGAGGTCTACCAGAACCGCCAGGACCCGGCAGTGACCGTCGGGTTCCAACTCGAGGACACCGGTACCGACCCGGTCCTGGACGGTGCCCACGTGCTGGTGTGGACGACCACGCCATGGACGCTGCCGTCGAACCTCGCCGTCATGGTCGGGTCCGCCATCGAGTACGTCGTCGTCGATGCGCCGGTCCCGGGCGCCGGGCGCACCGCACGGTATCTCCTCGCGGAGGCGCGGTTGGCCGGGTATGCGCGCGAACTCGCCGACGAGACTGGCGAGTTCGCCGTCGTTGGCCGGTACCGCGGAGCCGACCTCGCCGGCCGCCAGTACGCTCCGCCATTCTCGTACTACGCCAGTCACCCGAACGCGTTCCGGGTGGTGTGTGCCGATGACGCCGTCACCGACACCGACGGCACCGGGGTCGTGCACACCGCGGGTGCGTTCGGCGAGGTCGACAAGGAGGTCGTCGACCGCGAGGGCATCGACGTGGTGATGCCGGTCGGGCCGGACGGCCGGTTCACCGCACCGGTGGCCGACTACGAAGGCCTGCAGGTGTTCGACGCCAACCGGCCGATCATCGACCATCTTCAGGGGCGCACCCGCGGCGACGGTCGACCCGGCTCGACCACCGAGGGCACGGTGCTGCTGCGCCGGGAGACCTACGACCACAGTTACCCGCACTGCTGGCGTTGCCGCGAGCCGCTCATCTACAAGGGGGTCGAGTCGTGGTTCGTCGAGGTGACGACGCTGAAGGAGCGGATGGTCGAGCTCAACGAGCAGATCACCTGGGTTCCCGAGCACGTCAAGCATGGACAGTTCGGCACCTGGCTGGAGAACGCGCGGGACTGGTCGATCTCACGGAACCGGTTCTGGGGCAGCCCGATCCCGGTCTGGGTGTCGGATGACCCCCGCTTCCCTCGAGTGGACGTGTACGGCTCGTTCGCCGAGCTGGAGCGCGACTTCGGCCGACTGCCGGTCAACGAGAAGGGCGAGCCGGACCTGCACCGCCCGTTCATCGACCACCTGACCCGGCCCAACCCGGACGACCCGAGCGGCGCCGCGACGATGCGCCGTACCCCGGACGTGCTCGACGTCTGGTTCGACTCCGGCTCGATGAGTTTCGCCCAGGCGCACTACCCGTTCGAGAACGCGGACTGGTTCGAGCATCACTTCCCCGGCGACTTCATCGTCGAGTACATCGGGCAGACCCGCGGCTGGTTCTACACGATGCATGTGCTCGCCACCGCCCTGTTCGACCGGCCGGCGTTCTCGTCGTGCGTCTCGCACGGCATCGTGCTCGGCAGCGACGGCCAGAAGATGAGCAAGTCGCTGAAGAACTACCCGGACGTGCGGGAGGTGTTCGAGCGCGACGGCGCGGACGCGATGCGCTGGTTCCTGATGGCGTCACCGATCGTGCGTGGGGGCAACCTGGTCGTCACCGAGGACGGCATCCGCGAAGGTGTGCGCCAGGTGCTGATCCCGCTGTGGAACAGCTGGTACTTCTTCAGTCTGTACGCCAACGCGATGGCCGGCGGCGCGGGCTACGAGGCGCAGTGGTCGACGGCGTCATCCGACCCGCTGGACCGCTACCTCCTCGCCAAGCTGCGCGGGCTCGTCGAGGTGGTCACCTCCCAACTCGATGCCTATGACGTGTCCGGAGCCTGCGAGTCGCTGCGCCAGTTCGTCGATGTGCTCACCAACTGGTACATCCGCCGGTCGCGGGAACGCTTCTGGGACAGCGGTTCCGGCACGGATGCCGACCCGCGGTCAGACGCGGTGAGCGGCGCGGCGGGCGGCGCGGATTCCGACCCGCGGCCGCACCCGGCTGATGGCGCGGATGCCGACCCGGCGCGGGAATCCGCCGCAGCGGAGGCCGCATTCGACACGCTGTCCACGACGCTCGAGGTGCTCACTCGGGTGGCGGCACCGCTGCTGCCGATGGTCACCGAGGAGATCTGGCGCGGGCTGACCGGTGGGCGTTCGGTGCATCTCGCCGACTGGCCGGATGCCGCGACGCTGCCGGCCGACGACGCGCTGGTTGCGGCCATGGACCAGGTGCGCGCGGTGTGCTCGGTGGGCTCCTCGCTGCGCAAGGCCGAGGGTCTACGGGTGCGGCTGCCACTCGCCTCGCTCACCGTGGTCACCCCCGATCCGGCAGTGCTGGAGCCGTTCACGGGCATCATCACGGACGAGTTGAACGTCAAGCACGTCGAGATCGTCCGGGACACCGATGCGGCGGCGAGTGGCTACGTCACCCAGCGGCTGACGGTCGCCGCCCGGGTCGCCGGGCCACGGCTCGGCAAGGACGTGCAGGCGGTGATCCGGGCGAGCAAGTCCGGCGACTGGGCGGTCGGTGCGGATGGCGCGGTGACCGCTGGCGGCATCCGCCTGGTCGAGGGCGAGTACACCCTCGACACGGTCGTCCACGAGCGGGCCTACGCGACCGGCACGGCGCCCGTCGACGATCAGCCCGGCATCACGTCGAACGCCGTCGGGGTGCTTCGGGACGGCGGTTTCGTGGTCCTGGATACGACCGTGACGCCCGAACTGGCCCGCGAGGGTGTCGCTCGTGACGTCGTGCGGGTGGTGCAGCAGGCGCGGCGGGAGGCGGGGTTCGACGTCTCCGACCGCATCCTGCTCGAGCTCGCCGGTGGTGCAGAGGTCGTTGACGCCGCGAATGCCCATGCCGACCTTGTCGTGGGCGAGACCCTCGCCGCAGAGATGAAGGACGGCGACCTGGAGTCACTCCCGCTCGGTGACGGCGTCACCGAGGCCGTGGTCGGCGATGGCCACCCGATGCGCGTCAGGGTCACTCGGACCTGACGCCAGCCCCGAGCAACGGGGTTGTCTATATCGGAGCGCAATCGTATATATTCAACTCATGGGCAAGCATCTGGTCGACATCGACGAGCGCAGGCTGGGAGCCGCTCGCGCCGAGTTGGGAACTTCGACGATCAAGGAGACGGTCAACGAAGCGCTCGCGCTCGCATCGTCCGGCCGTGGACTGAGGGTCGCCGAAGCGCTCGACGTGCTGGGTGCCGCCGACCTCGATGACCGATCAGACGCGTGGCGCTGACTTTCCTCGTCGACACCAGCGTTCTGACTCGCCTGGCACATCCGGCAGTGCGGGAGGTCGTCGAGCCGCTCGCTGCCGACGGGCAACTCGCAAGGCCGCGCATCTGTGACCTGGAGATCGGCTACTCGGCACGCAACGCCGGCGAATGGGACCGCCTGATCGCGGCCCTGAATCTCGCGGACGTGGTCGACACCACGTCCGCCCACGTGCGCAGAGCACTACAGGCCCAGAGACTGCTGGCCGAGCGCAGCCAACGGGGGCGCAAGATCCCCGATCTCCTGGTCGCCGCCGCAGCAGAGTCGCTCGACCTCGCGGTGCTCCACTACGACAACGACTTCGACCTCATTGCATCGGTGACCGGTCAACGCTGCACCTGGGTTGTTCCAGCCGGCACCGTGCCGTAGCAGGCTGGGGGGGCAGCCCTGGGGATCGGCGGTCCGCGCCGGGGCCGAGCCATCGTTCGTGGACTGGCGCCGCGTCATCCGCGAGACACCCAATGCGTGCCGGGCTGCGCTGCGCTGTTCTCGGGTGTCGCGCTCGCCTGGTGAGCGCTAGCGTCGGTGTCGTCGTTCCCTCGACATCGTCGTCGACCCGAGGAGCAGCACATGCGTCCGGTTCCGATCCCTGTCCGCGCACGACGCCATCCGGCGGTGATTGGGCTGACCGTGGCCGTCGTGCTCGCTGGAGCCGGCGTCGCCGGCGCCGCGCCGAGCCCACCGCCACCTCGACCCGGGAAGGTCACGGTCGTCCACGTCAACGCCGACACCCAGGCCGAGCGCACCGCGGTCTCCGAACTCGGCCTCGACACCACCGAACACGGCGACGCCACCGGCGTCGAGGTGGTGCTCTGGGGCGCGGATGACGCACAGCGCCTCCGCGACGCCGGCTTCACCTGGCGGGTCGAGGACCCCGACCTCGCCGCCACCGAACGCGCCTCCCGCGCCGCCGACCAGGCATACGCCGCGCGAATCGCAGCCTCGCCGCTCCCGAGCGGCCGCGACTCCTACCGCACCCTCCCCGAGGTCAACAACGAGCTGGACCGATTGGCCCGGCGCTACCCCGACCTGGTGCGGCCCCTCACCCTGCCCAACCGCAGCGTCGGGGGCCGTCAGGTGCGCGGCATCGAAATCTCCGCCAACGCGGCCACCGTGCGCGACGGCAAGCCGGTCTTCCTGCTGATGGGCGCGCACCACGCCCGGGAGTGGCCGTCGGTCGAGCACGCGATGGAGTTCGGCTACGACCTGCTGAAGAACTTCCGCACCGACGAGCGCACCACGAACATTCTGCGCAAGAGCCGCGTCATCATCGTGCCGGTCGTGAACGTCGACGGCTATGACGTCTCCCGATCGGCAACGCCGCTCGGTGACTTCTCGATATTCGACTACGAGATGAAGCGCAAGAACTGCACGTCCTCGTCGATCACCCCCGCGCAGTACCTCGGCGGCACCTGCGCGGACAACCCGGCCGGGCGGCTGCGCGGCACCGACCCGAACCGCAACTACCCCGGCTTCTGGGGCGGCCCGGGTGCCAGCGCCGACTGGAGCAGCGACACCTACCGCGGCGAGGCCCCGGGCGACACGCCCGAGGTCGACAACATCCGCACCCTGGTCTCGGGGCGTCAGGTGACCACCCTGATCAGCAATCACACCTACAGCAACCTCGTGCTGCGGCCGCCGTCGATCGCCAGCACCGGCTATACGCCGGACGAGCCTCAGTACAAAGCGCTCGGGGCGTTGCTGGCCGGCGCCAACAACTATGTGAACCAGCCGTCGTTCCAGCTGTACGACACCTCGGGCGCCACCGAGGACTGGAGTTACTGGCAGACCGGTGGATTCGGATTCACCTTCGAGATCGGCCCGGACTCGTTTCACCCGGCCTATGAGGATGCCGTCGTCGCCGAGTATCTCGGTCTGGAGCCCGCAGCCGGCGCGGGCCAGGGTGGCAACCGTGAGGCCTACTACCGAATGGCCGAGGCCACTGTCGACCCTGCGTATCACTCGGTGATCCGCGGCGATGCGCCCGCCGGTCGCACCATCACGGTGCACAAGCAGTTCCTCGGCACCACCTCACCCGTCATCCAGCCTGACGGCACTGTCGGCGAGCCGCTCACCTACGAGAACGACCTCACCAGTTCGTACACCTCGACCGGCGGCACGTTCCGGATCGCGGTCAACCCATCGACCCGGCCCGTGGTGGCTGGCCGCTGGGGTCGGGACCCGCTCGCACCGCCGCAGCCTGGGCAGCCGCTGACCAACCCGGCCGGCACCCCGGCGGTCGGCGCCTCGGAGTCCACGACGTTCACCATCGAGGGCCTGCCGCGATACGACAACGCCAAGGCTGAGATCCGCGTGCAGTGGCCCGACACCGCCGTCGACTGGGATGTGTTCGTCTATGACGACCAGGGCCGCGAGGTGGGCTCGGCGGCCAGCGAGGACAACCCCGAGGTGGCCATGCTCATCGACCCCGTGCCCGGTACCTACCGGGTCGAGCTGAACAACTACTCGGGCGGCGAGACCAGCGACTGGGCCGGTGAGGTCACGTTCCGTTCCCCCGACCCGGAGGTGGTCACCGGCGTCACCGAGGCGTGGACTCTGACCTGCCGTGCCGGCAGCAAGGTCATCGCCACGAGGCAGGTTGTGGTCGAGCGTGGTGACGTTGCCAACGTCGGCTCCGCGTGCACGAAGCGCAAGGGCTGACCGAGCCGAGCCGGGTCGGGTCCTGGCGACATCGCCATCCCACCGCCCCGACCCGTTCTCGGATGACGGGTGCCCGCCACTGATCGGCGGGTGCCCGTCATCCGTCGCAGCCCCCTCGTGGCGAGTGCCCGTCATCCGTCGGAGTACCGCACCTCGGCGGGTGCGAGGATGACCAGGTGAGCCCTGCACCCGATGCCGCGCAGCGCGAGGCGGCCCGTGTCCTCGAGCAGACCAGGCGGCTGCGTGAGGTCGAGCATTCGATCCTCGCCCGCGCGCCCGAACACGACCTCCAGCCCTCGCTCGACCGGATCGCCGCAGTGGTCGATCTGCTCGGCGAACCGCAGCGCACGTTCCCGGTCATCCACCTCACCGGCACCAACGGCAAGACGTCGACCGCCCGGATCGTCGATGCCGTGCTCGGCCAGTTAGGCCTGGCGACCGGCCGATTCACGTCACCGCACCTGCATTCGATGCGCGAGCGGATCTCGTTCGCGGGCAACCCGATCGACGTCGATCGCTTCCTCGCGGCGTACGACGACGTCATCCCGTTCATCGACCTGGTCGACGCCCGGTCGGCCACCGAGGGTCGGCCGCGGATGACGTACTTCGAGGTGCTGGTCGCGGTCGCCTACGCGGCCTTCGCCGACCTCCCGGTCGATGTCGCAGTGGTCGAGGTCGGGATGGGTGGGTCGTGGGATGCCACCAACGTGGTGCACGCCCCGGTCAGCGTGATTACCCCGATCGACCTCGACCACCGGCACTTCCTGGGTGACACGGTGGCCGAGATCGCCACCGAGAAGGCCGGCATCATCAAGGCTGGCGGCATTGCCGTGGTCGCGGCCCAAGGGTCGGATGACGCGCTCCCGATCCTCGCTGATCGCGCAGCCGGGGTCGGTGCGCGAATCATGCTGGAAGGCAACGACTTTGGGGTGGTCGCGCGGGACGTCGCCGTGGGTGGGCAGCAGCTGTCGCTTCGCGGGCTGGCCAGCGAGTACCCCGACCTGTACCTGCCGTTGCACGGTCCGCACCAGGCGCAGAACGCCGCGGTGGCGGTGGCCGCGGTCGAGGCGTTGATCGGCGGTGGCGAGCAGCCGCTCGACATCGAGGTGCTCCGTTCCGCCCTCGCCTCGGTGGCGTCGCCCGGCCGCCTCGAGATTGCCCGCCGCAGCCCGACGGTGCTCGTCGATGCGGCGCACAACCCGGCCGGTGCTCGGGCGCTGCGGGCGGCGCTGGCCGACTCCTTTGCGTTCACCGGGCTGGTAGGCGTGATTGCGGTGATGCGCGACAAGGACGTGACCGAGATGCTCGAGGCGCTCGAACCGGCTCTTGACCACCTGGTTGTCTCGCGCAATACCTCACCCCGGTCGATGCGCCCGGCCGAACTGGGCGAGATCGCCGCCGAGGTGTTTGGCGACCATCGGGTCACCGTCGTTGACGACCTACCCGACGCTCTCGACCGGGCCGCCGCTCTTGCCGACGAGCGGGGCGTCGGGGCCGGAGTGGTCGCCACCGGCTCCGTGGTCACGGCGGCGGAGGTGCGCATGCTCCTCGGCGCCACCGACGTCTGACGACAGTTCGCAACCCAGCCGGCGGGTGCTGGCGCTCGGCGCCTCGGCCAGCGTGATCGGCGCCGATCGAACTGGCGCGGTCTGTCCAATCAGGTGCCGACCGGCCAGTGCTGTACGTCGAGGCCGTCCATCGGGAAGTCTTTCGGGTTGCCCGTTGCCAGCGCAGCGCCATGACTGGCTGCCGTCGCGGCGATGAGGCAGTCCGCCTGCCAGAGTGTGATGCCACGAGTGGCGAACTGGCGGCGCCACTCGCCGGCCCGCCATCCGGCCGCCGCATCGACGACCATGACCTCGAGACCACGGGCGAGTGTCGCCACATGGCGCTCCTCGCCGGGCCGGATGCCGCGCACGATCTCCTCGATATTGATGGCGGTGGTCGCCAGCCGCACGCCCCGCTCTCGCAGCCCGCGGAGCCGCGCGACGGCTGGCCGGCCGCGGAGCACATCGATGAGCACCGTGGAGTCCAGCACGACCACGACTCAGCCGGCCCGCCGCGAATCGGCGCGACGCTGCGACCGCACCCAGGTCTTGCCCACCGATCTCAGCCGAGCTCGTCGCCGGCCAGGGCTCGGGCGGCGAGGCGCTCCTCGCCGGCGAGCCGCCAGACCTCCACTGCCGCAGTGCTGTTGACCAGCACGATGACCACGCCCAGCACGATGTCCGGCCAGCCCGACCCGGTCCAGGCCGTCACGGCGGCGAGCCCGACAATCGCCAGGTTGACCACCACGTCATTCCGGGCCGAGAGAAAGGCGGCTCGCCCCAGCGAACCCCCGTGCTGACGCACCCGCGTCAGCAGCCCGGCACACACCAGGTTCAGCAGCGCCGCTCCACCTGCAGTAAGAGCCAGCGGCCCGACCGCAGGAGGTGCCGGGTCGCCGGCCTTGACCATCGCCTGCCAGGCCGCCGCGACCGCCGGCACGACGATGACGGCTGCCATCGCCCGACCGGCGAGGGCGCGCCGGGCGAGCGGCCAGCCGAGGGCGAGCGCGATGAGCAGGGCGATCGAGGTGTCCTCGAGGAAGTCGACCGAATCGGCGACCAGGGCGACCGAGCCGATGGCAGCAGCGACCGACGCCTCGCCCGAGAAACCCAGGAGGTTCAGCCCGGCGACGACGAACATCATGCGTCGCAGCGCGCCGGGTTCCGCGTCTTCCGCGCTCGCACCAGCCATCCCCGTCATCCCACCACGGAAAGCCACGGGCCGCGCTCGCCGCGTCTTCGGTGCGCACACCGACCACCTCGTCATCTCGCCGCGGCAGAACCGCTCGCCGTGCTCGCCGTGCTCGCCGTGCTCGCCGTGCTCCGGCGGGCTCCGGCGCGCTCGCCGCGCTCCGGCGCCGACGTGGTCGACCTTCTCTCGACCTGGATGACGCCCACGCACCTACGCTGACAGGCGTGTCTCCTGTCATCCGGGTCATTCTCATCGTGGCCCTCCTGGTGCTCCTCTGGTTCGTGGTCACCTCGGCCCTGCGCGGCCGGTCGGCCCCACCGCTGTCGTTCACTCCCGTCGGTGAACTCGCGCCGGAGGTGCGGGCCGTCATCGACGACGCCCTCGACCGCGGCCAGCTGATCCCCGCGATCACGCACTACCGAGCCGCTACTGGGGCCGGACTGGCAGCGTCGAAAGCCGCCGTCGAGACTCACCGCGACACTCGCGCTCGGTGATCCGAACGTGCCGCCGCCGCGTACCAACCGCGCCGGGCTCGACCCCACCTTGACACCAGAAGCATAATTCCGGCATCCTAGAGCCGCCTAGGCGTTGCCGCCCGGGCCGAGGGGGAGTACCCCACCACTCTCGCCACGTCGTCACTTCGAGCCACCGGCTCCGGCGCGGCGGGCCGACCCGTGCGGGACGGCCGGGGGAGACCCTCGTTTCACCCACCGTGATGAAGCGAGGTCTCTTTCGCTATGGATGTTCCCTTCTGGGCGTGGATCGCCGTGCTCGGCGTCATCCTCGCCATGCTCGCCCTCGACCTGTTCATGCACCGCGACGCGCACGTCATCTCGGTCCGCGAGGCGGCCGGGTGGTCTGCTGTCTGGGTCGCGTTCGGGGTGGCGTTCGGTGCCCTGATCTGGTCGATCTACGGCTCCGAGTTCGGCCAGCAGTACTTCGCCGGCTACCTCATCGAGAAGTCGCTCGCCGTCGACAACGTGTTCGTCTGGGCCATCATC
>JBOFLG010000144.1:0-13316 GCA_051657745.1 Dermatophilaceae bacterium | reverse complement strand
GAGCGCCACTCGCGCGCGGTGCTCCGTCAGGACGAGCCGAGCAGCCGGGCCAGCGCGTCCGCGCGGTGCCCGATGAGTCGCCGTCGGGCCGCGGCGGCATCCGGATCGGCGTGGTCAGCCTGCGCGGTGCTCTGGTCGGGGTGTTTCCGGTAGAGCAGGCTCGGCTGGTCGATGAAGTAGCCGGGCCGGATGGTGCTCGCGGCAACCAGCAGGCCGGTGTCTTCGCTGGCAGGGAGCGCCATCCAGCCGCCGAGCAGGATGAGCAGGTCGCTGCGGATCGACATCGTGCCGGGAACAACGGGCAGGCGGTGGCCGTCGGTGGCCTGCCAGGTGGTGCGGAGCCACCCAGGTTCAAGGAGGCCTGGTGGCGGGTCGTCGTGGTCCGGGCGGGTGGTGGATCCGTCAGGATGCAGGTCCAGGGCGCTGGAGACGACCCAGCCGATCTCGGGCCTGGCCTGAAGAGCGGCGAGGTCACGGGCGAGGGCGCCGGGCAGCAGGCGATCGTCGGCGTCGAGGTTGCGGATGACCTCGCCGCTCGCCCGGGCCAGTGCGGTGGTTCGGGCAACGGCCGGCCCGAGCGCGCGGTTCGAGCCGAGGCAGACGCGGTCGTCTCGGTGCAGCGGGTCGGGGATGGCGATGTCGGGCCCGTCGGCCTGTACCAGCCACTGCCAGGACCACCCCTCCGGAAGGACCTGCGCGAGCACCGACTCGTAGGCCTCGGGCAGGAACCGGGCGGACGGGCCGTGTACGGGCGTCACGATCGAGACGACGCGGGTCCGGTGGGTCACTGGCCGCACCTTTCGAGCAGTCGTGGCGGAGAACGACATCCGGTTCTGAGCCACACCACGTCTGCGCCACACCACGTCGGGCCACACCACGTCGGCGACTACGCCGCAGGCTATCCCGCTCCCGGACGGCCGGCGCACCCACGGTGGTGTGGGCCGGAAGGCCTGCGTTGCCTGGGCCTACGCTGTGGGGCGTGGAGCTCGTCCAGAACCTGTTCGTCCTTGCCCACCTGCTCGGTATGGCCGCGATCGTCGGCAGCGCGGTGCTCGTTGCCCGCGACCGAGTGACTCCGGCGCTGATCTGGGGGGCTCGAGCCCAGTTCGTCACCGGGCTGCTCCTCGTGGGTCTGCTCGAGATGGGCGACGACCCGGTCAACCACACCAAGGTCGGCGTCAAGCTGGTCGTGGGGCTGGCGGTCACGGCCTGCGCGGAGATCGCCGCTGGGCGGGCCCGGCGTGGGGCTGCCCAGCACGCCATCCTGGTACGGGCGGCCGGCTGGCTCGCTGTGCTCAACACCGCCGTCGCGGTGCTCTGGGCCTGACCCGTACTCCGCCCCGACGTTGCGGGCCCGGGTCCGCGCGGATCCCCGCTCGGAGGCGTGTCGAGCGGGCACCGTCCGGCACCAGTCGGGCTGGGCACCAGGTCAGGGGACCCGAGGAGGACGCGATGACCCAAGCAGCGCGGTCGACGTCGACCACCAAGGAAGAGCGGAAGCGTCGGGTTGATGAGGCAGCACACAGCGGTGAGATGGAGGGCCTGCACGTGACGCAGGCCGGGCGAGCGGACGCTGGAAAGTACGTAGCCGGAAGGATCGACTCTGACGAGTTGGTCGCCCGCGCACGAGCGCGTTACGGACTTGTCGACTGATTCGGTCGTCCCAGGTTGCCGGGGTAGATGCCTTGCCGCTGGTAAACGTCGATGACGTTGACCCCAGCCGCCGCGACCTCGACCAGTACGTCGCCGGGCCCGGGCTCGGGCACCACGTGCTTCTCGACGGCGAGAACCTCCCGACTGCCGTGACCGGTGACCACCAGGGCTCGGCTCCGCACCTCGCTCCTGCCAGTCGCCCTCAGCGCGCGTACGTGCGAGGTGCGGCTCACCGGCTGGTCGCGACCCAGTACCGCCGGGTTCCCTTGCGGATGTCCTCAAGGAGGCCGCCGTTGGTCTCGATGGCCTGCCGCGAGCCGACGTTGTCGACGTCGCAGGTGACCAGTGCCGGGTCGATGCCGAGGCGTTCGGCCTCCACGAGTGCAGCAGCCGGCGCGCCGGTCGCGACCCCCCGGCGCCGGGCGTTCGGGCGAACTGAATAGCCGATGTGGCCGCCAAGTTCGAGCAGGGCGGGGGTGAGCCGGTGCCGGAGCGCGAGCGAGCCGAGATACGTGCGCGGGTCCGTGTCATCGACCATCCAGAAGAAAGAGCAGGGGACGCGACCCGTCGGGCGGGGAGTGTGCTCGTCGGCCAGTGCGCGGAGCCTCGCGACGAACCGGGCGAAGCCTGCCTCGGTCTCGAGCTCAGCGCGGGTGAAGGCGACGCCGGGGACGGTGGCGTCGGCATTCTCGACGAGGTCGCCGTCGCCGTCGCGTGGGGCGCCGCCGAACTCGTCGGACGCGTCGAGATAGGACTGCTGCAGGCGGGTGTCGGGGCGAAGGAGGCGGACCGGCATCCGCCCAGCCTAGGCTGGGACGCCTGCCAACGGCGACCGAGTTTCGTTCGCCGGGAACGGAGTACGTCGTCGACCATCGCCGCGGTGAGCCGACCGGTGGCCGTGGCGCGTGGGCCCAGGTGGTTCGATTCGACCACGCGGATGACGCCCGCCCGCCGGTCCGTGCTCGTCGTTGACGAGGCAAACGTTGTCGGCTCCCGCCCCGACGGGTGGTGGCGCGACCGCCCCGGCGCCGCCGCTCGGCTGCCCGCAGTGGTCGCCGCCGTGGCGTCACCGTTGCGTCGCCGCCACCGTCACAGCCGTGGCGTCACCGCCGTGAGAGTCTGGGCCCAGGAGCCCCTGCCACCTCTGGAGTCGCCGGATGCCGTCATCCCCGCCCACTGACCTGTCGCTGGCGAACCCCGCGTTGCTGGCCAACCTGCACGCCTACTGGCAGAGCTACGACCGGCGGGGTGTCGCCCCGGCGGTCGACGGCCTCGTCACGTACTCGTTCGGGGTGCCAGACGTCCAGCTGAACGGGGTGCTGCGCGCCGACCTCGAGCCGGCGTCGGTGGCTGCCGCCGTCGAGGAGGTCACCGCCGGCTTCGACGCGGCCCACCTCTCGGGCGTCTGGTGGGTCGGCCCGGACAGTTCGCCGGGTGACCTGAGCGCCCGGCTGCACGACCTCGGCGCGCCTGAGGTCGCGGCGTTGACGCTGATGACCGTCGACCTCGAACGCGTCCGGACCCCGCCGGCTCCGCCCGGGCTGGCCGTGGGCCTGGTGCCGCCCGGCGAGGTCGCCGCCTGGGCGTCGGTGGTCGCCACGTGCTTCAGTCTGGCCCCGGAGGCGGTGGCTCCGTACGTGGCGCTCGAGACCTCTCGACCGGCGACCGACGGCTACCTGCGGGTTGGCGGATGGTGCGACGGGCGGTTGGTGGCCACCGCCGCCGTCAGTACCGACGTCGGTGTCGCTGGCGTCTACACCGTGGCCACCCTCCCCGGGTATCAGCGCCGGGGCTACGGCGGTGCGGTGACGGCGGCGGCGCTCGCCGAGGGCCGGCGGCAGGGCCTGCGGGTCGGCACGCTGCAGGCCACGGCCGCAGGGCACCCGGTGTACCAGCGGATGGGGTTCGCCGACCTCGGCACTTTCGGCCTGCACGCGTTCTCCGACTCCTGAACCTGGGGACCCGCCGGTCGGGGCGCCTATCGTCAGGGCTGATCGTGGGGCTCGGTCCGGCTCGGTCCGGCCCGGGTCGGATCCGGTGACGTCGGTGCGCTCTGGCGGACCACCTGCAGACCGAGCATGCGCTGTTCGGTAACGGCGTCATCCTGGTCAGTTCGGTGCTCGATCTCGGGACCATCGACGTCGACTTCCAGAACGACCGGGCGCACGTGGACTTCCTGCCCAGTTACGCCGCGGCCGCGCCTGGCCCGGGCGATGCGGGCGAACCCGCACTTGCGGGTGCACGTCTCGAGTGGGCAGTTCGACGGCGCCACACCGTATTTCGCCACCGAGGACACCCTTGCGCACCTCCAGCTGCCGGCCTCGGTGCGTGCCAACATCGAGCACGTCCACTATCCGGCTGGGCACATGATGTACGTGCACGAGCCGTCGCGCGTCCAGCAGTCCCGGGACCTCGCCGACTTCGTCATCAGCGCGAGCGGTTCCCGGTAGACGTCAGGCGTCGGATGCCGGCCGCGAGCGGCCCGCTTTGGTGTCACCGCGCCGCTTCTTCGCGGCGAGTCGGCGCTCCGTCGAACCGCGGGTAGGTCGGGTGGCTCGCCGTAATGGTGCGGGCGGAGCCAGCGCCTGGCGGAGGAGTTCGGCCATCCGCTCCCGCGCCGCCACCCGGTTGCGGCGCTGCTGGCGGTGCTCCGAGGCGGCGACGACGAGCAGCCGTCCGTCGACCAGTCGCGCACCGAGAACCTCCAGGACGCGCCGTCGCTGGGTCGCGGTGACGCCCTCGAAGGCCACCACGTCCAGCTCGAGCTCGACCCGGCTGTCGGTCGTGTTCACCCCCTGCCCGCCCGGCCCTGAGGCGCGCGAAAAGCGCTCGACCAACTCACTGGCTGGAATCGTCATCCCCTGCGGCACACCGGGGCCGGGTGGCACGGTGAGGTCCATCGGGTCACCCGGCGGCGTCGGGCTCGGGGCCTGGCCTGGCGGGTGGCTCGGTGCCCGTTGCCTCCGGGGGTGGCTCGGTGCCCGTTGCCTCCGGGGGTGGCTCGGTGCCCGTTGCCTCCGGGGGTGGCTCGGTGCCCGTTGCCTCGGGGGGCGGCTCGGCGCCGCCGGCCTCGTCTCGCTCGGCCCATTCCAGGAGCGGGCGGATGTCGAAGACGGCCGTGTCGATGCCGCCGTGCAGGTCGCCGAGCGCGGCGTACCGGGCCGGCATCGTGGCGATGGTGAAGTCGTTCGGCTCGGCGGTGTCGATCTCGTCCCATCGGAGCGGCGCCGACACTGTGCCGATGTCGGTGCCCCGCACCGAATATGCCGCGGCGATGGTGTGGTCGCGGGCGTTCTGGTTGTAGTCGACGAACACCGCCGCGGGGTCGCGGTCCTTGCGCCACCAGGCCGTCGTGACGTCATCGGGGAGCCGCCGCTCGACCTCCCGCGCGAACGCCAGGGCCGCCCGCCGGACGTCGGCGAAGCCGTGCTCGGGCGCGATCCGTACGTAGATGTGCATCCCGTGACCGCCGCTGGTTTTGGGCCACCCGACGGCACCGAGCTCATCGAGCACCTCGCGGGCCGCGTGGGCGGCCCGTCGAACCCGCGAGAACGGCGCGTTCGGCATCGGGTCGAGGTCGATGCGCCATTCGTCGGGCTTTTCGGTGTCGGCGCGCCGGCTGTTCCACGGGTGGAACTCCACGGTGCTCATCTGCACCGCCCACACCACATCGGCGAGCCGGGTGACGCAGAGCTCGTCGGCGTGCAGCCCGTAGCGCGGGAAGTGCAGCCGCACGGTCTCCACCCAGGGCGGCGCGCCGCGGGGCAGCCGCTTCTGGTGCACCTTCGCGCCGGCCACGCCGTCAGGGAAGCGATGCAGCATGCATGGCCGCTCGCGCAGTGCGTTCACGATGCCATCGCCCACCGAGAGGTAGTAGCGGGCGAGGTCGAGTTTGGTCTCGCCGCGGGCCGGGAAGTACACCCGCTCCGGGCTGGAGACCCGCACGTCGAACCCGCCGACGTCGAGCACGACCGGTTCCCCGAACTGCCCCGTCCGCGATGCCATGCGCTCACCGTACGGGCTGTCCCGGAGGGCGCGCCCCACGCACCGGAAGGTTCATGCCGGCCTCGGGACGGTTCTCTTGCCGACCTGGCGGTTCCCGTGTCAAGCGAGAATGCTAGGCGCTGGTGGCGGCAGGTACGACGGCATACTGACGTGCCCCGCTACCGTGGTGGCGAGACATTCGTGCCCGAGAGGGCCGCATCTTCAGGAGACCCATGCCCGGCGGACTGGTCGCGCTGCTCGACGACATTGCGGCGCTCGCGAAGGTGGCGGCGGCGTCCGTGGACGACATCGGCGCGGCCGCGGGGCGAGCCAGCGCCAAGGCGGCCGGGGTGGTGGTCGACGACACCGCGGTCACCCCACGCTACGTGCACGGCTTCGCGGCCGAGCGCGAGCTGCCGATCATCAAGAAGATCGCCGTCGGGTCGCTGCGCAACAAGCTGCTCTTCATCCTGCCGGCGATCCTCGCGCTCAATGAGTTTCTGCCGGTGCTGCTGACGCCGCTGCTGATGGTCGGTGGCACCTACCTCTGCTTCGAGGGCGCCGAGAAAATCTGGGAGAAGGTGGCTCATCACGAGCCGCAGGCGGCGCCCGCCGCGATGGTGGGCCCGGACCACGAGAAGGCCATGGTCGGCGGCGCCATCCGCACCGACTTCATCCTGTCGGCCGAGATCATGGTGATCTCGCTCAACGAGGTGGCCGACGAATCGTTCGGCACGCTGCTCGCGATCCTCGTGGTCGTCGCGGTGGCCATCACCGTGCTCGTTTATGGCGTGGTCGCGCTGATCGTCAAGATGGACGACATCGGGCTCTCGCTGGCCGAGCGGGAATCGACGGGCGCACAGCGGCTGGGCCGGGCCCTGGTGGCTGGGATGCCGCGGCTGCTCGCGGTGCTCTCGACGGTCGGCATCGTGGCGATGCTGTGGGTCGGTGGGCACATCCTGCTGGTCGGGCTCGACGAGCTCGGGTTGACCTGGCCGTACCACGTGGTGCACGGCGCCGAGGAGTGGGTGCGCGAGGCCACCGGCGCGCTCGGCGGAGTGCTGGCCTGGCTGACGAACACCCTCGGGTCGGCGCTGCTTGGTGCGCTCGTCGGTGCCGTGGTCGTCGCGGTCGTCATGCTCGTCATGCGCGCCCGCAGCGGATCGACCCCGACCTCCGCCGCCCACCCCTGACCCCAACTTTCCCGCCCGCACCCGAAACCCTCAGGTTCACCCCCCGTCGGTTGCCAGGCGCACATGAAGGTTGCCAGGCGCAGACCAATGGCGGATGACGAGTCGCCCGCGAAGCGTCCCCGACCGGGTGTGCAGATACCCCGCGCCCACCAGCACCAGCGCCGCCCACCAGCACCAGCGCCGCCCACCAGCACCAGCGCCGCCCACCAGCACCAGCGCCGCCCACCAGCACCAGCCGACGGCATGACTCGTCGACTGTACGACCCGCCCCGGTCAGCCGCTGGCCGTGTCTCAGCCGCTCGCCGTGCGTCATCCGCCGTCAGTCGGGCGGAGGGTCGCGTCGGAGCCGCCGGGCGAGCAGCGCCGCCCCGGCGAGCAGCGCCACGCCAGCCCCGCCGGCGAGGACCACGGTCGTGAAGTCGCGCCCCGCGGTCGCACCCACTGCCACGTAGGCCACCGATCCCGGGACCACGCCGACCGCGGTGCCCACGACGTAGTCGCGCGGGCGCATCGCACTCAGCCCGGAGCCGTAGTTCACCGCGGTAAACGGGATGACGGGCGTGAGCCGCGCGACCACCTCGGCGAGCACGCCATGGCGGCGGGCGAGGTCGTCGAGGTGGCCGAGCCGCGCTCCCACCAGCCGTTCCACGGCCCGCCGCCCAAGCCGGCGCGCGACGACGAACCCGACCACCGCCGCCGCGACCGAGCCGGCCCAGGACAGGGCGACGCCCCACGTCATCCCGAAGAGTGCACCGGCGATCGTGGCGAGCAGGCTCCGGGGCACCGGGATGAGGGTGAGCACGATGTGCAGCACCAGGTAGACCAGCGGCCCCCACCCGCCGGATGCCGAGACCGCGGCGGCGACGACGTCGAGATCCCCGCCAAGCAGCACCACGGTCAGCCCACCACCGAGGAGCAGCACCACGAGGAGTACCACGGCGCGGGTCCGTGCCAGGGCGTGGTCAGTCATCCGGACATGTCCCCGCGAGGGCGCCGTCAGTCATGCGGTGCACCTCACTGTGGTCGAAGCCCGTCGGCTGCGGATGACGGGAACCGGCCGACTCGCGTCGAGCGCACCGCGAGCAGCCCGGTGCCGAGCACGAGCAGGGTGATGGCCCCGAAGCCGAGCCGGGGCTCGAGGGGGACCAGGATGCCGACGACGCCGCCGATCACCCAGCAGGCCTGCAGGATGGTCTCGGACCAGGAGAACACCCGGGCGCGCATATGGTCGGCGATCTCGCGCTGGACGAGGGCGTCGAGGCTGAGCTTCGCGAGCTGGGCGGCGGTGCCGGTAGCTAGTCCGAGCACGACGAGCGCCCACACCGAGTAGAGCACCGTGGTCAGGAGTGAGGCGAGCAGCGCGACGGCGGCGATGCTGCTGGCGAGCACCTGCGGGTCAGGGTTGTCGCGCCGGTTGCCGACGAGGGACCCGAGGGCGTTGCCCAGGCCGGCCGCGCCGGCGACGAGCCCGAGGACCAGCGGACCCGACCAGCCAGGAATCGGCTCCTCGCGCGTCAGGAAGACGAGGTAGAGCGTGAGGAAGCCGCTGAGCATCCGGGCTCCGGTGGTCAGCCACAGCACGTAGCGCACGGATCGGGGCAGGGCTCGCAGCCGGTGCGCGCCACGCTCGGGCCGAAGGATCGGCTCTTCGCTCGCCGGGGTGCCGTCGGTGTCGAGTTCGCCACGCGCGGAGTCGACCCGGGCGGGGAGTCGGATGGCGAGGACGGTCGCGGCCACGTAGACGATGAACGCGAGGCGGAGCGACCAGTCGGGCCCGATCTGGGACAGGGCAATTGACAGGCCGCCGCCGAGCGCCATCCCCACCAGGGCAGCGAGATTGAGCCGCGAGTTGGCGGTGACCAGGGTGATCCGCTCGGGCAGCAGGCGGGGTACGGCGGCCGCCCGGGCCACGGCATAGGACTTCGAGGCGACCAGGCAGCCGAGCGCGGCCGGGAAGAGCCACGGACTGTCATCGACGACCGCTGACGCGAGCACCCAGCCGAGGAAAGCGCGGATGGCGAGCGTGGTGCCCAGTGCCCAGCGCCGGCCATGCCGGAACCGGTCGAGGAGCGGGCCGATGAGGGGGGCCAGCAGCAGGAACGGCGCCATGGTGAGCAGTAGGAAGAGCGCCACCCGGCTGCGGGCCTCGTCGGTGGGCATCGCGAACACGGTGCCGGCGAGTGACACCGTGAGTGCGGCATCTGCGGCGGCGTTGACGGCGTGCAGTTCGGTGAGCCGGGCCAGCCCGGTGTCGGCGGCTCCGTCGGCGCCGGCGAACCGCCGGAACTGTCGGGTGGCAGCGCGCCCTCCTCGGCCGACGGCCCGCCCGCTTCGCCCCATGGCCCGGACGCTCGCACCACCATGGCGTCGAGCGGCACGGGCTGAGGCCCCGAGCCGGGCGCGCGACGTGTGGGCAGCGGTTCCGTCGGTGGCGGGGCGGTCGGTGGGGTGGTCGGTGGCGGGGCGGTCGGTGGCGGTTCCGTCGGTGGCGGGGTGATTGGTAGGAGGGCGCGACGGCTCCGAACTGCCGCGTCCCGGGGGTGTCCGCTCCTCGTCAACCACGGCACGATCCTGCCGCGTCGGTGCGGCATGGCGCGAACCGGTGGGCCGGTCCGCACGCCGGTCTCGGTGGGTGCTGATCAGCATGGGCGCCGACCCGGTGGCGGTCGTGGGCGGTGGCCCCAGATGGCGAGCGTCATCCGTGCGGTCAGTGGTCGCCGCCGGTAACCCCGGGTCGTGAGGCCGGGCGGTGGCCCCGGCTGGCGAGCGTCATTCGTTCGCGCTGAGCGTCATCCGCGCTGTCGGTGCTGGCCGTGGTCGACCTGGCGGGGGGAGGTGGGGCAACGCCGCCGGTGCGCCCGGCGGTCAGGCTGCGGCCACGGTGTCGATGTCGCGCTCAGCGCGATCCAGGCGGGTCGGGTCGGCGAGCAGGAGGTCCGCGGCGACCACCTGGACGTCGGTGATGCCGAGGAAGCCGAGGAACTGGCGTACGTAGCCGCTCGCGAAGTCGGTAGCGCTGCCGACCTCGACACCAGCAGTCGAGATCACCACGACCGCACGTTTTCCGGCGAGGCGACCCGCGGGCCCGGCCTCGGTGTAGTCGAACGTGACTCCGGCGCGGGCCACCAGGTCGAAGTACGCCTTGAGCGACGCGGGGATGGTGAAGTTGTACATGGGTGCCCCGACCACGAGAACATCGGCGTCGACCAACTCGGCGACGAGCTCGTCGGAGGTGGCCAGGGCGCCCACCTGCGCGGCGCTGCGCTCGTGTGGTGCCGTGAAGTAGGCGCCGACCGCGAGCTCGTCGACGACCGGAACCCCGCCACCGAGGTCACGCACGGTGACCGTTGCGCCGTCGGCGGCGAGTCGGTCGGTCAGGCGCGCGGTCAACGTGCGGCTCACCGAGTCGGCGTAGCGCGCGCTGGAGTCGATACGTAGGACCCGGATGGCTGGACTGGACGACATGGTTCCCTCGCTAACGAAAGATAAGTTTTTGACTTACTAAACATAAGCTCCGGATGACGGATGCCGCAACCCCGCTCACACCGTGGCGGCGAAGGATCGTGCCGACAGGGCGCTCGACCCCGCGCTCCAGCGCGCGGTCGAGCGGGCGTCCGCGCTCGACGGGGGCGGGTCTGGACTCGTGGTGCAGAGGGCTCATGTCCATCTGTCGCGTTCACCTCGGACGGGTGCGTAGCCCTGACGGGCGGGCAGCGTCATCCGTACCATTGACCGTCCTGAGGCCAGTGAGGGTTCGAATCGAGCCTGTTCGGTGCCGCACCAACTGGACGCTCTCGCGTGGCTCCGGCCAACCGGGCGCGGGCCTCCAGGGGTTGCGCGTCAACGGCAGCGGCACCATCGTCCGAAAGTGGTTGCTCTGACTATGTTTTCCATCAATCGAATCGACGCAGCGCTCCTCATGCTGTGGTTGGTTGGCGTTATCGCAGCCATCTTCAGCGGAAGCCGTGCTGGCTTCAGTGTGCGAACCTGGCTCGTTCTTATCGCCGCATTTATCGTGCCAGTCCTGGGCTCGCTACTCGCAGTAGCGTATGCAGTGCGGACGCTGGTTGGCGAGCAGTCGCGCCTCTATCGCGCGATCGCGCGATAGAGGCGCATTCGACGCTATGACCCAAGGCCTGTTGCGAGAGCCGTTGACATTGTCAGTCGCTTCGCAACAGGCCATGGGTCATACCCGGGCGGCCCAAGCTGTCGCTGACCAAAATTGGGTCACTGAATTGTTCACGACACGCACGGGATAGTGGATGCCGCAACTGGTAGCCGCGGCTCGGTCGCCGGGTGTCCAGGTTGTCGGCCTGCCCGGGCAGGAGTGGACGGCTCCGCCGGGCCGGCCTCGCCGAGGGCGCGGCGACCCGCCGGCCCTCACCTCGCTGGCCCTGACCCCGCCGTGTTCGGGCTGCTCCGTCCGGATGCGGTGGCATACCCTCGAACCGTGGCGGCGAAGGATCGTGCCGACGGGGCGTACTGCCCCGCACTCCAGCACGCGGTCGAGCTGGTCGGACGCCGCTGGACCGGGGTGATTATCAACACCCTGCTGCATTGTGGCTCAGGCAGATTCGTCGATATTCGGGCGAGCGTGCCCGGGCTCTCCGACCGTCTGCTCGCCGAGCGGCTCGAGGAGTTGGTCGCCGAGGGGTTCGTAGTTCGGGCGGAGACTGACGCGCATCCCACCTACACCCTCACCGCCAAGGGTGAGGCGCTCCGACCGGCGTTCCGTGAGCTCACGCAGTGGTCCGCTGACTGGTACGCCGATGGCACCGCCTTGGCCCGGCCAGGTCGGATCCAGCGCTGCGGTCCCTCAGCCTGACGGACCTCCACGCGCACCACGGCGCGTCTGCTCGGGGTGTGAGGGGCTCGCGGCCAGCCGTTCCCGGTTACCTCGGCCGGGTGCCTAGCCCTGACAGCCGGGCCGCGTCATCCGTACCATTGGCCCGTCCCGCAGCCTCGCAGGGTATCGCCCCGAGGTCCTCACACCGTCGTGATCGGAGCACCGGATGGTCGACGTCGCCTCGGATGCCGCCCCCTCGCCCGCCGTGCCCGGCTCCGGCGGCGAGCCGAGCCCGGCGGCGCGCATCGCCCGCCGCAACCGGTGGGCCTTCGCGGTCGGCACGCTCGGCCGCGACATGGTCTATGCGCTGGTCTCGCTCTACCTGGTGTACTACCTGACCGACGTGCTCGACGTGCCAGACGCCACGATGTGGTGGGTCACCGGGGTGCTGCTCGGCATCCGGGTGCTCGATGCGCTGCTGGACCCGGTGATGGGCGCGGTCGTCGACAGCACTCGCTCGCGGTGGGGGCAGTTCCGGCCGTGGCTGGTGGTCGGCGGGCTGGGGTCCGCCGCACTGACCACGCTGCTGTTTGTCGACACCGGGCTCACCGGTACGTCGTTCGTGGTCGTGTTCGCGCTGATCAACCTCGCGTGGGGGGTCAGCTGGGCGGCGCACGACATCGCCTACTGGGGGATGCTCCCGGCGCTGTCGCTCGAACCCACTGAACGAGAGCGGCTGGGCTCCCTCGCCAAGGTGTTCGCGAGCGTCGGCCTGTTCGCGGTCACCGCAGGGCTGGTGCCGCTGACCGCCGGGCTCGCCGGCGCGGTCGGCGGTGAGACTGCGGCCTGGCTGGTGGTGGCGGCGCTGATCGCCACGGTGATGCTCGTCGGGCTCGCGGTCACCGTCCTCGTCGTGCGCGAGCCCACTGGCCTCGATCTCACGGGCGAGCGCACCGGCATCCGCGACCTGGTGCGCGCCATCGCCCGCAACGATCAGTTGCTGTGGGTCGCGTTGGCGTTCCTGCTCTTCATGATCGGCTATGGCACCACGGGCGCGTTCGGGCTGTACTTCTTCGAGTACGCCTATGGCGATAAGTCGGTGTTTCCGCTGTTCGCCCTGTTCGTGGGGGTCGGGCAACTCGCCGGGTTCGCGCTGTTTCCGTGGCTCGCTCGGCGTTGGTCGCGACCGGTGCTGTATCGCGGCGCGATGATGGCCGTGGTGGCGGCCTACCTGTTGTTCTTCCTGGCCCCGATGAACCTGCTCGCGCTCGGCCCGGCGGCGTTTGTGCTGTTCTTTGCCGCGGCGCTGATCATTGTGCTGATGATCGCGTTCATGGCCGACACCGTCGAGTACGGGCAGTGGAAACTCGGGCAGCGGAACGGCGCGGTCACGTTCGCGCTCCAGCCGTTCATCAACAAAGTGTCCGGGGCCACCAGTACCGCCGTGGTGTCGGCAACTGTCATCCTCGCCGGCATCAACGAGGCCGAGTCGGCTGCCGAGGTGAGCGCCGGGGGCCTGCTGATGCTCAAGGTGGCGATGCTGTTCGCGCCGGCTGCGCTGGTGGTCCTGGGGTACGTGGTGTGGCGGTGGCGATGGCGGCTCGATGACGCCACGCACGCCCGGATCGTCGCCGACCTCGCCGAACGCGGCGACTTGGGCTCCCGCCCTTCGGCCGGATGAGGCCCGGCTCGGGTCGGTG
>JBOFLG010000143.1:0-26320 GCA_051657745.1 Dermatophilaceae bacterium | reverse complement strand
GGCGAACCGACCGGCGCCCCGCAGCAGCGCGCCGGTCGGTTCGCCGCCGTTCTGGGTGCCCTCGGGAGCAGCCTGCTCGCGGTCGGCGGCGCCACCATCATCAACGGCAGACGCCACGACCTTCTCACGTCGCTTCGTCCGGCGGGCATCTCCCGAGCAAAGGCTGCGCGGCTGACGAGGCCGGCCTTCGTGCTGCTCGCGGGATCGGCCGTGATCGCGGCGGCTCTGGGCCGGTCAGCGGCCTACTTCTCGAGCGTCCAGGACGGTGGCGGCTTCGGAGCCTGGTGGGTGCTGCCGCCGGTCGGCGCCGTTGTCACAGTCATCGCGATGGAACGGCTCGGAGCACGACCCGGTTAGCGCCGATCGACCGACACCGTCGAGCACGCGCGGCGCGGTCGAGGACCTCGGGCTGGCCCAACGTCGCATCGGCGACTGCTACCCGGAAGTCGCACGCGAGCGCCACCTCGCACCCGCCGCACAGTGCGTAGCCCGTGATTGCCGCGACGGTCGGCCTCGGCAGAGGGGCGAGGGCCCGGGTGACGTCCTGCAGCAGGACGGAGTAGTCGGGCATGTCGGTGTGTGACAGCGACTCCATCTCAACGATGTCGGCGCCGGCGGCGAACACCTTTTCGCCGCTCGACACCCACCACGGCGGCAACATCGCGGCGCTCGACCGCCCCACGGAAGGCGGCGACCAGCCCGCGCTGCATCCCGGCGGTGAGAGCGTTCGCCGGCGACCGGTCGAGCCGCACCGTGCCGATGCCGCCCGCCACCGTCAGCCGCACGTAGCACTCACGACGGCGCGGCACCCGGCCCACCCTCGGTGGTGGGGTCGATGCCGAGCATCCGCTGGTGCCACACGTGGACCCCGGACAGTACCACCTGCACCGAAACCTGCACCAGCGTGCTCAGGTCGGCGCCGGGCGTCACCACATGCTCGCCGGTGACCACCAGGGTCGTACCCGCCAGGCCGGTCTTGAGGTGGTTCATGTTCAAGTTGAGCTCGTTGCAGGTCTCGAACAGCTTCGCCCGGTCAGCAGCCAGGTCATCCTGGATCTGCCACTGTCCGAACATCCGCATCACCTGGACGTCGCCCTCGGTACACCGGATGAAGAGTTGCTGGTCGTTGGCGGTGAACGCGACATCCCCGTCGGAGTCGATGTTGGGAGCCAGCCCGAGGTCGACCAGGACATCGAGAACTCGTCCGCGCAGCGGGTGCTCGTGAGGCGGGGGTGGGAAGTTCGGCAGCGCGCTGGGATCGGTCATGGCTCCACCGTAGCCAGTGGCTACGCTCGCCCTCATGGTGCCGTGGTCGCAGCCGTCGCCGGCGCCGCCGGGGCCACTCAGTCGTGACCTCCCACCGCGCCCGGGCGTCACACCGAGCGCCGGTGGCGCCGAGGTCGCCATCTACGCCAGCCACGCCGAGGCGGTCGACGTCTGCCTCTTCGACGCCGGCGACACCGCCGGGGTGAGCGAACGCCGCGTCCCGCTTCGGGAACGCGCGCACGGGTGGTGGTTCGGCGAGGTCGAGGGGATGACGCCCGGGCGCCGGTACGGCATCCGGGCCGCCGGGCCGTGGGACCCGGAGCGTGGTCTGCGGTACAACCCGGCGAAGTTGCTGCTCGACCCCTACGCCGGAGCGATCGAGGGTGAGGTGGCCTGGGGGCCAGAGGTGTACGGCCACGTGGTCAACGGCGACTGGGGTGGCGACGGCGACACCCGCTCGGCTCTGGACAGCCGCGGGCAGATGCCGCGGTGCGTCGTCGTCGACGAGTTCTTCGACTGGGAGGACGACCACCCGCCCGGGCACAGCCGCAGCGACACCGTGATCTACGAGGCGCACGTACGAAACCAGACCATGCGGCATCCGGGAGTCCCCGAACACCTCCGCGGTACCTATGCCGGCCTGGCCCACCCGGCGTCGGTCGACCACCTGCAGCGGCTCGGCGTCACCGCGGTGGAGTTGCTCCCGGTGCACGCGTTTGCCTCCGAACCGCACCTGGTGCGGCGTGGTCTCCGCAACCACTGGGGCTACAACACCCTGGGCTTCTTCGCCCCGCACGCGAGATACGCCGCGGCATCCGACCCGCAGGGGGTGGTTGACGAACTCAAGGGCATGGTCAAGCTGCTGCACCGCGAGGGCATCGAGGTGGTGCTCGACGTGGTGTACAACCACACTGCGGAGCAGGGCCGCACCGGTGCCACACTGTCCTGGCGCGGGCTGGACCAGCAGGCGTACTACCGGCTCGACGAGCGCGGCCGCGACATCGACGTCACCGGGTGCGGCAACACTCTCGACCTGCGCCATCCCGAGGTGTGCCGGATGGTGCTCGACTCGCTGCGGCACTGGGTACAGGAGTACCACGTCGATGGCTTCCGCTTTGATCTCGCGGTCGCGCTCGGCCGCGGGCGCGGCGACGACTTCGACCCCGACCATCCGTTCCTCGTCGCGCTGCGCACCGACCCGGTGCTGAGCCGGGTGACCCTGATCGCCGAGCCGTGGGACGTCGGCCTGCACGGCTGGCGCACTGGCCAGTTCCCGCCGCCGTTCCTGGAGTGGAACGACCGCTACCGCGACTCCGTTCGCCGGTTCTGGGTCGGTGACAGTCGCGCTCGCGCGCACGGGCATCCCGGCCACGGCACCCAGGACCTGGCCACCCGGCTGGCCGGCTCCCGCGACCTGTTCGGCCACCTCGACCGCGGCCCCACGGCATCGGTCAACTTCGTCACCGCGCACGACGGGTTCACCCTCGCCGACCTCGTCTCGTACGACGCCAAACACAACGAAGCCAACGGTGAGGGGAACCGCGACGGCGCCAGCGCCGACGGCTCCTGGAACCACGGCGTTGAGGGCACCACGGATGACGCCGACGTGACCGCCGCGCGCACGCGCTCGATCCGCGGCCTGCTCGGCACCCTCTTCCTCTCCACCGGCGTGCCGATGCTAACCGCCGGGGACGAGATCGGCCGCACCCAACGCGGCAACAACAACGCCTACTGCCTCGACAACGACACGACCTGGCTCGACTGGGACCTCGCCCCGTGGCAGGAGGATCTGCTCGCCACCGTGCGCCACCTCACCGCAGTGCGGCGTTCCCTCCCCGCACTACACCAGCGCACCTGGGCGCTCGGGCTGCCCGTGGACCATCACGGCACCCTCGATGTGCAGTGGTTCGCCGCCGACGGCCAGCCGATGGGCGACCGCTGGTCCGACACTGGCCGCCATCTGATGCAGATGATGGTCGCGGCCCGGGTGCCCGGCGAGGAAACGGCGCTCGTGGTGGTGAACGGCGGCCCGGGCGAGGTTGACGTGTGCCTCCCCCGGCCCGCTGGGCTCGCCACCTACCGGCTGCTCTGGGACAGTGCCGTGCCGCGGCCGATCCAGGACGCTCCGGTGTCCGGGCCGCCGGGCCGCGTCTGGGTGCCCGCCAGCAGTCTGCGAGTCTACGTAGCAGCGCCGGCACGGGGACCGCGCGACCTAGACTGATCCGCGGACGCGCGGCCTGGCTCGACGGGACGCAACGGATGGCGCCTCCGCCCCACCTGGCGCCAGTTGGGAGTTCTCCAGCATGACCACGACCGTGCCTGCCCCCACTGGCTTCGAGCCGCTCGACCCGGCGATCAGGGAGCAATACGACCGCGACGGCTACGTCGTCATCCCGAACGCGCTCGCCGAGGACGACCGGGCCTACTTCGAGAACGCCGTCGACCGGATCTACGCCGAAGAGGAAGCCGCCGGCGAGTTGCGCCCCGACCGCTCGATCCACGTCATGGGCTGGCTGCACAAGGACCCGCGCTTCGCCGAGTTGCTCACCTGGCCGACGACATTCCCCTACATCTGGGGGACGATGGGCTGGAACATCTACACCCACCACAACCACATCGACGTCAACCCGCCCAAGGACGAACCGCCCTTCTGGAACTGGCATCAGGACGGGTATCGGCAGAATTCCGACATCGACATGGACGTGCGCCCGATGTTCATGACGAAGATTGGTTACGCCCTCACCGACCTCTCCGAGCCGGGCTACGGCAACACCAAGGTCATCCCGGGCAGCCACACGAACAACACGCTTGCTGGGCGGCCCGAGAAGCCCGGCGACCCGATCATCGAGCCCGAGGGCGCCACCGAGGTGTGCCTGAACCCCGGCGACGCCTTCATCTTCGACCGCAGGCTGTGGCACAGCCGCTCGATGAACACCAGCGAGCGCATCCGCAAGCTGATGTTCATCGGCTACACCTACCGCTGGATCCGGCCGCTCGATGAAGCCGTCGCCGACCAGTCGTCAGCGTGGTTCGCCGGCCTGTCACCGCTGCACCGGCAGTTGCTCGGCTACGGTCCCGATCACGCCTCGTTCTGGGGTATCAAGCAGAGCGGCTGGATCGACGACGACATCCCGCTGCGCGCGGAACTCAAGGAGCGCGGCCTGCTGGACCGGGCCGTTCCGTTCCTGCGCTGAGCCCGGGGGGGAAACTCGCCTGGCCCGTGCTCCCACCAGCACGCCGCTGGGCTTTTCCGCCCCATCACGGAAAGCCCAGGTAGACAAGGGTAGAGAACCCGTGCGAACCGGACGGATCCCGGATGGGGCGGAAAAGCCGAGGTTAGGCGCTGGCGACCAAGCCTGGCTCGCTCGGGGTGGTGAGCCCGTCGTGCCGGGGAAGTACCCGCACGGTGTAGCCGAACGCGCCGGGCCGACGCAGTGCGAGATCCCCGGCAAACTGGTATCGGCCGTGCTCGAAACTCTGGATCATCGCCAGCGGCACCGACGCCACATCGTGCAGTTCGTCACCGTGATGGTTGGTGCGGCCGTGCACGACCTGAACCTCGACGTCGTCCGGGCTGAGCGCGCCGAGCGACACGTACGCGGTGACATGCAGAGTTTCGCCGAGTTGCGGGCTATCACCGACCCCGGCCGACTCGACGTGGTCAACCCGCACGTCATCCCACGCCTCGGAGATGCGGTGCCGATAGGCGGCGAGATCTTTGGCGCCACGGTATCCGTCCGCGGCCATCGACCACCCGGACCGCGCCGCGGGTGCATACAGGCGCTCGGTGTAGTCGCGCACCATCCGGTTGGCACGCACCTTGGGGCCGAGGGTGCTCATGGTGTGCAGCACCATCGACAGCCAGTTCTGCGGCAGGCCGGCATCGTCGCGATCGTAGAACCGCGGCGCGACCTGCTGCTCGACCAGGTCGTAGAGCGCCGCTGCCTCGATGTCGTCGCGGCGGTCGGGGTCATCAACGCCATCCGCCGTGGGGATCGCCCAGCCGTTCTCACCGTCGAACCATTCGTCCCACCACCCGTCGAGGATGGAGAGGTTCAGCGCTCCGTTCAGGGCGGCCTTCATCCCCGAGGTCCCGCACGCTTCGAACGGACGCAGCGGGTTGTTGAGCCACACATCGCACCCGGGGTAGAGATGAAGCGCCATGGCGATGTCGTAGTTGGGCAGGAACACGATGCGGTGCCGCACCCGGGGGTCGTCGGCAAACTTCACCAACTGCTGGATCAACTGCTTGCCGGTCTCGTCGGCGGGATGCGACTTGCCCGCGATCACCAGTTGCACCGGCCGGTCCGGGTCGAGCAGCAGGCGCGTGAGCCGCGCCGGGTCGCGGAGCATGAGGGTGAGCCGTTTGTAGGTGGGCACGCGACGGGCGAACCCGATGGTGAGCACATCGGGGTCAAGCACGTCGTCGACCCAGCCCAGTTCAGCCGGCGACGCCCCCCGCTCGAGCCAGGAGTCGCGGGTGCGCCGCCGGGCCTCCTCGACGAGCTGGGCGCGCAGGTGGCGCTTGGTCGCCCACACGGCGTCACGAGGTGCCGCGGCGAGGGCCTCCCAGGCGTCGTCCTGGGTGTCGAGGTCGTCGGCCGCGGTGTGGGCGCGCGCGAGCTCGACCACCTGGGGGTCGACCCAGGTCGGTCCGTGCACGCCATTGGTGATCGACATGATCGGCACCTCGGCGTCATCGAAGCCTGGCCACAGGCCGTCGAACATCTCGCGGCTGACCACTCCATGCAACTGCGAGACGCCGTTGGCCCGCTGGGCCAGCCGCAGGCCCATGACCGCCATGTTGAACAGGTCGGCGGAACCACCCTCGTAGGTCTCGGCACCGAGGGTGAGCAGCCGGTCGACGGGCACTCCGGGAAGTGCCTGCGACCCGCCGAAGTACTGCTCCATCAGGGAGGTCTCGAAGCGGTCGATCCCGGCCGGCACCGGTGTGTGAGTGGTGAACACGGTCGCGCCACGTACCGCCTGCAGCGCCTCGTCGAACGTCATCCGCTCGGCCTCGACCAGCTCGCTGATCCGCTCGATGCCGAGGAAACCGGCGTGCCCCTCGTTGGCGTGGTACACGTCGGGGGTGGGAGCGCCGGTGAGTCGAGACCACAGCCGCAGTGCCCGAACCCCGCCGATGCCGAGCAGCATCTCCTGCTGCAGGCGCAGTTCACCACCACCGCCGTACAGCCGTTCGGTGACTCGGCGGCCGGCCTCGTCGTTGGCCTGCACATCGGAGTCGAGCAGCAGCAGCGGCACCCGGCCCACCTGCGCGCGCCACAGCTGGGCGTGGAGGACACGACCCCCCGGCAGCCCGACCGTCACCAGCGCCGGGGCGCCGTCGGCGTCGCGCAGCAGGGACAAGGGCAACCCGTCGGGGTCGAGCACCGGATAGGTCTCCTGCTGCCACCCGTCGCGGTTCAGGCTCTGCCGGAAGTACCCGGTGGTATAGAACAGACCCACCCCGATGATGGGCACACCGATGTCGGAAGCCGACTTCAGATGGTCGCCGGCGAGGATGCCGAGGCCGCCTGAGTACTGCGGAAGCGCTGCGGTGATCCCGAACTCGGCGCTGAAATACGCGATGGATGCCGGCACGCCCGCCTCCTGCTCACGCCCCCACCGCTGGTACCAACGGTCCTGGGTGAGGTAGCGGTCGAGCTCACCCTGCGCAGCGTGGACCCGGCCGACGAAGTCGTGGTCGCCAGCCAGCCGCTCGAACTCGTCGGGCGAGACGGCCGACAGCATCGCCACCGGGTCCGCTCCGACCTCGGCCCACCGGTGCACGTCGATCGAGGCGAACAGGTCGCGCAGCGGTGCGTGCCAACTCCACCGCAGGTTCATTGCGAGGTCGCCGAGTGCCGCGATCGCTGGGGGGAGGACAGGACGGACACTGAAGCGTCGAATGGCCTTCACGAGGACGAATCGTAGGGCAGGCCGCCTCGTGGTTCGTCGTCGTCTTGCGCACACCGTCGGGTTCTTGCAGCGAGGGCGGCCGCGCCAGACGCACCGCCCGGACGGCGCACGGCAGGCCGGGAACGTGTGCTCCCGGCCCGCCGCCGCCCGGCCACGGCTCCCGCCGCGACTCGACCACACCGATACGTCAGCTGATGCGGATCCGCATCGAGGTGCCCTTCTGCTCCACGACGCGGATCTTCACGCCGACCGCGGGGAGTTTGACCCCGTGGTTCGGCAACTCCTCGAACCAGTACTTCTTGGTGTCGTCGAACAATGGCTGAGCCGGCTCGCCGCGCACGAAGGAGGGCTGGCTGTTCACATTCAGCGTGAACGAGTCGGCCTTCTTCATCGAGAACGGCGCGTCGTACACCTGAACCCGGGACCGCCACGGCGCTCCAGTGAGGTTGTACTTCGGCGTTGGCCGCGAGTCGATGACCAGATTCAGGCCGTTGCCCGGGTGCGCGAAGGTGTCGTTGTCCGCATACGAGGTGTCCCAGTACGAGATGAGCAGGCCCTCCTGGTATGGGAAATGGTCAACGAAGTCCGGTCGAGTGGTGGTGTGACCCATGAAGTACGGGCCGGTCTTCAGGTACTTGTCGTACGACACGTAGGAGCGGTGCCCGGCGATGTAGAAGTTGTCGTGCTCGGTGGTCACCGACGACCCGACCACGGAGAAGCCGGATGCCGTCCAGCCGTCGGTACCGCTCTCGGCATCCTCGGCGAAGTCGCCAATCGCGATGTCGTCGATGAACCAACCATCGACCACCTCGGCGTCGTTACCGGCGGATCCGCCGTCGGTCACGTAGCGGAACCGCACCGTGACGGTCTGCCCGGCGTAGGCCGACATATCGAACGACGCGTCGGCCCAGTCGCCCTGGGTGCCGTCGATCTCGTTGTCCGGGCCCTCGGTGATGCTGCCGGCAACGGCCACGAACCCGCTCCCATCGTCGACCTCGACGAACCCGAAGTCGTAGTCCTCCTCGATGTCATAGCGAGTGCGGAAAGTCAACGCTGGCGAGCCCTCAGGAACGGTGACCTCGGACTCCAAGGTGCCCTCGTAACTGTCGCCCGAACCGCTGTACACCTGGCCCTCACCGCCTGCCGGTGCGCCCAGCTCGGTGGTGACCTTCTTCTTCGGCAACACGACCACGGCCGCCTGCGGCTTGGCCGAGTTGTACTCCTGGGGGCCGAGATCCAGGGTGCGTTGCTGACCCGCGACGACCGTCTCGTAGTCGAGCCAGCCCAGCTGGAGCTTGTTCCACGCCCCGAGGTCGCCGCCGCGCTCGCCGATGGCCTCGTCATCCTTCGCGCTGAGCCGGTTCTGGGCCATCAGGGTCCAGAACTCGTTGCTGTTGTCGCAGCCACCAACCACCGGGTCGGGGGTGCAGCCACTGCCGGTGTTGTAGTCATCCGGCAGGCCGAGGTCGTGGGCGTACTCGTGGTAGAAGACCGACCGGCCGCCATTCTCAGGCTGGATGGTGTAGTCGCCGATCCAGATGCCGGTGTCACCGATTTCGGTGCCGCCGACCGGGTTGGTCGCCGGCCCGGTGGAACCGATGTCGGTGCCGTACGCATACCAGCGGTGGCTCCAGATCGCGTCCTCTCCGAACTCCGGCGTGGGGTCCTCGTCGCTCTGGTCCGCCTGGTCGCGACCGGAGTGGACGATCTGGAAATGGTCGATATAGCCATCGGACTCGTTGAAGTTCCCGTCGGCGTCGAAGTCGTAGCGGTCCCACTGATCGAAGGACTTCATCTCGGCGGCAACCTCGGCAGATGACCGACCAGCGGCGCGCTGGTCGGTGACCCACTGGTTGGCGGCGTCGCGCACGAGGTCCCAGGCGTTGTCGCACACCTTGTCGGGGCACGGGAAGCCGTCGCTTCGGCCATAGCGCGCCTGGTTGTAGGTCACCTTCACCCAATCGGTGACCGTGCCGTCCACGCTGTACCGGCCGGAGGACTGCTTCTCGTAGTACTCCCGCAGCGACTCATCCGCGCCGAAGTACAGATCCTGGAAGTGCTGCCGGTCATAGTCGGGCTGCCACACCGTGGAGTTGTCAACGGCGCGGTCCGGCTCCGGAATCTGATTCCGCAGCGGACCGTCGAAGAGGGCCGGGCCGGCAATCTCCGGGTCAGTGTCCTGGTCCGGGTACTCCGCGTCACGCTCGTCGCCGAACTCGGCGAGGATCACGAAGATGCGATCGGTCTGGTCGCGCTGCAACTCGACGTACTGATCCCGCCGGGTGCCCGCTGCGGGGCGAGCCGAGGGCGCCGACCCGGTGGCCTCAGCCGGCACTGAGCTGTTGCCGACGTTGACGACCTGGCTGCCGTTGACCGTCTCCGCCGTGGCAGTGCCATTGAGCACCGAGGTCAGGCCCGCCTCACGCATCGCTCGACGCTTCTCTTCCAGCGGGTGCGGGAGGTCGTCGGCGCCGGCCCGTTCGGCGGTGGCCGCTTGGGGCCCACCGCCGACGGGCGGCCCCGCGACGGCTGATGTCGATGACATGCCGACCCCCGCACTCGTGGCGAGCACGAGGCCAAGCAGCCAGACAACTGTTCTGCGCACGGTAAACCTCCTGGTAACGACGTGGTGTGCCACCTGTCCTGGGACCCAGCACCCGGCGCGAACCGGCCCTTGGCACGGGGTCACCCTAGGCGTGAATCTACCGACCGGCATCCCCTGGTTGGCGGCGTTCCCGCCAACGCCACCGGATCGGAAACCGACCGATGGTTCCGATCCGGAGCGCTTCGGATGGCGGGCTCACCGGCCGCGCTCGTCATCCCCTTGGCGGTTCACCTGTAGCGTCGCGGTGTGACCGGTGCACCTCGAACGCGCAGCCCCCAGCACCCCGTCGGACGCATCCCGGTGCTCGCCGTCGCCCCCTGCGTCGATGGCGGCGCTCGGCCCGCGAAGGCGGTGGTTGGCGAGGAGTTCGACGTGACCGCAACCGTTTTCCGCGACGGCCACGACGCCGTGGCGGCAGCGGTCGTCCTCACCGACCCCCGCGGACGCACCCGCCTGCTGCCGATGACCTGCACCAACGCAGGTCTGATGACGTGGACCGCCCGAGTGTGCCCGGAGGCGGCAGGCTGGTGGTCCTACCGGGTCGAGGGGTGGAGCGACCCCTACGGCTCCTGGGAGCACGACGCCGCGATCAAGGTTCCGGCCGACCTCGACACCGAGCTGATGCTCGAGGAAGGCGCCCGGGTGCTGGAACGCGCCATTGCCGAGGTGCCGCGAAGAAAGGCGCAAGCCCGCGTCATCCGGGCGGCCGTGGCCGGCCTGCGGGACACCACCCAGACTCCCCTGGAGCGACTCGCCGCCGGCACCGCCGTCGCCGTGCGGCGCGAGCTGCGCGAGCGGCCGCTGCGCGACCTGGTCACTGCCGCACCCGACCTCGCTCTGCTCGTCGAACGCGAGCGCGCCCTCGTCGGCGCCTGGTACGAGATCTTTCCCCGCAGCGAAGGGGCCCGGTACGACGAGGTCGAGCACCGCTGGACGAGCGGCACGTTGCGCACGGCGGCCGCGCGGCTTCCGGCGATCGCCGCGATGGGGTTCGACGTCGTGTATCTCACCCCGATTCACCCGATCGGGCAATCCGCGAAGAAGGGGCCGAACAACACCCTCGACGCCCGGCCCGAGGACCCTGGCAGCCCGTACGCGATCGGCTCGGCGGACGGCGGGCACGACGCGATCCATCCCGACCTCGGCACCTTCGACGACTTCGACGCCTTCGTCGCCGAGGCCAGGCGGCTCGGGATGGAGGTGGCGCTTGACCTCGCGCTGAACTGCTCCCCCGAGCACCCCTGGGTCACGAGCCACCCAGAGTGGTTCACCACCCTCGCCGACGGCACGATCGCCTACGCCGAGAATCCGCCGAAGAAGTACCAGGACATCTACCCGCCGAACTTCGACAACGACCCCGCCGGAATCTACGCCGAAGTACGCCGGATCGTGCAGGTCTGGATCGACCACGGAGTCACCCTGTTCCGCGTCGACAACCCGCACACCAAGCCAGTCGAGTTCTGGCAGTGGCTGATCGACGACGTGGCCCGAGACCACCCCGGCATCATCTGGCTCGCCGAGGCATTCACCAAACCGCCGATGATGCAGACGCTGGCCAAGGTCGGGTTCCAGCAGAGTTACACGTACTACGCGTGGCGCACCACGGCCGCCGAGCTGCGTGAGTACCTCACCGAACTGGCCGAGGACACCGCCGCCTACCTCCGCCCGTCGTTCTGGCCGACGACGCACGACATCCTCACCCCGTACCTGCAGTTCGGCGGCCCGGCTGCGTGGAAGTTGCGGGCGATGCTCGCGGCCACCCTGGTACCGACCTACGGCATCTACGCCGGCTACGAGTTGATGGAGCACGTGGCCCGCCCGGGGGTCGAGGAGCAAATCGACAACGAGAAGTACGAGTACAAGAACCGCCGCTGGGCGGACTACGAACCGGGAGGGCCGAAGGAGGGCCAGTCGCTTGCGGCCTGGCTGACTCTGATCAACGAGATCCGGCGCGCGCATCCGGCCCTGCACCGGCTCCGCGACATCCGCTTCCACGAGGTCGACGACGAGAACTTCCTGGCCTTTTCCAAGCGCCGTCGGTTGCCCGACGGCACCGACGACGTCGTGCTGGTGGTGGCCAACCTCGACCCGCATACGACCCGTGCGAGCACGGTGCGCCTCGACCTGCCGGCGCTGGGGTTCACGCCTGGCGACAGCATCCAGGCCCACGACCTGGTGACCGGTCAGGTGTGGACCTGGCAGCGCGACGTGTATGTGCGGCTCGGCCCGGAGGTCGAGCCGGTCCACGTCGTCGCGATCCGGACGCCATGGTGACGGCGATCCCCGGACTGGGGCACTCCGCCCCCGGCCTCGGCGCTAACCAGCCCGGGCTGAGACACGACCCCGAGTGGTTTCGCACGGCCGTCTTCTACGAGGTGCTGGTGCGCGCCTTCGGGGACAGCAACGCCTCGGGAGAGGGCGACTTCGCCGGCGTCGTCGCCCGCCTCGACTACCTCCAGTGGCTTGGCATCGACTGCCTGTGGGTTCCGCCGTTCTATGCCAGCCCGCTGCGCGACGGCGGCTACGACATCTCCGACTACACCCAGGTCCTGCCCGAGTTCGGCACCCTTCCCGAGTTCACCGACCTGATCACCCAGGCGCACGCGCGCGGCATCCGGATCGTCACCGACCTGGTCATCAACCACACCAGCGACCAGCACCCGTGGTTCCAGGCCTCGCGCAGCGACCCCGACGGGCCGTACGGCGACTTCTACGTGTGGAGCGACACCGACGACCGCTACACCGATGCCCGGGTGATCTTCGTCGACACCGAGACCTCGAACTGGACCTTCGACCCGATCCGACGGCAGTTCTTCTGGCACCGGTTCTTCGGCCACCAACCCGACCTCAACTTCGAGAACCCCGCGGTGCACGAGGCCGTGTTCGACGTGGTGCGGTTCTGGATGGGCCTGGGCATCGACGGCTTCCGGCTCGACGCCATCCCCTACCTCTACGAGGAGGAGGGACACACCGGCGAGAACCACCCGCGCACCCACGAGTTTCTGGTGGCGCTGCGGGCGATGGTCGACACGGAGTTCCCTGGCCGGGTGCTGCTCGCCGAGGCCAACCAGCCGCCCCGCGACGTGGTCGACTACTTCGGCACCGAGGCGGCGCCCGAGTGCCAGATGTGTTTCCACTTCCCGGTGATGCCGATGCTCTATTACGCGCTGCGCGAGGAGCGGGCCGCGCCGATCCTCGACGTGCTCGCCGACACTCCGGCGATCCCGCCCGGCTGCCAGTGGGGCACGTTCCTGCGTAACCATGACGAGCTCACCCTGGAGATGGTCACTCCGGAACAACGCGCCGCGATGTACGGCTGGTACGCGCCGGACCCGCGAATGCGGGCCAACGTCGGCATCCGGCGCCGGCTCGCCCCGCTGCTGGACAACAGTCGGCCCGAGATCGAATTGGTCCACGCGCTGCTGCTCTCGCTGCCCGGCTCGCCCTGCCTGTACTACGGCGACGAGATCGGGATGGGGGACAACATCTGGTTGACCGACCGTGACGCGGTGCGCACCCCGATGCAGTGGACCCCCGACCGCAACGCCGGCTTCTCGCACGCCGACCCCGGCAAGCTGTACCTGCCGGTGGTGCAGTCGCTGGTGCACCACTACAGCCATGTCAACGTCGAGGCGCAGATGGCGTCCGGCTCCTCGCTGCTGCACTGGGTCCGCGGAGTGCTCGCGGTGCGCCGCGAGCACCCGGTGTTCGGCCTCGGCGATCTGCTGGTGTGTGGCTCCAGCCACGAACGTGTCCTCGCGTTCGTCCGGGTCGACCGGCGCGACCGCGACCAGGAGGACCGCTCCGCGCGGGCGGTGCTGTGCGTCAACAACCTGTCGTCGCGGCCCCAGGCCACCACGGTCACCCTGCCTGGTGAGCTCGCCGGCTGGCAGACCCGAGACCTGTTCGGCGGCAGCGGTTTTCCAGACATCTCGGATGCCGGTGAGCTGCACGTGACGCTCGGGTCGCGGGGCTTCTTCTGGTTCGCGCTGGAGCCGGCCGGGGGCGGCCGTGGCTGAGGTGCACCGCGACGCATCCCTCGTGCCCAGCACGCTGGAACTGCTCGAGGCCTGGATGGGCCAGCAGCGCTGGTATACCGCCACCGGCTGCCGGCCCCGGCTGCGCCAGGTAGCGCGGTGGCGGCTCGACGACCCGGCCGGCGAGGTCGGGGTGGAGACCCTCCTGGTCGCCGACGAGTCCGGCGCGACACCGGTGGTGTATCAGGTGCCGCTCACGGACCGCGCCGCCCCCCTGGCCGGTGCCGAGCACGCCCTGGTCGGAGTCACCGACCACTCGGTGCTCGGCCGGCGGTGGGTCTACGACGCCCCCCACGACCCGGTGTACGCCGCCCAGTTGCTCGAGCTCGTCCAGGGCCGGGTACGGGCCCGGTCCAGCTCGCGCTCCCACACCGACGACGACACCGTCCGCGGGGTGCCCCACCGGCGCTGGTCCACGGCGCTGCGCGCCAGCACGTCGCGGGTGCTGTCCGGGGAGCAGTCCAACACCTCGATTGTGGTGCACACCGTCCGGCTCGACGGGAGCCAGCATCCGGTCGTGATCAAGATCTTTCGAATGCTCTCCCCCGGCGCCAACCCCGATGTGGTGCTCCAGAGTGCACTGGTGGATGCCGGGTCGACCCGGGTGCCCGCCGCGGTCGGCGCGGTGACCGGGTCGTGGAGCCACCCAGGCAGCGACGGCGACCCGCCGTCATCCGGCCACCTCGCCCTCGCCCAGGAGTTTCTGCCCGACGTCCAGGACGCGTGGCTGATCGCGCTGCAGGCCGTCGAGGCGGGCGACGACTTCACCGGCCCGGCCCGACACCTCGGCGAGACCACCGCCGAGGTGCACCTCATGCTTGCCGACGCCCTCGGCACCGCCCCCACCACGCCGGCGCAGGCCGCCGCCATCGTCGCCGGCATGCGCCGACGCCTCGACGCCGCAGCCTCGGCCGAGCCCGCACTGGAGGACGTGCGGGGCGCCGTCGATGCGGTGTTCGGGGCGCTCCACACTGCGAACTGGCCTGCCCTGCAACGCATCCACGGCGATTACCACCTCGGCCAGGTACTCCACTCCGCCGAGCGTGGCTGGGTCCTCGTCGACTTTGAGGGCGAGCCGCTGCGCCCACTCGCGGAGCGGTCCCTGCCCGACCAGTGGATCCGCGATGTCGCCGGCATGCTGCACAGCCTCGACTACGCCGGCGGCCGGTGGGAACAGCTGCACGGCGGGTCCGCACGCGGGTGGGTCGCCGCCGCGCGACAGTCCTTCCTCGACGGCTACGCGGCGCGGTCCAGCGCCGACCTCCGCGACCACGAATCGCTGCTCGCCGCGTTCGAGCTGGATAAGGCGCTCTACCAACTCGTCTACGACGCCGGAAACCGCCCGACCTGGCTCGACGTCTCGCTCGAGGCGGTGCGGCGGCTCACCACCCCGAGCACTCCAGCCACACCATCCGAGGAGGCCCGTCGTGACGCCCACCCCCACGCCTGAGATAGGCGGGGCCATTGCCGCTCTCGTCCAGGGCCGGCACCAGCAGCCGCACGACCTGCTCGGCCAGCACCTGGAGCCGGCCGGCCTCCGGATCCGGGTGCTGAAGCCGCTCGCTGAATCGGTGCGGGTGTGCTTCGAGGACGGCGCCGAACTGCCGCTCACCCACGAGGCCGACGGCGTGTGGACCGCCGTTCGGCGGCACGTCACGGCCACCATGGACTACCGACTGCTGGTCACCTGGAGCGACGGCGTCGAACACCTCCATGACGATCCGTACCGATTTGCCCCGACTCTCGGTGAGGTCGACCTGCACCTGATCGGCGAGGGGCGGCACGAACAGCTCTGGACCGTGCTCGGCGCCCAGGTGCGTGAGTACCCGGGCCCCATGGGCGCCGTACGCGGCGTGTCGTTCGCGGTGTGGGCGCCGCGAGCCAAGGCGGTTCGGGTAGTCGGCGACTTCAACGGGTGGGACGGTCGCGCCCACCCGATGCGCCTCCTGGGACGTTCTGGGGTCTGGGAGTTGTTCATCCCCGGCGCCGGTGCCGGCGCGGTCTACAAGTACGAGATCCGCGGCGCCGACGACGTCGTGCGCAGCAAGGCCGACCCGCTCGCCCGCGGTACCGAGACCCCACCGCGGACCGGCTCGGTCGTCGAGGAGACGGCCTACGCCTGGCGTGATCGCGAGTGGATGACGGCACGCGCCACTCATGACTCGCACCACGGCCCGATGAGCATCTACGAGGTCCACCTGGGCTCCTGGCGTCAGGGCCTGTCGTACCGCGAACTCGCCGAGCACCTCGTCAACTACGTGGTCGACCTCGGCTTCACCCACGTCGAACTGCTCCCGGTAATGGAGCACCCGTACGGGCCGTCGTGGGGGTACCAACTCACCGGGTACTATGCGCCGACCGCACGCTTCGGCAGCCCCGACGACTTCCGGTACCTCATCGACACGTTGCACCAGAACGGGATTGGCGTCATCCTCGACTGGGTCCCGGGCCATTTCCCGCGGGACGAGTTCGCCCTCGCCCGGTTCGACGGCCTGCCGCTGTACGAGCATCCCGACCCGCGCCGCGGTGACCAGCCGGACTGGGGCACCCACGTTTTCGACTTCGGCCGGCTCGAAGTGCGCAACTTCCTGGTGGCCAACGCGGTCTACTGGCTCGAGGAGTTCCATGTCGACGGCCTGCGGGTTGATGCCGTCGCCTCGATGCTCTACCTCGACTACTCCCGCAGTGCCGGCGAGTGGGTCCCCAACGTGCACGGCGGGCGGGAGCACCTCGAAGCGATCACCCTGCTCCAAGAGGCGAATGCCACCACGTACAAGCGAGTCCCCGGTGTCGTGACGATCGCCGAGGAGTCGACGTCGTGGCCCGATGTCACCCGGCCGACCGACGTCGGTGGTCTGGGCTTCGGCCTGAAGTGGAACATGGGCTGGATGAACGACACGCTCCGGTACCTGCACGAGCAGCCGATGCACCGGCAGCACCACCACAGTCTGCTGACGTTCTCCCTCATGTATGCCTTCAGCGAGAACTTCCTGCTGCCGATCAGCCACGACGAGGTGGTCCACGGCAAGGGGTCGCTGGTGAACAAGGTCCCCGGCTCCCTGCCCGACCGGCTCGCGACCGTCCGGGCCTTCCTCGCCTATATGTGGGCCCACCCGGGCAAACAGCTGCTGTTCATGGGCTGCGAATTCGCCCAGACCAGCGAGTGGGCCGACTCGAGTTCACTCGACTGGTGGCTGCTCGACCACTCAGCGCACTACCGGGTGCACAACTTGGTGAAGGAACTCAATGCGTTCTACCGAACGCACCCGGCGATGTGGGCACTGGATGCCGAACCGGCCGGTTTTCGATGGCTCGACGCCGACGACGCCGTCGGCAGCCTGCTCTCATTCATCCGCTTCGCCGAGCGCGACGACACCCACGGCGCCGAGCGCGACGACACCCAGGGCGACATCGTCGCCGTCATCGTCAACTACAGCGAGACGGACAAGGAATGGGTCCGCATCGGGGTGCCGCGAGCCGGTCGGTGGCAGGTCGCACTCGACACCAGCGGATTCGACGAGCACAGCTCGCCGAGCCAAGCGGGCCGGGTGCTCGACGCCGAGCACCAACCGTGGAACCACCAGCCGTACTCGATCACCGTGCGCGTTGCCCGCCTGTCCGCGCTCTACCTCATCCCGGACCACGAACCGGCGTAGATGCGCAAGCGCGGCCGGGCGCGGCGCCGACGGACGGGTCGTTCAGTCGGTGGCCCGGGCGCGATCGTCCGCGGCGCGCGGCCGGGCGCGGCAGGCCTGGCGGACCCGGCCGTGGAGACCACCGGAACGACGAATCAGCCAGGCCCGCAATCGTGGGTGGCCCCGACCGTCGGGCCGAGGGTCGGGGGCGTGGCGGGGCGCTGGGCAGTCACAACGTAATGAGCCCGAGTTCGGTAAGAACTTTGGTGGAGCGCTGTTGTTCACCGGCGATGTACTTGGTGAACTCGTCGCCGGCCAGGTACTGGTCCTGCCAGCCGTTGGTCACCAGTGCCTTCCGCCATCCTTCGGCACCACGCACCAATCCGAAGAATCCGATGATCGCGGCACGTTCGGCTTTCGAGATCGACTTGGGGGCCACGACACCACGCCAGTTGCCGACGACGACATCGAAGCCCTGCTCGCTGAACGTCGGCGCGTCGATGACCCCCACTTGCGTATCCGACGACACTGCCAGCGGGCGCACCTTACCGGAACTGATCAGGCCGGACAACTCCGCCACGCCTTCCACAGCGACCGCCACCTCTCCGGACAACAGCGGCGGTGTCAACGCGCCGGCACCCTGGTACCCGGTGTAGGCGATCTCAGACCGTGTCACTCCGACGCGGCTCGCGAGTTCACCGACCACTAGCGAGTCAACCCCGCCCGGTGGAGATCCCGCGATCGTCACATTACCGGGGTCGGCCTTCCATGCCGCGACAAAGTCCTTCAGCGTTTTGTACGGCGAGTCTGTCGGCACCACCATGACTTGGTACTCGCTGGTCAACCGTGCGATTGCGGCCGTGTCGTCGAAGCCTATCTTCGCCTTGTTCGTGGCGATCGACCCGATCACCGACTTGCTCATCACCAGCAGGGCGTTGGGGTTCCGCTCGCCCAGGAACCGCTTCAGCCCGACCGTTCCGCCAGCACCGGGGGCGTTGCGAACCACGACGCCCTGGTCGGTGAGCCCGTTCTGCTCGATGACCGTCTGCAACGTACGAGCGGTCAGGTCGAGCCCACCCCCAGGGTCGGCCGGTACGGTGAGAGTGATTGTGCCGGTTGGATATACCAGCGCGCCGGAGTCGGCATTGGCGCTGTCATCCGAACCACAGGCACCCGCCCCGAACATGATGACGGGACCACCGAGCGCCGCGCCAAGCAGGCTCCGGCGGGATGGGGTGCGTTCTGGAACTGCGGGCCGGGCAGCGCTGGTTGGTGGTGGAGACGTGGCGGTCTCGACAGAGTGCGGGATGGTCATCTCGTACCCCCTTGACGATTCGGTGGATGGATTTGCAATCTCACGGACGGGCGATCTCACAGGCGAGAGACAATGACGCGGAGCGAGGCGTGAACCTTCCTTGATGTAGGCCATGTACCAGCAAATTCAGCGTGAGAGTGGAACCGCGGATGCGGCCGTTCGGCGTTCCCGAATAGCGTGCTCAACCACGGCGATCAGCACCTTTTTGGTTTCCTGGCGGCTTCGTGCGTCGGTGGTGAGAACCGGGACGTGGTCAGGGACGGAAAGGGCGTCGCGGACGTCGTCAATAGTGTGGTGGAGGACTCCGTCGAACTGATTGACGGCAACCACAAACGGCAGGTTGGCGTTCTCGAAATAGTCGATCGGACCGAACCCGTCGGCCAAGCGGCGACTGTCAACGAGGACTACAGCACCAACGGCACCACGAACCAACTCGTCCCACATGAACCAGAATCGATTCTGACCAGGAGTCCCGAAGAGATAAAGCACGAGATCTGCGTCGAGCGTGATACGGCCGAAGTCCATGGCCACGGTCGTGGTGGTCTTGCCCGGGGTCAGATGGGTGTCGTCGGTCTTGGCGCTCATTGAGGTCATTGCTGCCTCTGTCGTCAACGGTTCGATCTCGGACACCGACCCGACCAACGTGGTCTTGCCGACGGCGAAACCACCGGCGATGACGATCTTCGTCGACACCTTCGCCGACCGTCCGCCGGTCCTCGACGCAGCGGCTCCGCTGGACGGGCTAGAGGCGGTGGAGACCATGAAGAACCCTCTCCAACAGGTGCGTATCGACGCCATCCGCACTCACCGGCGCTCGAACTGCCAGGACGCCGTCCATGGCCAGGTCGCCGACCAGCACCCGCGCCACCCCGAGTGGCAGGCGGAGGCGCGCCGAGATCTCGGCGAGCGACTGATCTTCGAGCGTGCAGGCCTGCATGATCGCGCGGATTTCGCCCCCGGCGCCGGCGAGGCCTGGGGATGGAGGGGACCCGGTTGCCGAGACCAGCGCTTCCAGCGCGATATCCATTGACGCTCGGGTTCGACCGCGAGTCACGGTGTACGGACGGACCAACTGCCTGGATCCCGCGTTGTCCGGGGCGCTGGAGAGTGGCCGCCCGGAGGATGCGTCCGGCTGGACGGTCATCGTGGCGCCGTCTCTGCGGAGCGTAGCGGCGGCGTCAAGGCCGTGCCGACCCGGTCGGCAACCATCCCCATCTCGAACCCGACCTGACCGATATCGCACGTCCGCGCGGCAAGGGCTGCCAGACACGACCCATCACTGATCGACATCACGATGAGGAACCCCAGGTCCATATCGACAAGAATCTGGTTGACGGTACCTCCTTCGAGTGCGCGAGCCGCCCCTGCCGTCAAACTGACCAGTCCACAGGAAATCGCGGCGAACTGGTCCGCACGATCTCGAGGAAGTCCCTCAGAAAGCGCAAGAAGCAAGCCGTCAGCAGAGACCGCGACAGCGTGTGAGACGCCGTGAACCCGATCCACGAAGTCGGTCATTACCCAGTCGAGGTTCATCCGGTCGTCGTCGCGCGACATCAGTCCTCCTGCGATCGCGTGTGGTCTCGGCCAACTGCCACCCGGTTCTCCTCGGGCGCGTCCGCAGAAGAATGCTCCTGCGCCTGGCGGGCGCGGTCGGCACCGGACGTGAAGTTACGCAATGTGGTGGCCACGGCACTATGCGGCCGACCACCGTGCCCTGGCCTGGTCTCGCCCTTGGCAACCCTTCCGGACGACGGTGGCGTCGCGGTGGACGTCAGTGGCGCAACGGTTCCCGGCACGAGGTTGGCAAGCGGCACGCGCTTTGGCAGCCCGGACGGCGTTGTTGAGACGGGTTCCAGGCTCGGAACAGGCTGGACACGCGGGGTGGTGTAACTCCCGAGATCCGATGACAACGGCTCGCGCTCATTGCCTCCGACCGCACCAACGAGCCCATCCGACCCGGTCACCGCCACCGGCGCAGACACCGGAGCGGCGGCGGCGGTCGCGGCGCGGCTGGCCTGCGCCCACCCGGCGTCGGCCGCAGTCACCCAGGCCTGCTGGTCTGGACGGTGGCCTGCGCTCACCTGCCCATCAGACCGGAACCAGTGCGACTTCACATCGTCGAAGATCGGCGAACCGAAGGACCCCAGGCCATCCTCGAGCCCCGCCTGCGGCTCGCTCACCGGCCGAGGCAGCAGACTGTTGTCTCGGTAATCCGAGGTGGGAGTGGGTACTTCGGTGCCCACCAGGGCGAGATCGCTGAGCGCAAGGAGGCCCGGCACGATGCGAGCCGGCTCCGGCCACTCCACCGCAGGCACCTCGGACCGCTCCGCGAAGACCGGTGCCGGCCGTTCCACCGCAGGCACCTCGGAGCGCTCCGCGAAGACCGGCGCCGGCCGCTCGGGCACGGACTCCTCCGCCCGCTCGGTGGACTGGGATGGCGACACTCCAGCCAGTGGCGCCGCAGCCCCAGTCCGTGGCGCCGCCCCTGCCGCAGTCAGTGGGAGCCCCGCTGGAAGCTGCCAGGTCGACTGCCCCGGCGTCACCGGAGCCGGACGCCACACCACGATCGAGCCGGGGAGTTCGACGACGGCCACCACGCCGCCGCCACCACCACGTCGGAGCGCCACATCGATGCCGTGGATCGCGGCGAGCCGGGCGACGACGTAGAGCCCCATTTGACGGGCCACGGCCACGTCCAACTCTGGCGGCTTCCGCAGGCGTTCGTTGATTTGTTTCAACTGGTCGGCACTGAGCCCGAGTCCGTAGTCCTCGATCTCGATCACCAGTCGGTCCACCACCCGACGAGCCTCAGCAACAACGGTGGTCCGGCGGCTGGAGAAGGTTGTCGCATTCTCCAGCAACTCGGCGAGCAGGTGGATGACGTCCTTGACAGCGGCCGGGTGGACGAGCCCGGACTCCACCGCATCGGCGGAGGTGACCTCGACCCGTTGGTACTGCTCAATCTCGCTGAGCGCGGCCTGCAGCACCTGGCGAACCGGCTCCGGGTGATCCCAGGGGGTATCTGCGCCGGTGTGCTCCCGGGTCAGCACCATCAAGCTCTCATTGGTCCGGCGCATTCGGGTGACCGCGTGGTCGAGGTCGAAGATCTCGCCCAACCGGTCTGCGTCGGTCTCGCCCTGCTCCATCGCATCGATCCGGCTGATCGCTCGCTCGACCTGGCTCTGGCTGCGCCGCGCCAAGGTGTTCACCAGGACCGCCGTCTCCCGACGCCGAATCGCCTGCTCGCTCGCGACCCGCACCGCCTCGTCCTGAATGGTCACGAACGCATCGGCGAGTTGCCCGATCTCATCCCGACCGGAACTGCGCAGCCGCACCACATCGTCATCGAGGACGCGCTGACCAGCCTGAGCGGCGCGGACGGCCTCCGGCAACCGATGATTGGCGGCCTCCAGCGCCGCGACACGCAACTGCCGGATCGGACGCACCATCGACCGGGCGATCACCAGGCCGACTCCCAGCGCCGACAGGGTGATGAACAGCACGGTCAGCACATTGAAGACAGCCGAACGGGTGGCTTCGCCGCGTAACCGCTCAGCACCTTGCGAGACCACCAGGACCTGGTCCTGCTGCACCGCTCGGATCGCGGCCAGTCGGGAGTTACTTGCCTCCAACCACTGCGTGACATCGCCGCGGATTTTGCCGGTACGAGTCGCACGGAGCGCCTGCTGCTCTACCTGCGTCACGCGAGCGACCGCCTCATCTGATGCCGCCGCGGCCGCCGCCGCACGCTGCGAGGTGGTGGCGGACCCGGCAAACTCGGCGAAGGCGCTCTGCTGGGCGTTGAGGCTGCCGATCAGCGCGACCCCTTCCCGCACCCCGAGCTCTCCGGTGATCAACGCGCTGGCCAAGAGCGTCTGCTCCTGCGCTGATGCCTCCTGGAACGCCCCGTACGCGCTGGTCGCGATGATGCTGCGACGCAGTGCTTCGTCGTTGATGCTCTGCGTCGTCAACCGCCCCAGCCCCAGGAGGTCCCCGATCACCGTCGAGTACTGATCCGAGATCGGGCCGACATCAAGCCGTTGCTCGTTGACGTCGCTCCGCACTGCGGTCAGCCGCTGCAGTTCACCCTCCACGACGGCGATGCGCGCACGTACCGAGTCGGTCGCGTCGTCGGCGTCTTCGACCTGACTGTTCCAGACGGTCGCCTTCGCCTCCGTCGCCGCGACCCGCTCCGTGAACGCCTGCTTGACCGATGGATCCGGGCTTTCGTCGCTCAATAACACCGCTGCAGCGGTCCGCTCGTCCTGCAGCGCCGAGATGAGCTCGGGTGCGATCCCCTGCAGTTGGGCGAGTCGACTGGTGTCGCCGGCAGCCCACGTCGACCGCACACCCCAGGCGATCTGCACGGTCGACAGCGCGAACAGCGCCACCATCGGCACCAGCATGATCAATGCCACCCGGGTCCGGATCGGCAAGTCGACGAGCCGTCGCCACGCCACCACCGGCGGCCGAACTCCCTTGACAATGCGGGCGATTCCCGTGACATTGCGGGCGATACGTCCGCGCACTCGCTGTCTGACTACGCTTCGGGACTCACGCACGGGCAGGACCTCCTGGTGACGGAGCTGCGCCCGAACCCGGCGATCAACCTCGTCAACCACGTCGACCGCTGCGCGAGATTGATGGCCACTGGGCACGACATGACCAGCTCACCGTGGGGCATTAACTGCCGGGGAACGATGGCGAATGTACCGAGATCGATATCTGTGGACTCCCTGCCCGCCAGCCTGCGTCTTGTGAGCGCGCGGCATTTACTGAACCCTGCACAACACGTACCAACCTCGCTACGCCCGTAACGCTACGGTCGTGTGACCCTAGCACCAAGATTTCTACGGCAGCCAGACACTGAATGTCAAGGCGCACGGGCGCCGCGCTACCCCTGCGCCGGCGGGTTTCAGGACCGGGTCCGCCTCACCGGCGGGCGATCCCGTCCGCAGCGCGAGGAGCGGGCACGGCATCGCCAACGCCGCCGCACCCGCTCCGTCGATGGCGCTGCGGGCCCCGCCGCCCGCAGCGCCGTGAGCACCAGCGAGCCCACCGTCGTGACCGACCATCACCGCAGCCCAGGCCAGGCCGCCATGACCCGCACCGTGACGCCGAGCATCTGCTCACCGGTCGGACGGCGGCTACGCACGGGCACCTCCGTGCGGTGCGCGATGGCCGGCTCCACCTCGCAGGGGTCCTGAGGGAGGAGGCGCGGCGGCGGCTGGTGATACCTCTGCGCCGCGTCACTGTGGTCTCGTGGCGCGGCCTGCGACGTCGCGCGTGGGGCGTCAACCGCCCACGGCGGGTAGCCTGTCGATGTGGCCAGACCCGGGTCGCGGGTGCTCGTCGACGTGGCCAGACCCGGCCGGTGACCGGCTCTGCGAGACTCGCCAGTATGAGTTCCGCACGCGCCGGCCAGCCCGCCCAGCCGTCCGACCTGGTCGATGTCGCCGCGCTGGTGACCGCCTACTACGCCACCGCGCCCGACCCCGACGAAGTCGACCAACAGGTCGCGTTCGGTACCTCGGGACACCGCGGGTCGAGCCTGCGCGCGTCGTTCACCGAGGCGCACATCCTCGCCACGACCCAGGCGATCTGCGACTACCGCCGCACCCAGGGGTTCGACGGGCCACTGTTCCTCGGCCGCGATACGCACGCGCTCTCCGAGCCGGCCTGGACCTCCGCGCTCGAGGTGCTGGCGGCCAACGACGTCACGGTGCTGGTCGATACGGCCGGCCGGTACACCCCGACGCCAGCGGTGTCGCACGCCATCCTCACCGCCAACCGCGGCACGCTTGCCGCGGTCGACCGGATGCCGGCCAGCGCCGGACTCGCCGACGGCATCATCGTCACCCCGTCGCACAACCCGCCCGCCGACGGCGGCATCAAATACAACCCACCGCACGGTGGCCCGGCCGACGGAACTGCCACCACGGCCATCGCCACGGCGGCGAACGCCTACCTCCGCGCCGGGCTGGACGGGGTCCGGCGGATGCCGTTCGGGCGGGCGCGCGCCGCGTCATCCGGATACGACTACCTCGGCACCTATGTCGACGGCCTCCCGAGCGTGCTCGACCTCGGTGCGATCCGCGACGCCGGCGTGCGCATCGGCGCCGACCCACTGGGCGGCGCCGCGGTCGACTACTGGGGCGCGATCGCCGAGCGGCACCGCCTCGACCTCACCGTGGTCAATCCACTCGTCGACCCGACCTGGCGGTTCATGACGCTCGACTGGGACGGGCAGATCCGAATGGACTGCTCGTCGCCGTCCGCGATGGCCTCCCTCATCGAGCGACGCTCCGAGTACGACCTCGCCACCGGCAACGACGCCGACGCCGACCGGCACGGCATCGTCACCCCGGATGCCGGGCTGATGAACCCCAATCACTTTCTTGCGGTGGCCATTCACTACCTGTACGGCGGGGCGCGGCCCGGCTGGCGCACGGACGGCTTCATCGGGAAGACCGTGGTGTCGTCCTCGATGATCGACAAGGTGGCGGCCGGCCTCGGGCGCCGGCTGGTCGAGGTTCCGGTGGGCTTCAAGTGGTTCGTGCCGGGGCTGCTGGACGGCTCCGGCCCGTTCGGCGGGGAGGAGTCGGCCGGTGCCTCGTTCCTGCGGCGCGACGGGTCAGTGTGGACCACCGACAAGGACGGCATCCTGCTCGCCCTCCTCGCCGCCGAGATCCTGGCGCGCACCGGGTCCTCACCATCGGAGATCTATGCCGAGCTCACCGCGACCCACGGGGCGCCGGCATACGCCCGGGTGGACGCCGCTGCGACGCGCGAGGAGAAGGCCAGGCTCGGAGCGCTCTCGCCCTCTGACGTTACGGCCCAGATGCTGGCGGGTGAGCCGATCACCGCACGGCTCACCGCGGCGCCTGGCAACGGCGCGGCGATCGGCGGCCTGAAGGTGGTCACCGAGTCGGCCTGGTTCGCGGCCCGGCCGAGCGGAACCGAGGACGTCTACAAAATCTACGCCGAGTCTTTCCGCGGGGCCGACCACCTGGCGGCGGTCCAGGCCGAGGCGCGTGAGGTGGTGTCCAGCGCGCTCGCCCACTGAGGTGGCGCTACTCGCTGCCCGCTACTCGAGCCGCAGCATCGACTCCGGGCCGGCCGCGAGCCCCACCTCGTCGAGCCGGGCCGCGACAACCTGCTCCTGCAGGTCGAGCGACTCGGCGAGTTCCGCGATGGTGAGCCCGAGTTCGACCCCGTCGCGGAGTTCCTCGTCGGCCTCGGCGGTCCACGACGGTGCGGATGCCGCCGGGTCCGAGTCCAGCCCCGGCGCTGGCGCCAACGCCGACGCTGGCGCCAACGCCGACGCTGGCTCCAATGCCGACGCCGTCACGGACGCAGCTGGAGACCCCGCTGGCTCCGGTGAACCATGCCGGGGCGCCCGCACACCGGCCGGTCCCGCGCCACCCGCCGCGACGGGTGTCGCGTCGCCCGCCGCGACGGATGGCGCGGATGCCGGCGACCCGCCGGCCCGCCCCCGCGCCGCGCCGCCACGCCCAGCCGACGCACCGCCGGGCCCGGA
>JBOFLG010000142.1:0-4095 GCA_051657745.1 Dermatophilaceae bacterium | reverse complement strand
CCGAAGCCGTCAACGGCCTCATCGAGCTCCACCGACGAATCGCCAGAGGCTTCAGAAACCGGGAGAACTACAGACTCCGCATGCTCCTCATCGGCGGCGGACTCCCCCTATGACCCCACACTCAGGTCGGAAGAGCCGGCAAACCAGCGGCTGGGATCGTGTCGCATTCATGTCCGATAGTCTGCAGAGTTACCTAACCTCGTGCCGAAGATGGCGCGAAACATTTGACCGTCGAGGCGCCCCTCGCTCATGATGCCGTCGCACGCTCTACTATGGCGCGCCGAGGACGCCGCTGGGCGGTCGTGATGGCGTCGTGGAGTTTTGAACCGATGGTGGATGTTCACTACGAACCTGTCGGGCAGTGCATCTACTGCGGCCAAGCCTCAGACCTGACCGACGAGCACATCATCCCTCTCGGCATGGGCGGTCGATGGGTGCTGCCCCAATCCAGTTGCAGGGCATGCGCGACGGTCACGTCCCAGTTCGAGCTCCGGCTGCTCCGATCTGGCGCTTGGTGGCCTCTGCGCCGGGCGCTCGAACTCACCACCCGGCGCAGACGAGGCCGCCAACCGCCGGACAGCTTCAAGGCGACCCAGAGCACACACCGTCGCACCAGGACCATCACCGTGCGAATCGAGGACCACCCCTTGGTGATACCGGTGCTGCGGTTCGACCCGCCCACGGTGCCAACGGAGCGACCGCTGCCCGATGGCGCAGGCGACGGCGTCATTGGCAGCGGCATCGGCGTACTGCCGCTACGCCCACTCATCGGTGCCTGCGGGGACCAGATCGCGTGGCAAGGCGGCCCGATCGGTGACGTCACCTTCGAGGCGAATCTCGACGCTTCCGACCTCGCCCGCCTCATCGCCAAGATCGGCTGGTCATCATGCTCGATAGCGCTCACCTTGCCCGGTGGCGCGGTCACTGCCTCGCGCGTCTCGGTGACGACGAGGCCGTCACAGCCCTAGACCAGGCACTCGGAAGGATCGATCCCGAGTTCAACCGCGCGGCGGCGGGGCTACATATCGACCTTGCGATGGCCCACGCTGGGAATGGCGACCGTGACCCTGCGCGGCATCATGCCGCAGTCGCTGCCGGCCTCTCGGCTACTACCGGTTCAGAGCGGCAACGTACGCGGGTTCGGGCGCTACTCGACGCCGAAGGCGAGTAGGTGGAGCAGGGCGACCAGGGTGCCGGAGTTGCGAACCTCCCCAACCGCGATGCGATCCCTGACGGAGTCCAGCCGAATCCATTGCAGGCCGCCGCCCTCGTTGCGCTCGGTAGGCTCGCCAGCGGGGGAGTAGCCAACCGCGGAGTAGATGTGGTGGGGACTCCGGACCATTCCGATCATCGGCTCGAACGTGACGAGGTGCCGCAGGTCGCCGACGTCCAGGCCGAGTTCCTCAACAACCTCACGGCGAGCGGTGTCGGCCGGGCTCGCGCCGGCATCGACCAGGCCGCCGGGTAGCTCCCAGTTCCACACGTCAGGGGCGAACCGGTGCCGCCAGATCAGGCCGACGTGCTCGCGGGATTCATCCACGATGGCGGTCATCGCCGATTCCGGCAGCGTGACCACATGGTGTTCGAAACGAGCGCCGTGCGGCGGTTCTACGTCAACCAGACTGAGGCGCACCCACTCCGACGTGTACAGGTCGCGCTCGCCGTGTGTTAGCCACTCGTGCGGGTCGCTGCGCTCGATAGGTGCAACGGCGATGCCGGCGGACTTGGCTGCTGAACCACGGCTGGCGTTCCACTCCCTGATGGTCGCTGCCTCCCACAGGTGTGTGCGCTCGCCCAGCGTCTGGACGGGGGCTGGCATCTGCCCTCGATGCCGGTAGGCGCTGACCGTCCCCGGCTTGATGCCTAGGTGCCGGGCTACCTCGGTCGTGGTCCAAAGCTCCGAGTCACGTGCCACTGGGTCATCCTCTCAGCTCCGCCGGAGGCCGAAGGGCACGTCAGCAGCCCGCCGGGCTGGCGAGCGGGGCTGTTCACGCCAGCCCGGCGCGCGGAGGCACCGCCAACTCGTCCCACAGGTCATCGGCCGAGCACGTCGGTCGACCTGCGCCCCCCAGTCCCGTGCGATCTGGTCGGCCCAGTTGCGCTCCTCCAGGTCGTCGAGGTGTTCGTGGGTGGCCTCGCGGACGACCGGGCGTTGGTTCATACGACCCTCACGTGTCATGACGATACCGAGCCGAAGCTCCGTGAACGTCATCACCGGGATTGCGGCGGAGTCGGGGAGTACCTCGAGCGGACGGCCGGTCTCCGTGGCGACGAACAGGCTCGGTGCCAGCAGCAACCCTCATACGTGCTCCGGATCGACGTCCAGCTCGTCCAGCAGGGCGTGCGACCGTAGCCATGCCGCCCGGACCTGCTGTCGCGAGGGAGCAGGTGGGCGCGCTCGGCAGCGCGCGACGCCTAGATTGGTGGCCCATGGAGCACACCACCCCGACGTCCGTGCCGGGCGGCATCCGCGAGCGTGGGCTCTGGCGGCGCAGTTGGCTGGTGGTTGCCGTCATTCTGCTCACCGCGCTGACCGGGTTCGTGCTGTGGCGCGGCAGCGGCACCGTCTACTACGTGGTCATGGCGTGGTTCCTCGCGCTCGCGATGGAGCCGGCCGTTGCGCGGCTCACCCGGTGGATGCCGCGCACGGCCGCCACCGCGGCGGTGCTGCTCGGCTCGCTGGCCGCGGTGGCGGCGTTCCTCGCCGCGTTCGGCAGCCTGCTGGTGAGCCAGTTGACTGATCTGGCGCAGGCCGCACCCGACATCGCCGAGTCCGGTCTCGAGCGGGCCAACGACCTCACCGGCTCCTCGTACACCTTCGAGGAGCTGCTCGAGCAGGGTGGCATCACCCCCGGCGACATCGCCGGTTACGCCGACGACCTCGCGTTCGGGGTGCTCGGGTTTCTCGCCACCGTGCTGACCGGCGCGTTCGGGGTGTTCGTGCTGCTGTTCTTCGCGTTCTACACCTCGGCCGGCATGCCCGCGCTGCGGCAGTGGGTCGCCAGCCGGATGACGCCCTCGCTCCAAATCCCGTTCCTCGCCGCCTGGGACCTCACCCGGATCAAGGTTGGCGGCTACATCGCCGCCCGAATCGTGCTGGCCTCGATCAATGCGGTGCTGAGCGGCGTGCTGTTCGCGGCGATCGGGCTGCCGTACTGGCTGCCGCTTGCCTTGTGGACCGGCATCATCGCGCAGTTCATCCCCAACATCGGCACGTACATTTCGATCGCGCTCCCGGTGGTCGTGGGGCTCACCTCCGGCGACCCGCTGCTCGGGGTCTGGGTGCTCGCCTGGGGTATTGGCTATCAGCAGGTCGAGAACTTGTTCGTCGAGCCGCGTATTTCGGCGCGTGCGGTCAACCTCCATCCAGCGGTGTCGTTCGGGGCGGCGCTGCTCGGCACCCAGTTGTTCGGTTTGTCTGGTGCGCTGCTCGGGGTGCCGGTCGCGGCTACCGTGATGGCGATGCTCGAGATCTACAAGCGCCGGTATGACCTCACCGACGACGTCGAGGAGCGAGTCCTCGCCCTCGTCTCCCGCGAGGCTGCGCATGGATCGGCGGATGCCGGGGCGGACCCGGATGCCGTGGTAGACCCGGATGCCGTGGTAGACCCGGATGCCGTGGTAGACCCGGATGCCGTGGTAGACCCGGATGCCGTGGTGGACCCGGATGCCGTGGTAGACCCGGATGCCGTGGTGGACCCGGATGCCGGGGCGGTTCGAGCGACGGCGACCCGTGCACCTGATCAGCCGGTGTCGATGCCCGGGGTCGCTCGTGACGTGCCGGTCGAGTCCGGGCCGGACACCCGCACGTCGCCATGATCGCCGCGTGGCGGCGGGTCCTCGGCACGGTCGCCGTCGGGCTGGCCGGCGCCCTCGTACCGGTCTGTCTCGTCACCTGGTGGGTGGTCGGCACCGTGGCCGACACCGACCGGTTCATCGACCGAGTGACCCCGGTTCTGTCCACCCCGGAGGTGCGCGACCTGGTGGTCAAGGGAGCGACCTCGCTGGTCGCCGACCCGGTGCTGGTCCAGCTCGTCGAGCCGGTGACCCGGACCGCTGTCGCCTCGCCGGCCTTTACGCCGACCGTGCGCGGCA
>JBOFLG010000141.1:0-2462 GCA_051657745.1 Dermatophilaceae bacterium | reverse complement strand
CGCCTCGACGGCGAGGACATCACCCAGCAGGCGGGCACCCCCGAGCAACTCATCGCCGCAGTCGAGAGGGCCGACTCATGATCGGGTACCTGCCGAGCCCGACCGACTCGGTGCTCGAGGTCGGGCCGCTGCCGCTGCGCATGTACGCGCTGTGCATTCTCGTCGGCATCGTTGTCGCGGTCTGGCTCACCGGTCGGCGTCTGGTCCCGCGTGGGCACGACCGGGGACAGGCCCTCGACGTCGCCGCCTGGGCGGTGCTGTTCGGGATCGTCGGGGGGCGCCTCTACCACGTCATCACCACGCCCGACCCCTACTGGGGCGCTGACGGCACCCCAGTCGACGCGCTGAAGATTTGGGAGGGCGGGCTCGGCATCTGGGGTGCCGTCGCGCTCGGCACGCTCGGCGCCTACCTCGGGTGCCGGCGATATGGGGTCTCGTTTCTCGCGTTCATCGACGCGGCGGCGCCCGGCGTTGCCCTCGCCCAGGCGATCGGCCGTTGGGGCAACTGGTTCAACAACGAGCTGTATGGAGGGTCGACGACCGTGCCATGGGGGCTCGAGGTCCACGTGTGGGACCAGTCCGCCGGGCGGGCCGCGCTCGACTCCCGCGGCGAGCCCGTGGTGCGCGGTGTGTTTCATCCAACGTTTCTCTACGAGTCGGTGTTTCTCGTCGTCCTGGCGGTGGTGTTGCTGGTCGCCGACCGGCGGGCGCGCCTGGCGCCGGGGCAGCTGTTCGGCCTGTACGTGGCCGGCTATCCGGTCGGCCGAATCGTGATCGAACGGATGCGCACCGACGAGGCGGAGGTGGTCCTGGGCCAGCGACTCAATGTGTGGACCAGCATCGTGGTGTTCCTGCTCGGGGTGTGGATCATCTGGTTTACCTCGCGCCGGGCCGTGTCCTCCGAACCGCCGGATGACGCCGTGGATCGTGTCCCGTCGTCGGGTGGTTCCGCGGCCGGCGACCCGGACATCGGCGCGGATGACGCCGTGGATCGTGTCCCGTCGTCGGGTGGTTCCGCGGCCGGTGACCCGGACATCGGCGCGGACCAGACGTCGTCGACATCCCACGATGTGGGACCACCGGGTTCAGAGGGCAAGACATGAGCGCTCGGGGTTAGCATTCCCGCACGCGGCCGCCGCCGTCCGCGATCGACCTTGCCGCGCCCCCGGCCACCACGGCCCGGACTGCCTATCAGGACGGTGATCCGACGTGACCGTCGACCGCTTCTCCGCTCATCCCGCCGCCGTCGGGCTCTACCGGCCCGAGTACGAGCACGATGCCTGCGGTGTCGCCATGGTGGCGACGATGCGCGGCAGCGCCGGCCACGACATCGTGGTCCACGCGCTCGACGCCCTGCGTAACCTCGACCACCGCGGTGCGACCGGCGCAGACCCGCTCGTCGGGGACGGCGCCGGCATCCTCACTCAAGTTCCCGACGGGTTCCTCCGCGCCGTCTCGGGTCTCGATCTGCCAGCGGCCGGCGGGTATGCCGTCGGGATGGCGTACCTGCCCACCGATGACGCCGAGCGTGTCGCGGCTGAGCACAGCATCGAGGCTATCGCTGCGGCGGAGGGTCTGCAGGTGATCGGTTGGCGTGACGTACCAGTCACGCCCGACCTCGTTGGCCGGGCCGCCCGGGTGACCATGCCCGCGTTCCGGCAGTTGTTCGTCGCGGCCGCGGACGGATCTTCCGGCATTGCCCTCGACCGACTCGCGTTCTGCCTGCGTCGACGCGCGGAGCGGGAGGCAGCGGTGTACTTTCCGTCGCTGTCAGCTCGCACGCTCGTCTATAAGGGCATGCTCACCACCGGGCAGTTGGAGCCGTTCTTTCCCGACTTGTCCGATGAGCGGTACGCGAGCGAACTCGCCCTGGTGCACTCCAGGTTTTCCACCAACACCTTCCCGAGTTGGCCACTGGCGCACCCCTACCGGCTGATCGCGCACAACGGCGAGATCAACACCGTCAAGGGCAATCGCAACTGGATGCGGACTCGCGAGAGCCAGTTGCGGTCGTCGGTCATCCCCGGTGACCTGGAGCGGATCTTCCCGGTGTGCACTCCGGGCGCCTCGGACTCGGCGTCGTTCGACGAGGTGCTGGAGTTGCTGCACCTCGGTGGCCGGTCGCTGCCGCACGCCGTGCTGATGATGATCCCGGAGGCCTGGGAGAACCACGCCACGATGGAGCCTGCGCGGCGGGCGTTCTACGAATTCCACTCCACGTTCATGGAGCCCTGGGACGGCCCGGCCTGCGTGACCTTCACCGACGGTACGGTGATCGGGGCGGTGCTTGACCGTAACGGCTTGCGGCCGGGCCGGTATTGGGTCACCGACGACGGCCTGGTGGTGCTCGCGTCGGAGTCGGGTGTGCTCGACCTCGCGCCCGAGCGGGTTGTCCAGCGCGGACGCCTCCAGCCAGGTCGGATGTTTCTCGTCGACACCGCCGCCGGCCGCCTCATCGACGA
>JBOFLG010000140.1:0-20105 GCA_051657745.1 Dermatophilaceae bacterium | reverse complement strand
TGAAGCGCAGGTCGGATCGGTTCAGGTTGAAGCCCTGACCGACGGGCGCTGCCTGCGCCGTCGCACCGAGGAGACCCGGCGAGCCCACCAGGACCGCCAACGCCACCACGATCCGCAGGAATACCCCGCGTCTGGTCCGGCCCCATGACCGGTTGCTGTTCCCGACACTGCGTTGCTCGTTCATCACCGTTCCCTCCCGTGGCGAGCACGGCACTCGCCACGTTTGGGCCCCACCCTGACGACCGACCCTTGGGAAAACCTTGCGGCCACAACGGGTGCGCCACGCCCAGCCGTCAGCAGACCAACCAGACGGTCGGCTCCCGCACCCACCCACTCACGTCCGGAGGCAAACCGTTGTCTCCCAATTGATCAGGGTGGATGACGCAGAGGGCGGCGTCAGGCCCCGCCGGGCGCCGGGGTCGCCGCGCTACACATCGACGGGACCATCGCCAGGGTCAGGGTCGGCTCGGAGTCGCCGGGGAGCGAGGCCAGCAGGTGCTCACCGTCCCGTTCCCAGCTGAAGTGGGGCCGGCCGAGAGCGCCGGCCAGGGCCACCTCGGCGGCGGGGAGACGACTGGCGACGACCCGGCGCAGAACCCAGGAAGGAACACCCGGGTCGTCCAGGTAGTCGCGCAACAGGTCCACGTCATCCGGGTCGGCGTGTGGGCCGGACTCCAAGGCCCGCGCCACACCCACGAAGTTCTGGTAGAACCCGAAACCGGCAACCGGGTGGCAGTTCACCAGCACGTGGTCGGCGTCAGCCAACTCGGAGTCTTCGATCGTCCGGCGGGCGATCACCCGAGCGGCCGCGACCGCCGTCGCGTCGCGACCATCCGTCGGCACGATCGCGTCGGCATAGACCTCCGCGAGTTCTGGGCCCGCGACCAGGGCCAGGTCGCTGCCATGTCGGGCGACGAATCGCTCATGCGTCGCGCCACTGTGCTCGGCGGCCTGGTGGAGCTTCTCGGGATTGCGATGCGTGAGCCAGGGAGCGTGCAGCGCCAGCTGCATCACGGCATCCGCGACGGCCTTCCGGTTCGACGCGGGCACGACGTTCAGCGTGCCGCTCGGAGTCCACAGCTCGGTGCCAGCGACTGGGTTCAGACGCCCGGCGAGGAACGATCCTGGCGGCAGCGTCGGCATCCCGGCGGGCTCGGTCGGCGCTAGCAGGTGCTCCAGGTCAGACACGCAACAGCGGATGGAGATGACCTCGGCTCCCGCCGGGGCCTCGACCAGCACCTCGAAGAAACCCTCCACCCCGTCGACGAACCTGCGGGCCATCTCCCGCTCCGCCTCGCTGAGGTCCGAGCGACGGACGAAGCGGTGCACCACCGTCGTGCCGTCGTCGTACCGGAAGTCGAACAGGAGCTTCTCGATTGCGGCCACGCCACGGCTCGCTGAGTCGGGATGGTCCTCAGCGAGCTCGCGGGCGAACTGGCGCAGGTACCGCTCGAAGGGTGGGCTGGTGGCGAACTCCACCAGGCGTGCCTTCACGCTCCCGGCCAGTTCAACAGCGGCACAGTGGGCTTCATCAAGTGTCACGATCCCGAGGCTAGCCCGGCGCCGCGAAGAGACCCAGCCACGCCGGGTCGTCGAGGTCGGGTGAGGTGCCGATTCGACACGTCGGTAACGCCCGCCGGGCTGTGGTCGATGTCGAGCCGGGGCGGGGGTCACGCGTCGTCAGGCGACGTGCCCGGCATCCATGACCTTGGCGGGAGCTTCTCGGGAAACGACACAACAAGGCGCCGGCCACGTGCGGTCGGGTCACGTCCTGATCGGTCTCGACTCGTGCCAGAGTGGGTGGATTCAACCGGTCAGCGCGCACAGCGTCAACGCCTCCTCGCCGCCGCGTCGGCGCTGCCGTGACGTCGGAGGTGATCGAGTCGTGGAGCAGTGTGGCCCCGTCATCCGGATCTGTCCGGCGTGCTTGGCATGGCGCCCAGATGGTCGGCGATCTTCTTCTCCAGCGCCTCCTTCGTCAACACCTTGAGCAGCCCCCCAAACCGTCAGTACACCCGAAGCAAGACAGTCCCCAGGCGAGACATCGCGCTGGTCGGTTGAAGTCGATCACGTGGGTCGTGGATCATTTGGTTCACTGTCCCCAACCTTGGAGCCGACTCATGGGCGCCCCTGCCGAGCCTGACCCAATCGGAACCACGTGGCCTCTGCTTACCGTCGAGAACCTTACGAGGGAAGGTATCGAGGCGGTGCGGGTCGGCGACGTGGCTGGACTCTACTGGCCTGGTTTCATCGCCGCCCCGGTGGCCGACCGGCTGGCCGCAGCCTTCCTCGCGCACCAGGACCGCACAAACTACCAGGCCCGTTGGTCGCAACGCTCCGGCTCATCGGAGGAGTTCACCGACACCGACACCGACCGGGTGGGTCCGATTGACACCACCGCCTCCGCGTCGGCTCTGGAGATCGAAGTGGTGGAGGCTCTCCGCTGGCAGCGGGAGGTGGTCGCGCCGTCGTTGGGTCCGATCGACAAGCTTCGCCTTGAACTCGACGAGGCCCTGCCCGGAGGTGCGGGACTGACCCGCCGGCGGGGCGTACTGCAGTTCGCTGGGGTGGGCCGCATCATGGAACGTTCGGACGTGTCCGTGCATGCCGATGCCGGGCGGACGGAGTGCCTCACGGCCAACGTCTATCTGCGCATGCCGGGGACCGGTGGCGGGACCACAATTTGGCGGTACGACGCCGACTACCGGCGGGCGGGGCGCTCCTATTTGTTCGCGCCGGGCGAGATTCCGGCCGGGACGCCCGAGGTGACCTTCCGCGCGGAACCGGGAGCGCTGGTGATCTGGGACCCCACCAGGCCGCACGCAATCCTGCCGTTCTCGCAAGGGGTCCGGGTCACGGTGCAGACCTGGGTCCAGGTCCGCCCGGACAGTGACGGCCGATTGCGGGCGTCCGTTCTCAACTGAGCAGCTGGACTCAGCGCAGTGCGGCGCCGAACTCCTGTTCCATCCGGCGCATCAGTTCACTCCTGACCCTAGAGATGTCGTCCCGGGTGAGCGTCGACAGGCGTGGCTGCAACCGCACCCGGAAGGTGATGGACCGCGACGATTCGGCCAGATCGGGGGCCCGGTACTCGTCCACGAATGACACCGAGTCGATCAGGTCGTCCACCGTCACAACGCGGGCGGCGATCTGGTCCCAGGTGATGTCATCGTCGACCATCAGCGAAAGGTCGAAGTCGGATCCGGGGAGATCGGGGATCGCCACGAAGGCATTGTCGCGGGAGGCTTTCGCCGTGAGTGTGGTCAGGTCCAGTTCGGCGTAGGCCACCATGACCCCCTGGATGCCCGCCTTGCGCAGGATCTGTGGCCGCAACAACCCGAGACTGCCGACCTGAACACCGCCAGCCGAGATGGCAAGGCGAGCCGTCCGCTCGGCCCACGGCGCCTCGGTCGAGCCCTCAAGAGCCAGATCGTCCAGGAAGCATCGCCGCCGGAGCGCCTCCAGATGGCCCTTTGCCTGTCGGAACAGCATTTCCCCGGCGGGGCCGACCAGGGCCAGAGCAAGGGATTTCGGCATCTCGGGAAGTTCCTCACGACCGGTCGGCGCAGGTTCCCAGGGGCCTTCCGGGAACACCGTTCCCAACTCGAAGATGCCGAACTGCTTGCGATACCGCAGATTCGACTCGATCGCTTCCAGCAGGTTCGGCAGCAGCAGCGGGCGCATCGCATTGTGGTCGGGGGACGAGGCGCCCTCGAAGAGGATCGTGCGCTCCTTCGGATGGCCCACGACCTCAAGCATCTCGTCGTGGACCCAGGGGTAGGTCACCACCTCCTGCAGGCCACCGCGCAGCGCGAGTTCCTCTCTCATGCTGCGGTCCAGCGGCTGGCTCTTCAGTGAGCGAACGGGGGCCAGCACGATGGACGTCTGTGCCGAGGGAAGCTGGTCGTAGCCGTGGATCCGCGCCAGTTCCTCAAGGACGTCGTGGGGCAGCGAGACGTCGCCGGTCGCTCGCCAGGAAGGCACTGTCGCCTGCACGGCGTCGGCCGTGAGGGCGGTCTGGAAGCCCAGTGCCGTCAGCGTCTGGGTGATCTCGGTGTCCGTGAGCGTGATGCCGATCCGTCGGTCCAGGAACGACCGCTCCACGGTGATGTCGAGAACCGGGGTGGGCTGCCCGACGACATCCTGGAACCGGTGGGCCCGCGAGGCCGGGTCCGCCTCACGCAGAAGCGTCAGGAAAAGCGCGATCGAGGCATCCACCCGCTGGGTGTCGAGCCCCTTCTCGTAGCGAGCCGAGGCCTCCGTGCGCAGCCCGAGCTGCTGGGAGGCGCGACGAACGGGCTGGGCGTTGAAGGTCGCCGTTTCCAGTAGGAACCGCGTGGAGGCCGGGCATACGGACGATCGCTGCCCGCCCAGGCTGCCGGCCAGGCCGATGATGCCGACGGCATCGCCGATCACCGGCACCGGGCTGGTGATCTCCACGTCCTCGCCCGCCACTAGGGCTAGCCGGGTCGGCTGGGCGCTGAAGGTCGCCCCCACCGGCAACCGGATCTTGGCAGAATCCCAGACGTGATTCGGCTGACCGACGGCAAACATCACGTAGTTGCTCAGGTCAACTAGCAGATTGACTGTGGATTCACCGATGTGTTCGAGGCGGCGGCGGACCGTTCCGGGGGTAGGAAGAGTGTTGTCAGCGGTGAATTCAAGCAGGCTGAAGCGTCGGCAGAGGGTGGGATCGAGTTCGCCAACCAGGTCCCCGCTCGGCTCTGGCAGGGTGAACTCGGGCAAGGGATGCAGTGGCAGGCCGTAGATTGCGGCGAACTCCCGGGCGATGCCGTAGTGGCCCCACAGGTCAGGCCGGTTCGTCAGCGACTTGTTGTCAATCTCCAGAACGACGTCCCCGTCGACGTTCTCAACCTCTTCCACCTCGACCGTCTTCAGGGTCAGATCATGGGCGATCTGACGGGGGGTGCGGTCAACGGGCAGGGTGACGTGGTCGGAGATCCACTCCAGCGAGATCTTCACCGTAGGCTCCTAGGCGAACTGGGTCAGGAAGCGGAGGTCGGCGCTGTGCAGCAGCCGGATGTCGTCGATCCCGTATCGCATCATCACCAGGCGATCCAGTCCGACGTTGACGTAGAAGCCGGTCCAGCGATCCGGATCGAGACCACCGGCGCGCAGCACGTTCGGATGAGGGCTCCCGCCCGGCATCAGCTCGATCCAGCCCACCTGACGGCAGGTGCGGCACCCGCTGCCGAAGCAGACCTGGCATTCCATGTCGATCTCGAAGCCCGGCTCGACGAACGGAAAGAACCCGGTCCGCATCCGGGTCGGCACGGGCCGGCCGAAAACGGTGTCCAGAATGGTGTCGACGAGGAACTTGCCGGCCGTGAAGGGGACGTCCTCATCGATCAGCAGCACCTCGTACTGATAGAAGGCGCGTTCGTGCCGGGCGTCGGTGGTCTCGTTGCGGTAAACACGGCCGGGGTACACGAGGCGCAGGGGTGCGCCATGCTCCTGCATGTAGCGAACGCTGGCCCCGGTCAGGTGCGGGCGGAGGCAGAGCCGATCGCCACCCGTCCGGCGCGTCGTTCCGCTCAGCCAGAAGGTGTCCATGCTTTCCCGGGCCGGGTGCTTGGGGGGAAAGTTCATGTGGTCGAACTCGTACAACTCCGAACTGATCTCCGGCCCTTCGAACACCGAGAAGTTCAGCGCCGCGAACGCGTCGTTCAGGTCGTACATAAGCTGAGTGGTGGGGTGCAGCGCGCCGCCGGCGGGTAGCAGCCCGGGTAGCGTCACATCAAGCGGACGGGCCAGCGCCGTCCGAGCGTCCAGCAACTCCTCGTCGCAAGTGTCGAACGCGGCCGTAACCTGCTCGATCGCCTCGTTCAAGGCGGCTCCGACCCGCTTGCGGTGGTCGAGTGGCAACGAGCCAAGCGAGCGCCGGATCAACAGCAGGGCGCCGGTCTTCCCGAGGAACTCGCGGCGCAGTCCATCGACGGCGTCGATGGTGTCGGCATCCGCGATCGCCGCGAACGCCCGGTCGCGCGAGTCATAGATCTGCCGCAGCGCCTCGACCGCAGCATCGTCTTTCATCATCTGTGTTCACTCGTTTTCCGGGGGTTGCGCGCCGATCGCACAACAGCACGGCCCGATAGTCGAAACTCGAAGGAGGGTGCAGGCAGGTTTGGGGACTCCCCAGGATGCTCACGACGCGCTGAGTGGTCGCTTCGCTGAGACTCAGAGGGCCGGAACTGTCCTGGGGCGGCCAAATCGGCACCGGTGCACAGGCACGGCGTGATGCTACACGATCTCTGCTCAGCCGTTCTGCGCGGCTTCCCGGAGCAGACGGACCAGGTCGGCCAGCACCGCGTTCAGGTCGTGCCGGGCGGCGAAATAGCGTTGCCCGGTCTGGCTGAACCGGTGCCACTGCGTGTCGTCGGACAGGAGCGCGTCTATCCGGCAGGCCAAGAGATCGATGGAGTCATCGCCGACCACTCCCAGACCATGCGCGTCCACGACCCGGTCAGCATTCACCGTCAGTGACGCCACGGGGGTGCCGGCCCGGGTGGCCTGCATAAAGGTGTTCGGGAACCCTTCGGCGGTCGACGTGTTCACGAACACGCTGGCCGATCGGAACAACTCATCGATGTCACGGAAACGGACGAATTCCAGCAGTTCCAGATTGGGCAGGGCGGCCGCTCGCTCGCGCACCTGCCGGGCCAGTTCCGGGCTGCCGCCGTACTCCGGGCAGACCATGGTGAACGTGCGGTGCGGCAGCATCGCCGCCAATTCAAGGAAGGCCAGCGGCTGCTTCCATCCGACGCACCGCCCCACCCACAGCACGGAGTCCGCGCGCGCCAGGGGACTGGTCTCGGCGACTGCGGGCAGCCCGCTGCGGAGCACCGGGCCGCCGATTCCGTGCCATCTCCGCAGCATCATCGCCTGATCATCCGTCTGCGCAATCACCACTGCGGCCCGGCCTAGCGCCCACAGGTAGCTCCGTCCGGTCAGCCGCTGTCCACCGGCCTGATGCTGGCGAGTGCAGTCCCAGTCGTGTGCCGTCATGAAGACGAATGGCACCCGGCGCCGGGCGGCACCCAGGGCCGCGTCCATTGTCAGGACAGCTCCGCCTCTCTGGACCACGACGTCCGCGTGGGAGCGGGCGATCGCACCCACGTAGCGGATCGCCGGCACCGGGACCCAAAGCCGGACCCAGTCCAATGCCCGACTTGGCCGCACGAAGCTCATCGTCACGCCATCGATACGATCCCGCAGGCGGCCCCGCTGAGGCCGTTCGACCACCATGGAAACCCGAATTCCAGGCATCGCGGCCAGACCCGTTGCGAGGTAATAAAGTTGGACCTCGGCGCCGCCGTAGACCCGGGAGGCTCGGGCGGACGGTTCGAAAAGTTCGTACCCGTAAGGGTTGACGAAGACCACATGCAGGGGCCGACTCACCGCAACTCCAGCGCCTCGTGCAGGACCGAGAGCACGCGGCGTCCGATCATTGCGGGTCCGTACACCGACCAGACGTATTCGTGCGCCCGCGCCACGACCGGGGCGAACGCGTCAGGCTGATAGGAATTCAGGGCCGCAGCAAGGTCATGCGTGTCCGTGACCACGAGTTGCTCCGCCCCGATCTCACGCAGCAGGGCCAGGTAGGACGGCGTCGGAGTGACGAAGGCCGGCCGGCCGCACGACAACGCCATCACCAGACGGTTCTCGTCCTTGCCGGCCGCCACCTCGGGCCGGTGGGCAAGCAGGGCGACCTGGCCGGTCATCAGATCGGGAACGAATCTGCTCACAGAGAAGTCCCGATAGTCCAGTCCGGTGAACGAGGCCCGGGCCTGCGCCGGTCCGATCATCCGCACCTGCCAGGACGCGGGCACGGCGGGCAGGAACTCGCGGGTTCCCTCGAGGCTGGAGCGATTGCCGAAACACACGATCAGCCGGGGCGCCGCCACAGCAGCGGCGGGCGGGCGGCGGGCCGGGTCGTCGGCCAGGTCGATCATGCACGGGATCACCCGGGTCCGGTTGGTCAGCGGCGCGAGGTCCCGCATCCGACGCTCACTGTCGACGATCACCACCTGCGCCAGCCGGAGAACTTCGGGCTCATCCATGTCCGGCCAGCACCCGATGTCGTCGTCAACGTCGTACACCAGCGGGAGCCCACGTTCCACGGCGGCTCGGGCCAGATCGACAGCCGTCGGGCCTGCATCCTTCTGCATGTACACCAGATCGATGTCGCGGAGCAGATCATCCGGGCTGACATGCTCCCGAGTACCAGGCTCGGCGATCCGCACCTCGAGCGCATCGGCGAGCAGCTTCAGCGGGGTGAACAGGCGCAGCCGCGACGAGGCGATCTCCCAGCCGCCGACCGGCCAGCCCAGCACGCGGGGTTGGGGGCTCACCACCCCTGCCGGACAAGGTCGGCGATGCGGGCGCGGGTCTGGTCATCCACCCACCAGCCGACCGGGATCGACACCATCGTCGAGTCGGCGAGGTCGACCCCGGGGAGTTCTTCGCGGTGCTCCGCCACGCAGGAATGGATGTCGTTGCGCATGTGCACGGCGCTGGCGTCGATTCCGGCCGCGTCGAGGTGCCGGACGAAATCGTCGCGCCGCTCGACCCGCAGGCTGTAGATCCACGATGCTGACGCCCGGTCCGGAGCGCGTTCCAGCAGGGCGACTCCCTCAGCTCCGCGTAACGCCTGATCGTAAAAGGCCGCGTTGTCTCGGTGGACCTTCACATTCCGCTCCGCGAGGTCCAAGTTCGCTTGACCGATGGCCGAACTGATGTCGTTCATGTGGAACTTGAAGCCGGCTTCGGGAATGTCCTGGCGCCAGCGTTCCGTGGCGGTCACGTTCCGATCCATCCCGTACCAGCGCAGTCGCCGGGCTCGCTCCGCCGCGGCCGCGGTTGGGAACACCACCGCCCCACCGTCACCGCAGGTCAGGTGCTTGATGGCCTGGAAACTGTAGACGGCTGGGTTGCCGTGCAGGCCGAGGCGCCGGCCCGCGAACGTGCTCCCCCAGGCGTGGGCGCAGTCCTCGATCACGACTGGCCGGACGCCGTGCTCGGCCTCGGCCTCGTCGAGGACCCGGGACAGTTCGTCCAGGTCGAGCGGGTACCCCGCCCAGTGGACAATGACCACGGCCCGCGTGGTGGGCCCGATCTTGCGGCGCAGGTCGTGCAGGCTAACGTTCAGCGTCGCTGGATCGACGTCGATCCAGCGCAGGTCGAGGCCCCGAGTCACGATCGGCCAGTTAGTGGCCGTGCAGGTCAGTGGGGTAGCCAGCACCTCGCCGCCGGCGGGCCCGCCCGCATACGAACCGAGATGCGGCCCAGCGGTCGTCGCCATGTGGAGCACCAGGCTAAGTCCCGCCGTCGCACTGCTGACGGTCACCACATGCGGAGTGCCGATCAGTTCGGCGAGGGCCGACTCGAAGGCGTCATTGCGGGGTCCCTGCCCGATGAAGCCTGAAGACAGGACCTTCTCCACCTCGGCGGCCGCGTCCCGGGCCATAGCCACCTTGAACAGGGGGGTCCGCGGGGGCGCCATCAGATGTTCCCAAGCACTTCGCGGGTCCGTGCGGCACCTGAAATCGCGGGACGGGGACGCCTCCCGCGCACGCCCGGACTCGCAGCGCGCTCGCGTTTCAACGCATCAGCGAATAGGAGGTAGCGGTTGTGCGTCAGGGACATCCCGATGGCCTGCGGGTAGTACTCCTCGTAGTAGAGCCGGGCGATCTCAGCGTGGTCCACCACGTCGCCGCTGGAGGTGTAGCGCACGTCCATCGGGTGGTTGAGGTCTGCCTCGACGATGCCGTACTTGGACATCTCCCGGTAGATGTCGGAGTTCTCGGAAATGCGGTACCGGCCGACCGAGACGGCGTCGACGAAGCCCTCCAGCGAGCGCAGGTCTGCGATGTCTCCGGCGAGTTCCTCCGGGGTCTGGGTCGGCAGCCCGGCTATGAGCCAGATCCAGGATCGGATCCCGGCGTCGTGAGTAGCGCGGATCGTGGCAAGGGCGTCCTTACGCCGGATGCCCTTCTTGACCACGTTGAGCACTCGCTGGTTGAAGGACTCGACCCCGAAGAGGATCAGCCGCCCGCCATTGGCGTAGGTGCGGCCGAGGAGGTCAGCGTCGAGTTCCACGGAGACCTTGGAGTAGTTGGACCACCGGAAGACTCCGCCCAGGGAGCGCTTCTCCAGTTCGTCGTTCAGGTCGTACAGCCAGGACGGCTCGATCGCCTCGTCGACGAACTGGATGTGCTCGATGCCGAACCGGGATCGATAGGCCATCAGATTCTCGACGACCTGTTCAGACTCCTTAGGGCGGTAGTGCAGGCGGTACCCCTCCTCGTGATCGCAGAAGCCGCACAGACCCCAGTGGCAGCCTCGCGACCCCTGGTAGGGGATGGTCGGCCAAGGCATCAGGTAGGAGTCGTGCAGGTCGAGTCCGTCGAAGTCGTAGGCGGCCAGCGTGGTCACTTCCTCGTAGCGCTTCGGGGCCACCAGGACCCGCTCAAGCGGCTGAGCGATCGTGCCTGGAACGAAGTTGGGCTCGTTGGGCTTCCGGTCGAATGTCAGCCGGGCCGCCCAGCCTGGCTCGCCGGAGCGCCGGGCTTCGCGGCTACGCTGGGCCAGGGTGGCCAGCGCGGTCTCTCCCTCCCCGAGAACTAGCAGGTCGGGCAGGCGGCGCCACCAGCACCCGTCCTCACGAGCGGCGGTGTGGATGGCCCGGATCTGGCTGCCACCCCAGACGATCAGTGGCGCGAATCCGGCCTCCCGCACCCAGTGAGTAATCGCGACCGACGCCGCGAACTGCTGCTCCCCGAGGATCGAGAGCCCGAGGACGCCGGGCCGTTCACGCTCCAGCCGGGGCAGGAGGGTCTGGTGGACCAGACGTTTCATCGGTTCCCAGGCGGGGTCGTCCAGGCAGGAGCGATCCTGGAGCACGCCGGCGATCGCCGGATCGTGCCGGACGAAGTAGCCGTAGTGGATCAGTGCATCCACAACGTTCAGCGCGTCGAGCCGCTTCCAAGACCTGATGGCCGAGCGAAAGCCCTCCAGGCTGAGGGTCTCCTCCGGGATGTCCCAGCGGCGCAACAGGTCCGGCTGCGCTTCGGAGAGCCCCATCACCACCCGGTGCTCGGTGGGAACCCTCGACATCAGGATCTCGGGATCAGCGACGTCAACCAGCGCGCCGGCGACGACGTGAGGCAGCCGGTCCCGGAAGTAGGCCTGGTTGATGTCGATCTGCGCACCGCTCAGGTGCTGGGCGCGCAGGTAGCCCAGCAGCGCCGGGTTGGCTGCGGACGGGGCATAGGGATCCCAGAAGGGCGGTGAGACCAGGAGCACGTCCAGCGTCATGTGAGTTGTCCTTCCGTCAAGGCATCGAGATTCGCCGCCCGCTCGCCGAGGTAGCGCCCCACCACGTCGATCAAATCGGTCGAGAGCGCCCGCTGCATCAGTGACCTCAGGCGCTCCGTGCCGGCCAGAGTGGCGGCAGGATCCTGGCACGGGGCCTCCGCGATCCGGACGATGGGCTCCCGCCCCAGATGCAGGCTCACGGCGGCCAGCAGGGCAGCCAGGCTCTGCCCCACCCCGGTGCCGACGTTGACGACCGTCGGAGAGCTCAACCGGGCCAGACAGATTAGCGCCTCGACCGCCTGGGCGACGTCGGTGAAGTCCCGGGTGCGCCCGAGGTTCCCATAGACGGTGATCGGATCGCCCGCCGCGGCCGCGGCCGCCCACAGCGCCAGCGCCATGTCTGGGCGCTGCCCCTCACCGATGAGTGTGAAGAGCCGGGCGATCTGAACCAGCCCACCGGAGTGGGCGCGATCCCGGCAGATCTGTTCCGCAGCAACTTTGCTCCAGGCGTAGCCGCCCCGGGGGGCCAGCGGACCAGACTCCTCGCAGGGGGCGCCGGACGTACCGCCGTAGACCGATGAGGATGATGTGAAGACCAGTGGAACATCGGCGGGCACGGCCTGGGCGACCCGCTCGGTGGCGAGAACGTTGTCACGGATCCGGGCCTGCTCGACCTCGGGTTCGTCGCGGCGCACCCCGGGCCGGGCGGCCAGGTGGTAGACGACGTCCCCCTGTAGCGCCCCTGCCACGTCGTCGGTCACCAGATCCGCGACAACGTACTGACACCCCAACTCCGTTCCGGCCACCCGGTCGATCACTCGGACGCGATGACCGGAACCAAGTAGGGCACGAACCAGATGTCGGCCAACGAACCCGCTGCCGCCGGTCACGACGGCCAGCGGCCGAACCTCGCTTCCCACTATCCATACCGCCTCTCGAATTCGGACATGAACTCCACCAGCTGGTCGACCGCCCAGTCGGGCGTCCCGGCGAACAACCCCACGCGTAGCCCGCCGACCGACGAGTGACCCTCCAGCCCGACCATTCCCGCCGCCCGTGCCTGGTTACAGAAGAGTTCACCCAGGTGTTCCTCGGCGGTCCGGAACGGGATGGATGTCCGGGACCGAGAGGACTTCTCGACAGGCGAACGGTAGAAGCCTGAGCCGTCGATCAACGCGTACAACTGGCGGCTCCGATGCAGGACCTGGTCAGCCAGGACCTTCACACCGCCCAGGGCACTGATCCACCTCAGCATCTGCCCCACCACGTACCAGGCGAACACCGGCGGAGTAGTGAAGCGGCCCCGGCACCGCGCCTGGAGGGTGTAGTCCAGAGCCAACGGGGTGCCCAGCCGGGGCGCACCGAGCATGCTCTCGTGCACCACGACCAACGTCATCCCGGTCGCACCGAGATTCTTCTGGGTCGAGGCGTAGACCAGCGCATGACCCTGCACCGGGAGCGGGCGGGCGAACAGGGACGCGGTGGCGTCGCAGACCAAGGGGGCCCCGGCGCTGTCCGGCGGATCGGCATACTCCAGGCCCTGCGCCGAGTCGCAGAACGTGTAGTGCAGGTATCCAGCCCCCGGGGTGGGAACGATCTCCGCATACGCCGGAACCCGGGTGAAGCCGTTAGCGGCGGCGTCGGCGATGACCCTGACCTCAGTGTGGGCGCGGGCCTCGTCGATGGCCTTTCGCGACCACAGACCGGTGTGCAGGTAGTCCGCGGCGTAGTGCCCGCGTAGCACGTTGAGCGGAACCATCGAGAAGTGGGTGGAGGCACCCGCCGGGAGGAACAGGACCTGGTAGTCGCCCGGCACCTCGAGCAGATCTCGCACGTCCTGCTCGGCCTGTTCGTAGACGTTTACGATCTGCGGCAGGGCCTGCGGGACTTCCAGCACCGACAGGCCGGTCCCAGCGAAATCCACGAGGTCGGCGCGGATCTGTTCTAGCACCGGAGGCGGCAGCATCGTGGGACCGGAGGCGAAGGAAGACGTGCCCGTCATGCCCGCTCGCCCCAGAACAGGTGGTACTCGTAGAGTCTCATCGGATGGAATGAGACGCAGTCATGGAGGTAGGCCTTCAGCGTCTCCGGGTCAGCGTTCCATTTCTGGCGGGCCTGGGACCGTGCCCGGTGGCGGACCGCGTCGTCGGCCGAGGTCAGGCTGCGCAGCACCCCCAGCATCTCCTCGTGCCGCGGCCCGAACACGCCGTCGGTCAGATCCTCGTCCCGCGCCTGCACCCCCCTTCGCCGCAGCGCGCCCACGACGTCGGCCGCCAGGGGCACGTCCTGCGCACGCTCGGCGAAGTAGCCGGCCAGGCGGTCCGCCTGCTCACGCGCGGCAAGCCCGAGGCCGGGAAGCGGGCGGGCCAGGGTGATGGCGGCGATCACCAGTCGCCCGCCGGGCCGGAGGACCCGGACCACCTCGTCCCATAACGCGTACTTCTCACGGACATGGGTCAGCAGCTCCACGATCATCAGCCCGTCCACGCTGCCGTCCGTCAGCGGCAACCGCTCGGCCGCTGCCGTGACGTATCCGAGGTTCCCCGAACCCTTGCCATCCGCCGCCGCCCGCAACTGCAGCAGGTCGAGGTTCACGCCCAGGATCCGGATTTCGCCGATGCCGGCCAGCAGGCGGCTCAGACCGCCCTTGCCGCACCCCAGGTCGAGAATAACCGCGCCGGGGGCCGGATCGAGCCGCGTGATCAGCCGCTCGGCCAGCCAGATCTGACGCTGGGCGGCTGTGCCCGGCGAGTGGACCGGGTCCGGCGACCAGCCCAGGTTCATCAGTCCGAGGGCGCCCCCGGCGTCAACGATACGGGCGAACCGGCTCGTCACGTAGGTTTGCGCCATGGCCGCGGCGTGTTCCCGGTTCATCCGCGGACCGCCCGCTTACAGACCACGTGGATGGCCGACGGCTCGTGCCTGCGCAGTTCGAATGCCTTCGCCACCTGGTCGAAGTCGAGCGTATGGGTGCGCAGCCGGTGCAGTGGCAGGACGCCGTCGGCGGCCAGGTCAACGGCGTCGCGCCAGATCCGGCGGGCTTCGTGGATCCCGCCGATCCCTTCGGACTCCTTGACCAGGGAGATGCTCGACCGGTGCAGCTGCAGGACATCAATGACCGCGCCCGGGTCCAGGCCGCCGTAGGGCACGATCCGCGAGCGGGGGCGCATCAACGGAGCGACGGCGCTGACCACGTTGGCCGGGGTGGACAGGATCGCCACGTCATAGCCGCCCCGGGGACCGGTGGCGAGCCAATCCTCCACCGTGTGTTGCACCACCACGTCCGCCCCGAACTCGCGGGCCAGGGCCAGCCGCTCGGCGACCGGATCCACGACGGTCAGCAGGGCACATCCATGGAGATGGACCAGCCGGGTGATGAGCAACCCGCTCAGGCCCTGGCCGACCACGAGAACCTCGCTCGAGCGGGTGATTCCGGTGCGCCAGGCGGCCATGGCGACGCCGGGCAGGACTTCGGTCAGGCAGGCATCCGCCGGATCCAGCCGGGCCGGGAGCCGGAGAATGTTCTCCGGCGTACTGATGACCCGATCCGCGAACGCCCCCCAGCCCTCCACGCAGGTCACCGTATCCCCCACACGCAGGCCGCCGACGTGCGCACCGACTGACTCCACGACGCCGCACAGCTCGTGACCGATGACCGGGAACCCGTGCCGCATGTGGGGAGGGCGGTTCCCGCGGAAGACCTCGATGTCGGAACCACAGATCCCGACGTGGGTGACCGCGATGGTCACCTCGTGTGGTGCCGCCACTGGCTCCGGAACCTGCTCCCACACAAGGTTTCCGGGCTGCGGAAGGGTCAGGAGCCGCATGCTCAGAGCGCCGTTGCGTCGATTGCTTTGGCGGCGGGGCGGACCCGCGGCTGATCGAAGGGAAGGCAGCGGGCGGCGCCGGGGTAGTGGTAGTCGACCAGCACCTCGCGGACCAGGACCACCGCTGCTGGGCCGTGGACCGCGATGATCCGATGGGCCAAGTCGAGGTCATTGTGACGGCGCCACGGGCTGAATCCTCCGAGGTTCCGGTTGACCCAGGTCGCTCGCGGATGGCGTACCCGCCAGCGCTCCCCCAGGTCAGCGAAGACTGACATGCGATGGAGCATTTCATTCGTGTCGATGTACTGGGTGCGGCCCAGTTCCTCGGGACGAACCTGATCGAGGCCGTACACCACCCAGTCATCGCCCTGCTCGGTCGGTGTTCGCAGATCCGCCGCGATGTGATGCGCCATCTGCGGCCCGGGATGGTGATTGCATGACTGGGCCACGGCCAGCTGAGCCTGCCGGGCATTCGCCAGCGCGTCGACCATGCGCTCCAGGTACTCCAGGCGCCAGGTGTTGTCGGCATCCAGGTAGGCGGCGTAGAGCCCGCTGGCCATCCTCAGGCCGTCGTTGCGGCATTCGTGCGGAACCGCTGCCGTATGACTGTTCTCGTACCGGTGCAGCACGCGCACCCGCCCGTCCTGGGCGGCGAAAGCACCGGCGATCTGGCCGCTGCCATCCGTGGAGGCATCGTCAACGATGATCAACTCGAGGTTGGTGAAGGTCTGGCTGAGAACGCTGTCAACGGCGGCCGCCACGGTCGCCCGGTCGTTGTAGACCGGCAGGATCACCGATACGGCCGGAGAGCTCACGACACCCCTTCGCACCGCGCCAATTCGTCCCCGAGCGCGACAATCCCCGCCAGGGCACCAGTGACTTCGTCCGGACCGCTGAGCGGATTTCCGAACATCATTCTCAGAGCATACACCGAGCCGAAACCGGGCGAGATCACCCCAAGGCCATCCCGGGAGGGGAACGCGTGAATGAAATAGGGAGTCTCCCGGTGCAACCGCTCATGGATCGCCCGATTCAGCGTATTGACTGCGGCCAAGTCCGGGTCACCGGCGGGCAAGTAGGCGAACCCGACAGCGTTGTGTTCCACCTGCGGGTTCAGCAGCCGCAGCCGCGGGTGTTCCTGGATGAGGCGGGCTGCGAAGAGGGCCAGTTCATGCCGACGTTCGATCTCCCGGGCGATCCTCCTCCACCCCCAATGCCGCAGCATCATGATGAGTTTGAGCGAGATGAATGCCTTGGAGTTGATCCCCGGCGCCGTGGCCCCTAGCGACGTATCGTCCTGATTGATCAGCGTCGTGGGGTTAGTGGCGAAATAGCCCATCCAGGCGGGGTCCCGCAGAAAGAAGACACTGATATTGTAGGGCACCAAGAGCACCTTGTGCGGGTCGAGGGCTATGGAGTGAGCCCGCTGGACCCCGCTCATCCGGTGCCGAGTGTGCGGACTGAAGAGCACCTGACCGCCTTCGCAGGCATCGACGTGTACCCAGATGTCATACCGCTCGGCTACGTCGCAGATGGCCTCAAGATCGTCGAAAGTCATGAACCGACTGTCGCCGGCCACGGCGAAGATCGCCATCACGTCCTCGCCGCGCTCCCGAACGGCCAGGATCTGCCGTTCGAGGTCGGCGGGATCGGTGCGCAGACCATCGGCCGCGACCTCCCGCAGGCTCTCGCGCTCAAGACCGTCCTCCGCAAGCTGCCGGTCATTCAGATCCGAATTCCCCAGACCGAGCAGATGCAGGCTTCGGCGCAGCGAGAAGTGCGTATAGGGCCGATTGGCCAGCACTCGGGCCCGGCGCGGATCGTATCGCCGCTGCTGGGTGGCGAGCGTGTGGCGCAGGTGCTCTCGTGCGGCCAGCAATCCCGAATAGTTCGCCTGGGAACCGCCGAAGACGATTCCGCCCCCGGATGCGGCAGGAGCGAGGTCGCCGGTCTCTGGATAGCCGACGACCCCTCGCAGTTGCCGGAGCAGATGCTGTTCGAGCTGGGTGGCGACCGGAGAGTAGTCGATGGATGAGAGGTTCTGATTGAGAAAGGCGTTGGCGATCTCACCCAGCACCCCCGCTGTGGACGCACCCGAATCCGGATGAGCCAGGAATGTGGGGGAACCCAGGTTCAATGATCCTGGGAAGACCGTGACATCGAGCCATTCCAGGAGCTCATCAAGCGAGACGCCGTCGGCACCGATGGTCGACACCTTCTCAACCATGGTTCTCTCCATCGGATCGCCCAGCTCCAGGGGTGAGCGCCGCTTGAATTTCATGCCCATCTGGACGACCCGCGTGGCTGCCGCAAGCATTGCATCAGCCGTTGCCGCGCCGAGAACCCATTCCTGGGAAGACTCGCCCACCCGATCAGCTCCTCATCATTCGCTCGCCCGGCAGTTCTGCGAGTCACTATAGCTATTCAGCAGGGTTGGGCGGTGGGCTCGGCGCTGCCGTCGGAGACGGCCCTCGCCGAGGAGCACGGCGTCGCGCGGAACACGGTGCGCCGGGCGTTGGGGAGCTGGAACGTGAGGGGTTGATCGTTGCGTTGCCGAGCCGGGGCCGGGGCCGGGGCCGGGGCCGGGAGGTGACACGACGGCCGGGTACCGGCGGATCGCGGCGGAGTTGCGGGAGCGGATCACGTCCGGCGAGCTGGCGACGGGTGAGCGGATGCCGTCATAGGCGGAGCTGATGGCCGCCTACAGGGTGTCCCGCGGGACGGCCCGGCAAGGGCTAGCCCGGCTTGAGGCCGCTGGGCTAGTGACCGCCGTGCACGGGAAGGGACGTTTCGTGGCCGCCCCAGGGCGGCCACGATCGGCTCGCCCGATGTCGGCTGGCTACGCTCTCGTGCGTGGAGGACGTCGAATCGGCCGGTGAGTTGGCCCGTTCTCTGCTCGAGGCTGGGCTGCCCCGACGGTGGGCGCATTCGCGTGGCGTCGCCCGCCGCACGGCCACGCTGCGCGGGCTCCTGGGCCGGCGGGCCGGGCTGGTCGAGGCCGCTGCGTGGCTGCACGACATCGGCTACGCGGCCCCGCTGGTGGGGACGGGGTTCCATCCGCTGGACGGCGCCCGGTACCTGCGCGAGCGGCGGTTCGGTGACCGAACGCTGTGGACCCTGGTGGCCCATCACACCTGCGCCGCGATCGAGGCTGACGCGCGCGGGCTCGGAGACGTGCTGGCCGAGGAGTTCCCCGTGGACGATGCCGACCCGTTCCTGGTGTCCGCAGTGACCTACTGCGACATCACCACCGGCCCGGACGGGAATCTCCTCACGGTGGATGAGCGGATCACCGAGATCCTGACCCGGTATCCCCCGGACCATGTTGTGCACCAGTCGATCTCGCAGGCCGCGCCGACTCTCCGTCGGCAGGCTGGCGAGATCGCCGACGCGCTCGCGGCAAGCTGACGCCGGCCCGCCGCGTCGGCACGGCCGTGCCGTCGGAGGTGTCCGTCGCTGGCGCGAGTGAGCCCTGTTCCTCGCGGCACCGCCCGCTGGCAGCACTGTCCAGGAACCCGATCTGTCCCGGCTCGGATACAGCACCGCAGAGTCGGGTGGGGTCTCGTCAAGGATGGAGCCGAGAGGGCCCCGCCGTCCGCCCACCTGGGCGTGCGACCCGGCTCCGCTGCGGCGGCTCCTCAAATCACTCCGTTCGATGGAATGACGAAGACCCGGCCAAAAACATGCCGGGCCCTCGTCATTGGGTGGAGCTGAGGGGATTCGAACCCCTGGCCTTCTCATTGCGAACGAGACGCGCTACCAACTGCGCCACAGCCCCGAGTGCAGCGACCACCATAACAGCCAGCCGAGAGCCCAGCCGAATCCAGGACCTAGGCTGGGCGGCATGCGCCGGCGCCTCCTCGACAACCTCCGGAAGGCTCGACGTGCCGGCCCGCCCGAACGCTCGCCAACCGACCCTGCGCCGCCCGAACGCGCGCCGATCAACCCGAGCACCGCCGAGACCCAGCCGCCATCACCAGGCACACCGTCGCTGGGCACACCACGCCGACCCGCGGCTTGGTCGGTACCGCGAGGGGTCCGCACCGCCAGTGAGTGGGCATGGCGGTCGCTGCTGATCGCCACCGCCGGCTTCGCCGTGCTGTATCTGCTCGGAATGGTCTCCGAGGTCGTCATCCCGATCATCGTGGCCCTACTGCTGGCCGCGCTGCTCCAGCCTGTCCACCGGTTCCTCGCCCGGGCGCTGCCCAGCGCGCTCGCCGCGCTCGTCACCGTGATCGGCACCATCGGCGGCGTGCTCGGCCTGCTGTCGTTCGTCGGCACCCAGCTCGTCGACCAGCTCAACGACATCACCACGCAGGTTGGTGAAGGCATCGACCAGATCCGCACCTGGGCTCGCGACACCTTCGGCATCACCGACTCCCAGGTCGAGGAGTGGGTCACCAGCGTCCGCGAGGCAACCAGCGGGTCGAACCTCACCGATGTCGCCACCGCCGCGGGCATCACCGCCGGGCACGCCGTCACCGGCTTCTTCCTCGCCGTCTTCACCCTGTTCTTCTTCCTCTACGACGGCGGCGCGATCTGGACGTGGGTCGTGCGCCTCTTCCCCCGTACGGCGCGCGAGCAGGTCGGCACCTCGGGCGTCATCGCCTGGGCCCAGCTCTCGGCGTACACCCGCGCGACCGTCCTCGTGGCAGCGGTCGACGCGATCGGCATCGGCGGCGGTGCCGCCCTGCTCGGGGTGCCGTTCGCCTCCGGGATCGCGCTCATCGTGTTCTTCGGCGCCTTCATCCCCGTGGTCGGCGCGCTGGTCTCAGGCTCGGTGGCGATCCTCCTCGCGCTGGTGGCGCTGGGCCCGGTGGAGGCACTGGGGATGCTCGGCATCGTCATCCTCGTGCAGCAGATCGAGAGCCACCTGCTGCAGCCCCTGCTGATCGGGCGGGCGATGCGCATCCACCCGCTCGCCGTCATCCTCGCCATCGC
>JBOFLG010000139.1:0-3782 GCA_051657745.1 Dermatophilaceae bacterium | reverse complement strand
GGTGCGGCGTGGTACCTGGGCACCCTCCCGGATGACGCCACGCTCGCCGCTCTCCTCGACGACCTCATCGGCGCGGCCGGAGTCGACCCACTCCCGGCGGCACCGGCGGGGGTCGAGCGAGTACGACGCCGGTCGTCATCCGGCAGTTGGTTGTTCGTGCTCAACCACACCGATGCGCCGTGCGAGGTCGCCGCCGTCGGGCACGACCTCGTGGCCAACGCTGCAGTCGGCCCGGTGTTGGCGCTGCCGCCCCGCGCTGCCGCCGTGATTCGGGAGCGGTGACCGTGCTCGCCAGCCAGCGCCGAGCCGCCATTGTCGCCATCGTCGAGGATGCCGGTGCCGCGCGCGTATCCGAGTTGGTTGAGCAACTCGGCGTCTCGGACATGACCGTGCGGCGCGACATCGAGAAGCTCGATGGCGAGGGGCTGCTCGAGCGGGTGCACGGCGGAGCTCTGGCGATCGTGCCTCGGGCCACCGACGAGCCGGGGTTCCGCGCGAAGTCGCTGATGATGACGGCCGAAAAGTCGGCGATCGCGGCCGCCGCAGCCAGCCTGGTGCGAGCCGGCGCCACCATCGGCATCTCGGCGGGGACCACCACCTACGACCTGGCCCGCGCCATCCGCCACGTGCCACAACTGACCGTGGTGACCAACTCGGTGCCGGTGGCCCAACTGCTGCACGAGTCACAGCAGGCCGGGCATGTGGTGGTGCTCACCGGCGGGATACGCACCCCATCCGACGCGCTGGTCGGGCCGGTGGCGCTCGCCGCGCTGCAGGGGCTGCACGTCGACCGGCTGTTCCTCGGGGCGCACGGCATCGACCGCACCGCCGGGCTCACCACCCCCAACCTGGTCGAGGCCGAGACCAACCGGGCCTTGGTGCGCGCGAGCCGCTCAGTGTGTGTCCTGGCCGACCACACCAAGGTGGGGATTGTCGGCCTCTCGACCTTCCTGCCACTGGAGGACGTCGACACCCTCATCACCGACTCCGGTATCTCGGCGCGGCACCGCTCAGTGCTGGAGGAACGGGTCGAGCAACTCGTGCTCGCCGAGGTCGGGTCCCGGGCCGTGGCGGGACGCTGAGATAGCTGTGATGGCTGCGCGGTCGGCGGCGAACCGGGTGAGCACGCCGACCAGCATCTCCCGCTCCTCGGCCTTGATGCGGTCGTGTAACGACTCGACCGTGTCACCGGGTTCGACTCGCACCGCCCGCTGCTCGATGATCGGGCCGGTGTCGACTCCGGCGTCGACCCAATGGCAGGTAGCGCCGGTGACCATGACCCCGTGCGCGAGGGCGTCGCGGACGCCGTGCGCACCGGGAAAGCTGGGCAGGAGCGCAGGGTGGGTGTTGATCACCGGATAGGCCGCGAGCACCGCCGGGCCGAGCACCTTCATGAACCCGGCCAGCACCACCAGGTCCGGCTCGTGGGCCGCGATCAGCCGCACCAGGTCGAGGTTCCAGTCGTCGCGCGTTGGGTACTCCGGCAGGCGGCAGGTGAAGGCTGGGATGCCGCGCGCCTCGGCCCGGGCGACGCCGCCGGTGCCATCGCGGTCGGAGCCGACAGCGCGCACGACGAACGGAGCACCCGCAGCCGCCGCGTCGAGCACCGACTCCAGGACGGTGCCCGCTCCGGAGACGAGCGCGACCACCCGGAGCGCTGCCGACGCATCTGGTGCTGAGGAGCCCATATGAGCACGCTAGCGGGTCCACCCATCGGGACCGAGGGCGCCCACGTGAGCCACCATGCCGCCACCCCGGAGCGCCTCGGTCCGGCGCTCAGTGTCGAAGTCGCCAGGCGTCCCGGGCCACGACGACCACGGAACCGGCGAGCAGTTCGACGAAGAGCGCACCCGCCAGCGTGGCGGCATCCGGGCCGAGCTCGGCAAGGCGAAACCGCCCGACGGCACCGCCAGCAACCAGGTCGAGCACGCCGAGTGCGCCTGCTGCAGCCAGGCAGGCCGCCACGACCGCGATCAGTTTGGTGCGCATCCTGGACAGCCGAGCAAGGGTGCCCAGGGCGCGATGACCGACCCACGCGCCCACTCCGACGACCACCAGGAGCGAGATCAGCGGCACGACCCACGGCAGCGGACCGGGCTGAGGCAGGGCGGCCAGGACTGGGACCATGGGGAGCAGCCCGCCCTCGACCCCGGCCCACGAGACCGTGGCGCCATCCACCACCTGGAAGCCCGGGCCGGCGACGAACGAGACCGCCCACAGACCAAGGTTCGGCAGCGCGGACAACTGAGCCGCCACCAGACCGACCGAGCCGGTCGTGCCGGCGTCGAGCGCGGTGTGGACTGCCATCACCCGGCCGTGCCCGGCCACGACGGTCCCGGTGACGAGCACCAGACCGATGCCGAGCAGCAGGCCAGCTCCGGCCAGACCAGGACGGGCCGCTCGCCGGAGCACGTTAGGCAGCACCCGCCGACGCAGCGCCGGGCCCGCCGCCCCTGGGTCGTCACGGACCAACCGAGCCAGCATGAGCGCGGCACCGATGATCGGCACGACCACGGTCGGCACCAACAGACTTGCCGCCACCGGGACCAGCGGGCCACGGGTCGCGATCACTGCCGCTGCTCCGGTGACCACGGCATAGCCGACCCACCAGCCCAGCAGCGCCACCCCGAGGCCGCGCGGTACCAGACCGACCGAGTAGGGGCCGTCGAGGTCGGCCTCAGCCACACCCCGTCGAGCCCCAGCCTTGGCGACGAAAACCAGGACGGCCAGCCCGAGGAGCGGCACCACCGATACCACGCCGCCATCGGCGGTGAGATGGGCACCGCCGGCGAGCAGCCACAGGGCAGCTCCGACCGGTACCGCGTCGCTGGCCGGGCCGGCGGCGCGAGGCTCAGCGGCGACGAGGAGCAGGCTGGGAACCACCACGAGGAGAAGCGACCCGAGCGCGGTGGCGGCTCCGACCAGCATCGGCCGGTACGACGCGGTCTCGGAGGTCTGCGACACCTCGGCGGCGTCGCCTCCGGACCTGGAGCGCGGCTGGTCGGAGCGGTCGGTGAGCGTCATCGCCATCCAGTTTCACTGCCCCGCCCCGGTGTTGTCCGACAGGTCGCGGCTGACACGCCGACAGAGTGGGCATCGCCCAGGCTCACCACCGGCTGCGGCGACCGCGGCGGCTGCCCGAGACCGGTGACAGAACTGCGGGCCGGACGACCCCGACCCCGGTCAGCGAGGAGCCGACGCGGTCAGTGACTCCATGATCTCGCGCATCAGCGCGGCGGTCTCGGACGGCGTCTTTCCGACCTTGACCCCGGCGGCCTCCAGCGCTTCCTTCTTGGCCTGTGCCGTTCCTGACGAGCCGGACACGATAGCCCCGGCGTGGCCCATGGTCTTGCCCTCCGGGGCGGTGAAACCGGCGACGTAGCCGACGACCGGCTTGGTGACGTGCTCGGCGATGTAGGCCGCGGCGCGCTCCTCGGCGTCCCCGCCGATCTCGCCGATCATCACGATGGCGTCGGTGTCGGGGTCGGCCTCGAAGGCCTCGAGGCAGTCGATGTGCGTGGTGCCGATCACCGGGTCGCCGCCGATGCCGACCGCGGAGGAGAACCCGAAGTCGCGCAGCTCGAACATCATCTGGTAGGTCAGTGTTCCTGACTTGGAGACCAGACCGATCCGACCCGCGCCGGAGATGTCGGCCGGGATGATGCCGGCGTTCGACGCCCCCGGGGTGATCAGGCCCGGACAGTTCGGCCCGATCAGCCGGGTGCTGCCCGCAGCCTGGGCGTACGCGTGGAACTCGGCGGTGTCCTTGACCGGCACGCCCT
>JBOFLG010000138.1:0-30414 GCA_051657745.1 Dermatophilaceae bacterium | reverse complement strand
GCTCGGTCGGCCGGGAGCAGGACGTCACCGACCGGGTGATGCGCGCGTGGTACTCCGAGGGCGCGGCGATCGGCGACCACGACACGCTCGTGCGGCTGGGCTCCGACGCCGGTCTCGACCCGGATGACGTGCGCGCCCTCCTCGCCGGTGACGACTTCGGCATCGACGTGCGCACCGATCTCGCGCTCGCGGCGCAGATCGGCGTCACCGCGGTGCCGATGTTCGTGCTCGACCAGAAGTACGGCGTCAGCGGAGCGCAGCCGGTCGACGTCATGCTGGGCGCCATCCGTCAGGTGTGGGAGCGCCAAGGCACCGAGCCCGAGGAGGTCGCAGCCGGCGGCGGGTGTGGTGGCGGCTGCTGCGGCGGGGTCTGCGGCTCCGGGGGCGAGGCGGATGACGGAGCACCGGCGCAGGCCGAGCCCACCGTCGCCGTCCGCTGACCGAACCCCACCGAGAACCAGGACACCCCGCGTACCTGGAAGAGCTCACCTGCCCTTGCTGCATTCCTGCCCTGGGGGAGTTCGGCGAGGTACCACCACGCGGGGTGCCGGGCTCGATTCTAGGCGCGCGGCGCCATCCGTAGAAATCGGCGCCGACACCGGGAGCCAACGGTCGGGCAGCCCCTACCGCGCAGCGCCCGCGGCCCCGACTACCCCGCCTCCGACCCCGGCGATCAGCCCTCAGGCCGGAACGCCACACTGGGGGAACCCGATCCGGAAGAGACCGATGACACCTCGCACGCTGTTCACCTGGCTCGCGCGCGCCGAGGTGGTGACGTGGACCCTGCTCCTCGTGGGCATGGTGCTCAAGTACGGCACTCGCACCACTGAGTTGGGGGTGAGCGTGTTCGGGATGGTGCACGGGGTCGCGTTCCTCGGCTATCTGCTCGCCGTCGTGGTGGTCGCCCTCGACCAGCGCTGGTCACTGCGGTTCACCGCCCTGGCGGTCGCGGCCGGGGTGCCGCCGTACGCCACCGTGTGGTGTGAGCGATTCGTCGAACGGTCCGGGGCGGTCACCGACCAGTGGCGGCTCGCGCCCGGCGGCCAGTTGCCGCGCAACTCGCTAGAGCGGGTGCTCGCGAGCGGGCTGGCCCGGCCGGTCACCGCATCGGTCCTCAGTGTGGCGGGAGTGGCGGCCGTCACGGCGGTGCTGCTGCTGCTCGGGCCGCCGGCACCGCCCGGTTCCGCGGGGTAGCGGCCACCCGACCGTGGCGGGGCCGGCGCCCCGGAGCGCTCAGCCCGGCATCGGCCCCACCATGCCGGGCGAGCCCGACCACCACGACGACCAGCGGGGTGCCGGAGCGCTCAGCCCCGCATCGGCCCGCACCCATGTCGGACCGCGTCGGCTCGCTCAGGCCTGGCCGAGCCGGCGGGGCACGACGAGCGGGCCGAGGAGGTCCTCCAGACCGGCCAGCGCGAGACTGACCAAGGCCGAGCCGACCATCGCCAGGCCAACGCCAACCCCGCCGGCGGCGCGGCCGGGTGGCCGGTCGGCATCCGAGACCGCTCGCGGGCGCAGCAGTTCGGCGACCGCGTACCCCACGACCCCGACGCCGAGCGACATCCAGCAGACCCAGAACCAGCACCACCGGGTGCCGCGGGTCGGGCTCGGCCCCACCACGACGAGCAGAAAGGCGCTGACGCCGAGCAGGATCGCCAGGCCGTCGGCCCGGCCCGCGGCGTCGTTGAGCGTGCCTGCGTCGACCGGGCGCACCCGCTCGGCGACCAGTCGGCCAACAGCGCGGGCGTCGGGCCGGGCCGCGGCGCCCGGGCCCGTGTCGGCGTCGTCGAGACTGCGGGCCGGGTCGAGCGTCCGCACCGGGGCGAGCGCGCTGTCGACAACCCAGACCACCCGGTGGTTCTGTGGCTGCGCCGGCCAGGTGGTGCCGGCCGGTCCGAAACGAGGAGACCGCCCGGCCGGCCAGGCATCCTCGAGGTGCACCTCGGCGACGACGGCGTAACTCGTGACCCGGCCCGCCGCGAGGTCGGCGTCGAGGTGCGCCAGCCCCACCACCCGCGGCTGCGACTGCCAGGCCAGCGTGGCCCAGGCCACCCAGGCCGCGACCAGGACCACACCGATGGCAACGCACCAGGCGCGACGCTCCCGCCACGACCGGATGACGGCGATCACGCCAGACGCAGGGCGCGCGGTGCTCATGCGGCAAGAATGACAGCAGCGACGAGCCCGCTCACTCGGGTTGGTGGGTCCACGGATTTCGGCCGGGCGCGCGCGCTCGGGTAGCCTCCTCGGCGGAGGATTCGCATAGTGGCCTAGTGCGCACGATTGGAAATCGTGTTGGGGATGAAACCCCTCGCGGGTTCAAATCCCGCATCCTCCGCCGACTGGAACCCCCGGGAGCTTGCGACCGGGGGTTTCCCGTCGGCGGACGTGCGAGATGCCGGGAGCCGGTCGCGGGGGTGACGAAGGAACCCGCGCTACCCGCACGCTGGACACCGAGGTCACCATCGCGCGGGTGTTCCTGGACCACTGCCTCGCGCAGCACGCCGCCGGACGGCTTTCGGTCGCCGACGCCGCGAAGGCGAAGTGGTGGTGCACCGAGCTGCAGACCAGGGTCGCCGACCGGGCCGTGCAGCTTCTCGGTGGACGCGGCTACCTCGACGGGAACCCGGTGTCGCGCGAGTGGCTGAACAGTCGCGTGCAAACCATCTACGGCGGCCCGACCGAGGTGATGAAGGAGCTGATCGGCCGCTCGCTCGGCCTCTGATGATGACCCGTCCAACCCGACCCAGCAGGAGGACACGATGACCACCGTCGACGACTCGTTGCAGCACCACAACCGCGAGGCGGGCAGCACCCGCTACGACATGTCCGGCTTCACCGTCGAGGTCGCCACGGCGGACGACTGGCAGGTCGTCACCGAATGGGGCAACAGTGAGAGCTGGAACATCGGTCGCCACGACGCCGAGTGCTTCCGGACGATCGACCCGGAGGGCTTCTTCCTCGGACGCATCGACGGCCGGCCCGTCTCCGCGGTGTCGCTGCTCAACTACTCCGACGACCTCGCCGTGTGGGGCCACTACCTTGTCGCACCTGGCGAACGCGGCAAGGGCTACGGCATCGAGGTGTGCAAGACCGCGAGCCGCCATGCCGGCCAGCGGGTCACCGTCGGCGATGCGATGCCCGAGCAGGTCGACAACTACGCCAAGGACGGCTCCCGGCCCGCGCACCGCACCGTGCACTGGTTCGGTACGGTCACCCCGACCGGATCAGGGCCGGAGGCCGGCATCCGTGACGTCACCGAGGCTGACCTGGACGCCGTTGCCGACTATGACTCCGAGGCGTTCCCCGCACACCGCCGCCGGTTCCTGGAACGCTGGCTCTTCGCCGACGGGCACCGCGCGCTGTTCACGACCGACCCGGATGGCGCCGTCGCCGGCTTCGGCGTGGTGCGGCCCGCACCGCGCGGACATCGGATCGGCCCGCTCGTGGCGAGTTCGCCGGAACTGGCCGGCGCGGTGCTGCGCGGCTTGATCGCTGGGCTTCCCGCCGGAGCTGAGCTGTCGGTGTTCGCGCCGGACCACCAGCAGGCGACCGAGGGCCTGCTGCGCTCGGCCGGCCTCGCCCCGCACTTCCACGTGGTGCGCATGTACCGCGGCGAGCCGCGCCCGCACCGCACCGATCGGGTCTACGCGATCAGCAGCCTGGAGGTCGGCTGATGACCGAGGTACCCACGTTGTACGAGTGGGTGGGTGGACAGGAGGCGCTGGACCGGCTGATGGTCGAGTTCTATCGCACCGTGCGGCAGGACGAGCTGCTGGCCCCCCTCTTCGCGCACATGCCCACCGACCACCCGCAGCACGTCGCGATGTGGTTCGCCGAGGTGTTCGGCGGTCCAGCGCGATACAGCGCCGAACGCGGCGGCTTCGCGGTGATGCGCGGCCATCATGTGGGGAAGGACATCACGCCGGAGCAACGTGAGCGATGGGTGAGCCTGCTGCTGCACGCGGCCGATACGGTCGGCATCCCCGATGACGCCGAGTTCCGGTCCGCGTTTGCCGCCTACGTCGAGTGGGGGTCCCGGCGGGCGATGGCAAACTCGAGGCCGGGGGCCGCCCTGTCATCCCGCACCGACGCACCGACCTGGGGCTGGGGCGAGGCCCCACCGGGCACCGACTGAGGGAGAACCGAATGCACACCTGCGATATCGCGATCATCGGCGGCGGCGCTGCCGGCCTGACCGCGGCCCTGCTGCTCGCCCGCGCGCGACGCGACGTCGTCGTCATCGACGCGGGCGAACCGCGCAACGCGCCGGCGCTCCATGCGCGCGGCTACCTGAGCCGGGACGACAGCTCACCGGCGGACATCCTCGCCGCCGGGCGAGCCGAGGTGGTCCGGTACGGAGGGACGATCCGCGACGGCCGGGTCGAGACCGTCGACGCCGAGCGGACCCTGCATCTCGCGGACGGCGACAGCCTGCGCGCCGGCCGGGTGTTGGTCGCGACCGGGCTGGTCGACCGGCTGCCCGCGGTGCCGGGAGTCGCGCAGCGGTGGGGTCGTGACGTGCTCCATTGCCCGTACTGCCACGCGTGGGAGGTGCGCGACCAGCCACTCGTCGTGCTCGGGACGCACCCCAACGCGGTGCACCACGCGCTGCTGCTGCGACAGTGGAGCACCGAGGTGGCCCTCGCCACGCACGAGCTGAACCCGACGGCCGACGACCGTGCCGCGCTCGCCGCTCGTGGCGTCGCGGTCATCGAGGGCCCGGTCAGCGAGGTGATCGTCAGCGACGACGCGGTCAGCGGCGTCCGGGTGGGCGGCGAGGCGCATGCGTGCGATGCCGTGTTCCTGTTCCCGCACATGGCACCGCGCGACGAGTTCCTCGGCGACCTGGGCGTCGAGCGCGACCCGCGCGGCTTCCCAGTCGTCGACGCGACCGGCCGCACCTCGGTGCCGTGGGTCTACGTCGCAGGAAACGCGAGTGACCCCCGCGCACAGGTGGTCACCGCCGCCGGGCAGGGCTCGGCCGTCGCGTTCGCCCTGCACAACGAACTGGTCGCCGACGAGGTCACCCGCGCCGTGGCGGAGCAGGCCCGATGAGCGGAGTCGACGCGGCCTGGCGGCTGTGGGAGATGAGCGACCTGACCGCGCCGTGGGCGCTACGGGTGGTGTGCACGCTCGGCGTCGCCGATCTCGTCGCCGAGGGCTGCGACCGGGTCGACGACCTCGCGGCGCGGACCGGGACCGATGCCTCAGCCCTGGCCCGAGTGTTACGCCATCTCGCGGCGCGCGGCGTGATCACCGAGCCGGAACCGGGCAGGATCGCGCTCACTGAGATGGGCGAGTGCCTGCGCGACGGCCACCCGAGCCGGATGCGGGAGTGGCTGAGCACCGACGGTGCGGCCGGCCGCATGGACCAGGTGTATGCAGCGTTGCTGACCAGCGTCCGGACCGGCGAGCCCGCATACCGTGCCATCCACGGCGTGTCGTTCTACGACGACCTGCACGCGCAGCCCGAGCTGCAGTCGTCCTTCGACGAGCTGATGCGTGCCGACTCCGTGGACTACGCGCCGATCGTCGACGGGCAGGACTGGTCGGATGTGCGGCACGTGGTCGACGTCGGCGGCGGCAACGGTGAGCTGCTCGGGCACCTGCTGCACACGCACGACCATCTGAGCGGCACCCTCTTCGAGCTTCCCGGAACCGCGGACGCGGCGCGCGCGCGTCTCGCTGACCTCGGTGACCGTGCCACCGTCGAGGCCAGCTCGTTCCTCGACGAGGTGCGTCCGGCCGGAGCCGACGGGTACGTGCTCGCGTCGGTGCTGCACAACTGGAGCGACGCTGACGCGGCAGCCATCCTGGGTCGGGTTGCCGAGGCCGCCGCCCCGGGCGCGCGGATCCTCGTCGTGGAGAACGTCGTTGACGAGACCACCGACTCCAGGTGGGTCACGCACCTGGACCTGAAGATGCTCGTGCTGCTCGGGGGTCGCGAGCGCACTGTCGCCGAGTACCACGCGCTGGGTGAAGCCAGCGGGCTGCGCCCGGCCGGTGCGGTGGCAGCGGCCCGGGGGCCGTTCATGCTGCCCAGCGCCGTCATCGGGTTCGCTGCCGGTGGATGACGCTTCGCCTCGAGGGCCGTTTCGTGGCGCCTAGCGCCGTTATCGGGTTCGCCGCCGGTGGATGACGCTTCGCCCCGCAACCGCGCGGCACGGTGGCTCGGCCCCGTGCTCTCCTTCGCCGCCTCGGCCGTGACCCTCACCGTGCTCTGTGTCGCGCTGCCCCGGATCATGCCCGGCGATCCGCTGTCGGCCTTGTGGACCGAGGGCGCGCGTGAGTACGTGTACGACGACGTCGAGCGCGCCGCGCTCCTGGCGTCCTACGGCGGCGACCAGCCGCTCGCGCAGCAGGTCGCGGGCGAGCTCGGCGGGCTGTCGAGAGGTGACCTCGGCGTGTCGATCCACCACGACGAGCCGGTCGCGGGTCTGCTCGGCGAGCGGATACCCCGCAGCGCGCTGCTCGTCGGCACGGCGATGGTGCTCGGCGTGGCCTTCGGTGCCGCCGGTGGTGCCGTCGCCGGGTGGCGGCGCGGCGGGCCGATCGACCGGTCCGGGCTGGCCGTCGTGACGCTGGTGCGCGCGACGCCGACGTTCTTCCTCGCTGCTCTCGCGATGTACGTGTTCGCGGTGCACCTGTCGTGGTTCCCCGTCTCGGGCCATGCCTCGTCGTTCCGCGACCCGGATGCCGGGCTCCTCGCGGTGGCGGGCGACGTACTCCATCACGTGGTTCTGCCTGCCGGGGTGCTGGCAGCGACCGTCGCCGCCGGGCAGTTCCTCGTCATGCGTGCCTCGATGCTCACCCAGCGTCGGGCCAGGCATCTGCTCGGCGCCCGCGCGCGCGGCGCGAGCGAGGGTCAGGTCCTGCGCCGGCACGCCGCACGGGGCGCGGCCCCGCCCGCGGTGGCGCTGGCCGGCATCCAGGCCGGTGCCGTGGTGACGGGCGCGATGGTCGTGGAGACGGTGTTCGCCTACCCGGGGCTGGGCGAGCTGTTGGTCGATGCCGTCACGCACCGCGACTACCCGGTGATGCAGGGCGCATTCCTCACGCTGACGCTGACCGTCCTGGCCGCGAACCTGGCTGCCGACCTCGCGCTGCGCAGACTGGACCCCAGGGTCGGCGTGCCGTGACCATGCGACTCCGCCCGTGGCTGCCGGCCCTGCCCCTCGTCGTCCTGTCGGTGTGTGCAGTCGGTGCGCCCTGGCTCGCGCCGGCCGACCCCGCCGCACCGATCGGCCCGGCCCTGGCCGGCCCGTCAGCCGGACACCCGCTCGGGACGACCTCGATCGGCCAGGACGTGCTGTCGCGGGTGATGTGGGGCGGCCGGGTCTCGCTCACGGTCGCCGCGGTCGTCGCCGCCGTCTCGGTGTCGGTCGGGACCGCGGCCGGGGGTGCGGCGGGTCTCCTCGGCGGGTTCCTCGACACCACGGTGTGCCGCGTCGTCGACACCGTCGTCGCTGTTCCGCGGCTGCCGCTGCTCGTCGTGGTGGCGGCGCTTGCCGGCCCGGGTCCGGTGACCGTCGCGCTCACCCTGTCCGCGCTCACGTGGGCCCCGGTGGCTCGAGTGGTGCGCGGCCAGGCGCTCGCGCTGCGTACCGCCGGTCACATGGCCGCCGCGCGCGGTCTCGGTGCCGGCCGCACGCACCTGCTGCGCGTCCACGGCGTGCCCGCTCTGGTACCGGTGGTCGGGGCGGAGGTGGCCACGGTCGCCGCCGGAGCCGTGCTCGCCGAGGCCGGGCTGGCGTTCCTCGGCCTTTCTGCCGGCGACACGGTGAGCTGGGGTGGGGACCTCCATCGCACCCTCACCGAGCCGGGCGTGCTGCTGACCACGGCGTGGCTGTGGTGGGCCATGCCGACAGGGCTCGCCGTGACCCTGACGATCGGGTCGCTCGTTGCCGCCAGCGCCCGGCTCGGAACTCCATCCGCGCGTCCGGGGAGGTCGTCGTGACCGTGCTCCGGGTGCGTGACCTCCACGTCCAGCTCGGTGGCGTGACCGTGCTCGACGGCGTCGACCTGGACCTTTCGCGTGGCGAGATCCTCGCAGTGGTTGGCGAGAGCGGCGCCGGCAAGTCGACCCTTGCACTCGCCCTCGGCGGGCTGGTCGACGACGGTCGCGTGACCGGCAGCATCCGGCTCGCCGACGACGTGGAGCTCGTAGGCGACCCACGAGCCGCGCACGAGGTGCGCGCTGAGCGGATCGGCGTCGCCCTTCAGGGCGCCCCGTTCGACCCGCTGCTGACCCTCGGCGAGCAGGTCGCTGCGCCGTTGCGCATGCGACGTGGCGCGAGTAGGCGCGCCGCGGTCGCGACAGCCGCCGCTCTCGCCGCCGAGGTGGGCCTGCCGCCGGAGCTGCTGCGGCGGCATCCGCACCAGACCTCCGGCGGCGAGGGCCGCCGGGCCGCGCTCGCGGCCGCGCTCGCACTCGACCCGGAGATCCTGGTCCTCGACGAGCCGACCGCCGGCCTGGACCCGGTCGGCGCGGCCCACCTGGTCGCCACGATCGAGCGCCTCGCCGACCGTCGGGGCCTGGCCGTGCTGCTGGTCACCCACGCGCTGGCCGAAGCGGCCCAGCTGGCCCACCGGGTCGCCGTCCTCTACGCCGGCCGAGTGGTCGAGACCGGTGCGAGCCGCGCTGTGCTCGGCGACCCGGGCCACCCGTACACCGCCGCGCTCGTCGGCAGCTATCCGGTGCTCACCACGACACGTGACCTGCGGCCGGTGCGCGGCACGCCGCCCGACCCTGCCGACCGCCCCTCCGGATGTGCGTTCCACCCACGCTGCCCGCAGGCGGTGAGTCGGTGCGAGCACGAGCCGGTCACGCTCGCCGCGCTCGACGACCGCTCGCTGGCGTGCCACCTCGGCGGGCGGGTCACCCGGCTCGAGGCCACTCGCCTGACGGTGACCACCGGCCGGGAGCAGGACCGCCGCACGCTTCTGCACGAGGTCACCCTGCGGGTCCGAGCTGGCGAAGTGGTCGGCGTGACCGGCCCGTCCGGCAGCGGCAAGACCACCCTCGCCCGCGTCCTGTGCGGACATCTCCCGCCGGACCGGGGCGAGGTCCGCTGCGACGGTCGCCGCGTCGGGGCGGGGTGGTCACGCGCCGATCGCACGCACCGCCGGCGGGTGCAGCTCGTGGCGCAGGATCCGTGGGCGTCGCTGTCGCCACTACGCACCGTCGCCGAGTCGCTGCGTGAGGCCCTCGACCTGGCCGATCCACCACCGACATCGAGCGCCGAGCGGGCCGTGGCGGCGCCGCAGCACGCGCGGCTCGCGGCAGCGCTACGGGAGGTCGGCATCGCTCCGACCGAGCGCCTGCTGCGGGCCCGGCCCGATCGCCTCTCCGGCGGTCAGCTGCAGCGAATCGGCGTCGCGCGCGCCTTGCTTGCCGACCCCCTGGTCGTCGTTGCCGACGAGCCCACGAGCATGCTCGACCCGTCCGAGCAGGCCCGGCTCGCCGTTCTGCTCCGGGAGCGCCAAGCCGAGCTGGGGTTCGCCCTGGTGCTCATCTCGCACGACCTCGCGCTGCTGCGCAAGGTTGCCGATCACCTGGTCGTCCTGGACGACGGCCGGGTGGTCGAAGCAGGCCCGACCGAGCGAGTGTGCCGCGACCCGCGCAGCGAGACGGCGCGACAACTCCTCGCGGCGGCGCCTGCCCTCCCGCTCGCCGACGCCACCTACAGCTCGCCGTCACCATCCAGAGCTGGTCCCATACCGCCATCCGACGCCCCCGTCTCGCCATCATCATCCGAAGGAGCATCATGTCCCGCCCCTCTCCCCTGACCCGACGGTCCACCCTCGGACTGCTGCTCGCCACCGGCGCCGCGCCGTGGTTGAGCGCATGCTCGAAAGGCGATGCGCCCGCGGCGGATCGTGATGCCGTCCTCCGCCTGCCGGGACAGGACGCCGGGGTGCCGACGCCGTTCACCTACCGTGGCGGGGTCGGCTTCACCCAGGCCAGCTACGTCTACGACACGCTGCTGTGGAAGGACCCCTCCGGCGACTGGGTTCCCTGGCTGGCCGAGCGCCATGCGCGCGCCGACGACGGCGTCACCCACACCTTCACCCTGCGTGAGGGCGTCACCTGGTCGGACGGTCGGCCGTGCACCGCAGCCGACGTGGCATTCACCTTCGAGTACCTGGAGCGGCACCGGAAGAAGATCTCGCCGCGGGTGATCTCGGTACCTCCGACGGGCCTGATCACCGCCGTCGACGCGGTGGACGACCGGACGGTTCGCTTCACCCTGGCGCGGCCGGACTGGACGTTCGAGCGGTTCACCGCTGCCGGTGGCGTCTTCATCCTGCCCGAGCACGTGTGGTCGACCATCGAGGATCCCTCGACGGTGACCGATATCGCCGCCCTGGTCGGCACCGGCCCGTACCGCATCACCGCGATGGACACCAAGACCTTCGCGTACCGCTACGAGGCGCGCGACGACTTCTTCCTCGGCCGGCCGGTCGTGCGAGCGATCGAGCACCGGCCGGTGGGCGATGCGCTCGCCGCGCTCGCTGCGGGAGAGGTCGACCAGGCGGGCGGAGTCGGGCCGGGAACCGGGATGCGTCCCGAGGCGGTCCGGCCGTTCGCGGGCGACGAGTTCGATGTCGTCGAGGCGCCACCGGGGCAGACGGTCACCGCGCTGTACTGGAACATCACGGCGGGCGGCGCGCTCGGTGACCCTGCGTTCCGGCGCGCGTGCGCGCACGCAGTCGACCGGCAGGCACTCGTCGACAAGGCATTCGGTGGGGCCGGCACACCGGGGAGTCCGGGCCTGATCCCACCGGGGCACGCGATGCACGTCGACGTCGAGCAGTACGCGTTCGACCGGTCGCGGGCGGAGAGACTGCTGGATGACGCCGGCTACCGGAAGCGAGGCAACGGCACCCGGACGGGTACCGACGGCGCGGCGCTGTCGTTCGAGCTGCTGCTGAGCAACGCGCAGCAGGACGCGGTCGTCGATCTCCTCGTGGCCGACCTCCGCGCGGTCGGCGTCGAGGTACGGCCGGCGACGGTCGACCTCGCGACGTTCGGTGAGCGGCGGATGGCCGGCGACACCCAGCTCTCGGTGAACACCTTCGGTGGGACAGCCACCGACGAGCAGCCCGACGGGATGGGCAAGGTCTACGCGTCGACGTCCCGCTCGTTGCAGGGCGCCCAGGGATATCGCAACGTCGAGTTCGACCGGCTGCACATCCGACAACGCGGTCAGCTCGACGTGGCTGCGCGCTCGGCCACAGCGGCCGAGATGCAACGGGTGGTCGCCGCCGACCTTCCCGTCCTCCCCCTCGTCTACCCCCCGCTGACCACGATCGTGCGAACCACCGAGTTCGACGCCTGGGCCGACACGCCCGGCGGGGTCGGCGGCCTCGTGCCCAGCGTCAACAACAAGGTGACGTTCGTCCGCGGGGGCCGGGCGTGACCGGCGGCCCTGGTGAGCCGGCTCCGCTCGACACGACACATCTCGGCGCGCTGGCCCCGCCCGGATCGCTCGTCGACTGGCGGCTCGCTGTCGCGTGGCGCGCGGCGCGCGAGAACGACATCCTCGGCGCGCTACCTGGCAGCGTCGAGGAGGTCGCCCGTCGGTGCGGCCTCGATCCGGGTGGGGTGCGGTCCGTCGTGCACCTGATCGCGGTCTGGGGACTGGTGAGCGTGGATGGCGATGGCGTCGTGACCGCCGGCCCACGCGTACTCACCTCGGTGGAGTCGGCCGCGCTGGCTCAGCACGGCGTCTGGATCCACCGGTGGAGCGCCCTGGCCGGCGAGCGCCTGCGCGACCGTTCGGCGCCGGTGCCCGGCGCGGTGTGCCGCCCGTCGACCGGCGAAGGGCTGAGGTTGCTGGCGGCGGCGAGCGCGCGGTCGATCGGGCCGGTCGTGGATGCGTGTCTCGCCGTCGTGCCGTCGGCGCGCACCGCGCTCGACCTGGGCGGCGGACACGGTGAGCACTCTCTCGAACTGGCGCGCCGCGGGCTGGGCGTCACGCTGCAGGACCTGCCAGAGGTCATCGAGCTCGCGCGCGCTGACGCTCGTTTCGTCGAGGCCGGGGTCGGGCTGCACGCACAGGACGCCACGGAGGGCGTCGCGTCCGGACCGTTCGACCTCGTCCTCTGCTCGACGGTCACCAACATGTTCGATGCGGATGCCGTCGTCCGCCTGTTGCGCGAAGCCCGGCCGTCGGTCGCCGCCGGTGGCGCGCTCGTCGTGGTCAGCTATCTGCGTGACCGCTCGCCCGTCGGCGCGATCTTCGGCGTGCAGATGCTGGTGTCGACAGCGGGCGGAGACGCTCACGGCTCCGAGGACTACCGGGCCTGGCTTGCCGAAACGGGCTATGGCGAGGTGAGCTTCCACGACCTGGGGACACCGCCGTTGACCGCCGTCGTCGCTCGCCCTCCGCGGTAGCAGCTCCGCGCACCTCGGCTGCCCTCTGCCGCAGCGGCTCTCAGCCGTAGATCTCCCGCAACGCGGCTGTCACGACATCCGGCTCGGGCACGGCTGGATGTGAGATCAGCTCGCCGGTCGCCACGTCGCGACTGTCGTGCCACACCGGCTCGACCACCCGGTGCCCGTCGGCGCGGAGCTGGGCCACGTTGCGGGTCACCGCTGGGCTGGTCCACATGTGGGGTCCCATGTGCGGCACGAACACCGACCGGAATGCCGCCGACAGCACGACGGTGGTCAGCCGGTTGGGCGCCGCTCCAGTGGCCACCGCCGAGAGCGTGTGCGCGGTCGCGGGGAGCACGACGATGGCGTCGTGGTCGGCGGCGAGCCGTGACGGGCGGTCGGTGGGCCAGTCGGCCGGCTGCTCGCCCGCGACGACGTGCTCGGCCGAGAGCTGGGCCACGTGCGGTGGCAGGAACGTGGTCGCGGTGTGCGTCATCACGACCGTGTAGGTGCCACCGAAGGCGGCGCGCATCGCGTCGAGGTACTGCGGCAGCGAGGAGACGGCGATGGAGCCCGTCGCGCCGACGAGGATCCTGGGCCGCTCAGGTAGATGAAAATCATTCTCGTTCACGTGGCCATTCTGCGCGGTGTGCCCCGTGGCGGCAACCGCCACGTGCAGGATGCCGCCGGGTGACGCCGTCGCCAGACCCAGCGCGGCCGGTTGAGCACGAAGGGATCGCGCGGCATCGACTGGGCGCAGGCGCCACCCGGCGTCGCGCCGCCGCAGAAGTCCCCCACAAGGAGTTCCGTTGGGGCTCAGCCCAGCTCGCTGACGTCGGCGAGCGTGGGCGAGCGCTGGGCGTTGATGACCAGGCCGACCGGCGACCGGCAACCGGCAACCGGCTCGACATCCGCACACCATCGACACCCCCGAGGGGACCGTCGATCCGTCGACGGCTACCTGTAGTGGAAGCGGGCTTGGAGGATGACGAGGTCGTCGCCGCCCACGAGGTAGACGAGCCGGTGCTCCTCCGTGATGCGCCTCGACCAGGTGCCGGCAAGCAGGTGGCGGCAAGCAGGTGGCGGAACGGTCGCCGCGGTGGGCCCGCCAGGCCGGCGCGCCTCCGTCGCTACCCTTAGGTCATGAGGAGCGAGCCGACACCGCAGACGCTGCGGCTGCGAGCTGCCCTCGACCGGCAGCAGAGCGGTGTGGGCACGGTGCTCGACCGGTTCGGCGCGACGAACCCGCGGCTGTTCGGATCCGTCGCGCGCGGCGACGCCCGAGACGACAGCGATCTCGACCTTCTCGTCGACCTGATCCCCGGTGCCGGCAACGAGCTGATGCGCGTGGCCGGGCTCGCCGAGGAACTCAGCGAGCTTCTCGGGGTTCGCGTCGATGTGGTGGCCGCGACGCTGCTGCGCGACGAAGTGTCGGCCACCGCTCTCGAGGACGCGGTAGCTGTATCAGCCGCTCGGACGCACAGCGCCTGGACGATATCCGGTCGGCGATCTCGCGCTGCATCGCATATCGCGACTGGCGAGAAGACCTCACTGACCGACGATCACCGGCGGGTCAGCCGCACGAGCCGGGACTTGTCAGGTTGGCGAGGTTGGAAATCGTCCTCGTCGAGGGTTGCCACCTGATCGACGACGAAGACCGTCGTCACGTCGTCCCCGATGAACGAGTCGTCGACAGCCAGGACAGCCGTCCTGAACGGCAGGCCCTCAAGTCGGTGCAACAGTCGCCTGGTCACCTGCCCGGGAAGATTCGACAGCAACACCTCGCAGGGCAGGTCATGGACGACCGTCAGGGCGTCATCGGTGAGGACCGTGGCCTGCGGAAAGCGCTCCCTGAGCCGGCCAGCGAGCCTGGCGTCGAGCTCGACCAGGGTCAGCTCTGCGAAGGACGGAACGTGCCTGGCGACCGTGCCGGCACCCGCCCCAAGTTCGACGACACGATCGCCCGGCACAATGCCCGCCGCGTCGATCAGCAGCGCCAGCTTGCTCGGCGATGTCAAGAAGTACTGCTCCAGTCGACTGTCTGCGACTGGCAGGTCCGAATTCCAGTCAGCCATCGTGCATCACCGCCACCAGTCGATCCAGCCGCTCGAAAGACCCCTTCGTGCCCTGCGGAGCGTGTACCAACGCCACCGGCGCCAACTCGCCCAGGAGGATATGGATTCGCCGTGACGCGACCTCGCCTACCAGAGGGATCAACCGCTCGATCGTGTCGTCCGTCTCCGACCAGGCCCCAGCGGCACACTGCGCGCGCAGCAGGTATGCCAGGTGAAGATACCGGCTACGGGTTTCACCCGGTGGCACCACGGCGACGGAGTGCTCGAACCGTGCCAGCGCGTCCCGCGGTTTGCCCAGGTCCGTCAGAATCATCCCCTCGTGCCAGGACAGTTCACGGTCGTCGACCCACCAGACCCAGTCGGGGTCACGATCGGCAACCCCGTCCAGGTGCAGGTGCCTGGCCTCGGCGAAGACTCGAAGCGCCGACGCGTCCCCTCCCTGGGCGAGCGCCCGCGCGCGCCGAACGAGGAACAGCGACCGCAGCCGAGGAGACAGCGAACCAGGCCCGTCGAGCACCGAATCGGCGATGGCCAGGGCCTCCCGCGGTCGACCGAGAAACCCCGCCTGCATGCTGGAGTTCTGCAACGTCAGGATCTTCACCCGCCTTTCGCCGATAAGGCCGGAGTAGTACAGCGACTCGTGATTCATCCGCCTCGTGGTCTCCTGGTCCGCATCGTCGAACGCCAGCCAGCCCGCAACCTCGGCCAACTCGCTCAGGAGGGCGACGACATCCACCTGGCGCCCGGTCGCGGCCGTCGATTCCTCGAATCGCCGACGCAGGCGATGGAACTGCGCAATGGCCAGTGTCGCCAGGCCCGCGCTGCCCAACGTGTTGTCCATTCCGATGAGATGCCGCATATAGGCGACCACGTCATCGAGCTGGCCGTCCTCGACTCGTTCGTGGGTATCTGTCGTTGCTAGCCACGGCAGGGGGTCCTTCCCGGGTGCCAACGAAAGTTCGGCGGACATCGTCGTGGTGAGACCGTCACCACCTGTGGGAGGTGTCACCTGAGCGCCGAACCGCACCTGTGCGGCCGGGTCGGCGCGCGAAAGGAGCGTGTCGAGGGCGCGTTGAATCTCCGGGCGGGGTGCGATGTCGTGGCCGCGGGCCTCCCAGTTGTCGACCGTTCGGGTGCTGACGCCTAGGACGTGGGCGAACTCGGCGATCGTCATCCGCACCGCCCGCCGCAGGTGCCTCGCCTCGCGGCCCGTCCACTGCGTGACGATCACAGCGAGAGACCTCCCGTCACGGACAACCGGTCAAGGCTAGCGCTCACCCGACCCGGCCCCTGCGCCGTGAGTGCGGGCGGGCTTCGTGCTGACTTCGTGGTCCTCCGACACGTTGGACGTCAGGGTGAAGACCTGGCGCCGGGACGGGAGACCAAGCGCCCCGTCCCGGCGACCATCAACCGGCTCGAATCAGAGGGGCTCCCGTCGGTCGTGGCGTCTACCTCACGATCGAGGTGCTCTCACCAGAACGACCGGACGTCGGCCACGCCCCAGACTGCGCGACCGCACACGAGCAAGAGACAGGAGTAGGCGATGGCGACCACCGCACAACACCGAGAAACCCACGAGGGGCCGTCGATGCGACGACGCGTCCCCGTCGAACTGGCAGGACCGGCCGCGCTGGTCCTCGAACCTGCCGCCGGCCCGTGCCCCAGTCCAGCCGTCATGACATCGAACGAGACGGTGAGCCAGTGAGTATGTCTGGCGCAGAACGACGTTCCGGCAGGCTCGGCCCGCGTGCCAGCGCTGGGCCTACCACCGAGTCCCGCCGAGCCCGAAACCAGGTCGCGGCCTGCGTCGAAGCAGTGAGCCGACTCCAGCGCGACCTCCGCGAACGACTCCCGGATGCCGCCCACCACCTCGACCTGGCCCTCGGAGACCTGCTCGACGCCTACGACGCCACCGAACTCGCCATCGCCGTACCGCGTACCCACGAGCCAGGCTCGGACTGAACGTGCTCCCCCCTCGCGCGCCTCCTCGATCACCGGTCCCGGCGGCCACCTCACGAGCTGGCAGTCAGCCCCGACAGACGCCGTCACCACGTTCGCCGTCGCCCACGCGCGGTACGGGCAGGACCCGGCCCAGATCCTCAGCCGCCCGCCGAGCGATCGCGGTACTCGCGGGGGGCGACGCCGACCAGGGCAGTGAAGTCGCGGGTGAAATGGGCCTGGTCGTACCAGCCGTAGCGATGCGCGAGGTCGGCGAGTGAGTCGGCGTACCCGTCATCCAACTCGGACACCGCGTCGTGCATGCGGTACCGCGCGAGCACCCATTTCGGCCCGACCCCGACGTAGTGGGTGAACAGCCGCTGCACCGTGCGCGGCGTCGTGCCCGCGCGGCGGGCGACGTCGGCCACGGTCAGCAGCGCCCGGTCGGCGAGCATCTCAGCCACCACCCCGAGCAGCAGCTCGTACTGCGGGTCGGCGTCGGGCCGGATGCCGCCCAGCACCTGCTCTGCCGCGCTCGCCCAGGCGCTGGCGTCCTCGGCGAGGTCCGGGTCGTCAAGGCGCGCGCACACGTCATCCGGCAGCACCTCCCGCGCCGGCACGGTGCGGTCGGTCCACGCGGATGCCGCCCGCCCGGCGAGCGCTGCCAACCCACCCGGGCGGAAGCGCACCCCGACCACCCGCCCCGAGCCGCGCACCTCGACGTCGAAACGCCGGGTGACCACCCCGGTGACGACGAGCCGCTCCCCTGGCGGCAACTCGGCCCGGGGGTGGCTGAGCACCTCCAGGGTGAGCGCGCAGGTGGGATGCGGCAGGGTCTCGGTGGCGAACCACCGACCGTCGGGTAGATCCCAGCGCAGCGACCAGTGGTTCTCGACCCAGGCTGCCACCGGGTCCCCGGCGGGCTCGCGCCGCAGCGCCACGTGCCGACCGAACTCCTCGGGGCGCAGGATGCCGGCGAACGAGGCGGTGGCGGTCAACCTCGGGCCCGACCCACTGACCGACGCCGCGCCCTGCTCGGGACGCACGCGGCCGGACGTCCGCCGGGGATCTGTCGGGTTTGTCCTAGCCGGCACGGGGCCAGCGTAGGAGGGTTGCGTCATCCGGAACCCGAAGAGAGGACCCACCCATGTCCGCCGCCGCCCTGAAGATGCTCAGCCTCGACAGCTCCGACGCCCGCCGCGATGCCACGTTCTGGTCGCAGCTGCTCGGCTGGGACATCGCCCACGAGGAGGACGCGTACGCGATGCTCACCGGGCCCGGCGGGATGGCGCTGGGGTTCGGCACCCTCCCAGACCACCAGCCACCAGCTTGGCCGAACGAGCACGGCAGCAAGCAGTTTCATCTCGACCTCGCCGTCGATGATCTCGACGAGGGTGCCGCCGCCTGCGTGGCGCTGGGCGCCACCCTGCCCGAGGAGCAGCCCGGCGAGACCTGGCGGGTGCTGCTCGACCCCAGCGGCCACCCGTTCTGCCTCACCCTGGCCGCGAACTGGGGATGACGGCCGCGCGTCATCCGAGACCGGTCCCGGATGACGCGCACGTCGCCGCCGCGACCGCCGTGCCCGCCACGTCTCCCGTGCCCGCCGTGCCCGCCACGTCTCCCGTGCCCGCCACGTCCACCGGGCCCGGACGCCGGGTGACAATGCCGAGGTGATTACCGTCGAACTGGCTCGGTCGCTGCTCGACGCCGGTGTGCTCTGGGAGCCGCGGCCCGGCGACCGGTTCGTCATCGATGCCGAACTACTCACCGACAACGTCTTCTGGGTGTCCGACCTCACCGTCGAGGTGCACTCATTCCGTGGCCAACGCCTCCTCGGGTTCAACGGCACCACCGAGTGGGCTCTCGACTCGGTCACCCTCGACCAGGCGCTCTGGCTGCCCCGCGAGGACCAACTACGCGAGTTGCTCGGCGACCGGCTGCGCACCGTCATCCGCACCGGCGCCGGGTGGCGAGTGCACTGGCGCGAGGCGGGCGTCGAGCATGAACTCGAGGATGTCGACCTCGAATGCGCCTACGCCCGAGCCGTTCTGGCGCTCTAGCCCTCGAGGGGCGATAGCCGCCACTCGGCACCTGCCGCACCACACGGCAGTTGGCCGCCCACTGACCACGGCCACCACGGGGTCGCAGCCGCGCGGACCGGAGCGCGAGCACGTTGGCTACCGGTCGTCGATGCCGCGGAGCCCGTCGAGGAAGCCTGCCGTGGCGGCCACGATCTCGGCCTGGCCGGCGGCGCGGCCCACGGTGGCCAGGCGGTCGCCGCGCTGCGCGCCATAGTCACCGAACATCGCGTGATTCGCGCCGTCGACCACCACGAACTCCGCCGCCTCTGGCACGTCGGCGCGGGACGCCTCGATCTCGGCGGGGACGGCCAGCCCGTCGCGTGAACCCGACACCGACAGCACCGGAATGTCCGCGCCGGTAAGCGACTCGGCTGGGTAACTGGCCCAGAGCACCAGCCCGGCCGGCATCCTCGCACCGCCGAACTCGCGCGAGGCCATCGCGCCGCCGAGCGAGTGCCCACCGATCGCCCACCGGGGGACCTGCGGCATCCGGTCGCGCGCCACGCCCGCGGCATCCGGCGAGAGCAGCGCCAGGCCCAACGGAGCCTTGACCAGCACCACCGGGTGCCCAGCCTCCGCCACCTGCGACAACAGCGGCAGGTACGCCCGCGGGTCGACCAGCGCCCCGGGATGGAACGCGAGCCCGACCGCGTCCGGGTCGAGGTCGCGAGGCCGGATGACGATCGCCGTCACCGACTCCTCGACCAGCACCGCGGGGCCGCCGTTCATGGCGGCCCCGGCACGCGAGGTCGCGGGGAGCGGGCGCCCGGCCACCGTCACCACCGCCAGCACCAGCGCACCCAGCATGGCCGCGGCGTACCGGAGCCAGCGCAGCCGACCCGGCGCCGGACGCCCGGCGGCGAGGAACGCCGCGACCACGATCGTGACCACCAGGACGGCCGGGTACGCCAGATGGCTGTGGAGCACCGCGCCCCAGGCCGTGGCCAGGGCCCACCCGACGCCGGCAACCAGCAACAGCCCACCACACAGTCGCACCCGGCTTAGCCGAGCACGTCCACCACCCCCGCTCGACCCGGCGGGCACGCCATCCGCGCTCGACCCGGCGGGCACGCCATCCGCACTCATGAGGCCGCAGAGGGGCGGGCGTGGGGCACCGTCACCGGCGACGGCGGCTGGTGCCGAAGACAGACCTGGTGATCTCGCGGCCGATCACGGTGCCGGCCGAGCGCAGCATCGATCTGAACGCCGAGCTCTTCACCACCTTCTCGACGATGCCGGGCTCGTCGGCCGTGGGTTTCGGCTCGGCGCGCGTGGCTGGTGGCTGTCCGGCCGGCGCGGGCCCCGGCTCCTTCTCGGCAGCGGCCGGCTCGGCACCGGCCGAGGCGGCAGGATCGGCTGCCCGGTCGAGCATTTCGGCCGCGGAATCACGTTCGGTGGCCGTGGCCGGGTACTTCGCCGCCAGCGACGAGCCGGCGACGGTCGACTCGAGCAGCGCCGGCGGCGACGGCGCCATCAACGACTCGGGCGCCCGCATGCGGGTCCAGGCCACCGGGGTCGGCGCGCCCTTCTCGGACAGCACCGTGATGACCGCCTCTCCGGTGCCCAGCGTGGTGAGCAGCTCGGCGAGGTCGTACTCGGTGGTCGGGTAGGTCTGCACGGCCGCCTTGAGCGCCTTCGCGTCATCCGGGGTGAATGCCCGCAGCGCGTGCTGCACCCGGCTGCCGAGTTGGGCGAGCACCTCGTCGGGCACATCGGTGGGTGACTGGGTGACGAAGAAGACGCCCACCCCCTTGGAGCGGATGAGGCGCACGGCCTGCTGCACCGCGTCGAGGAAGTCGGGGCTGGCGTCGGTGAACAGCAGGTGCGCTTCGTCGAAGAAGAACACCAGCTTGGGTGTGTCGAGGTCACCCACCTCGGGCAGGTCGTGGAACAGGTCAGCGAGCAGCCACATCAGGAACGTCGAGAACAGCTGCGGCTTGTCCTGCACCGCCGGCAACTCGAGCATCGACGCCACGCCCCGCCCGTCGGGCCCGGTGCGGAGTAGGTCGGCGGTGTCGAACTCCGGCATGCCGAAGAACGCCTCAGCACCCTGGGCCGAAAAGTTGACCAATTCCCGCAGGATGACGCCCGCAGTAGCCGCCGACAGCCCGCCGAGCTCCTTCAGGTCGGCCTTGCCCTCGTCGGAGGTGAGGAACTGCACGACGGCGCGCAGGTCGGCCACGGTGTCGAGCCACAGCTTCTTGGTGTCGGCGTAGTGGAACACCAGCCCGAGACTCGACTCCTGGGTGGCGTTCAGCCCAAGCACCTTGGCGAGCAGGGTCGGCCCGAACGCCGAGATCGTGGTGCGAACCGGGATACCGGTGCCGAGCCCGCCGAGCGCGTAGAACTCGGTGGGGTAGGCGGTGGCCTCCCACGTCATCCCGATATCCGTCGCGCGAGCGCTGATCTTCTCGTTCGGCTGGCCGGGGCTGGCCAGGCCGGACAGGTCGCCCTTGACGTCGGCGAGAAACACCGGCACGCCCGCCTCGAGCAGCTGCTCGGCCATCAGTTGCAGCGTCTTGGTCTTGCCGGTGCCGGTGGCACCGGCGATCAGCCCGTGTCGGTTCATCGCCGTGAGCGGGATGCCGACCGGCGCGCCGGGGTGCGCCGTACCGTCGATGACGGCGGCCCCGAACTGCAACGCCGGGCCGTCGAAGGAGTATCCGGCGCGGATCGTGTCGAGCAACGACGAGCCGGATGACGCCGCGGCGGCATCCGAGACAGCGGTGGCGTCACCGGCGGTGGGACCACCAACCGGGTCGCGCGACTCTGCGGCCGTCGGGTCGGCCGCGTCGTGGTCGCCGGGGCCGGCGATCGCGGAGGCGGACCCACCCGTCACCGGGAGGCTGTGGTCGGGGCTGCTGGAGTCGCTGCTCTCGGTCATCTGCGTCAATCTAGTGCTCAGGTGTGCGCGCGCCACCCAACCAGCGGGCTCGCGCGTCCTACAGTGTGGTGGTGATCTTCAAGGCCGTCGGTGACGACCGCCCGTACCCCGACCACGGGTACACCGCGCGGCAATGGTCCGACGTGCCCCCACGGCTGGTCCGGCTCGACGATCTCGTCACCACCAAACGCGAGCTCGACCTGCACATGTTGCTGTCCGAGGACTCCACTTTCTATGGCGACCTGTTCGCGCATGTCATCGAGTGGGACAGAACGCTTTATCTCGAGGACGGCCTCCACCGAGCGCTCCGCGCCGCCTTGCAGCAACGGCCCACTCTCCACGCACGGGTGCTTGCTCTGTAGGCCGCCATGACTTCGTACCCGACAGACTCGCCGGCAACGAGGCGGGCACGAGAGCGGAGGCGCCGCACGGCGACTACGTTCGGCGTCCTGCTGTTGGCGATGTTCTTCGCGTTCTGGTACGCGCTCTCCTACTTCCGCGCTGACGACACCTCGCCATCCCGCACCGCCGAGAGTTCCTCCGGACCGGCTGCACCGGCGGCTCCGTGTGGTCCGGACGATCTCCGGGCGCTCGCGCCGGCGCAGGTCACGGTCACCGTGCTCAACGCCACCGCACGCACCGGGCTCGCCGGGCAGACCTCGCGATCGATCGCTGAGCGTGGGTTCACTGTCGGCAGCGTCGGCAACGACACCTCGAAGCGGCCGACCCCGGCCGTGGCCGAGGTTCGGCATGGAGCGGCGGGCGAGGCACAGGCGAAACTGGTGTTGTCCGCAATGCCCACCGGCACCACCATGATTAAGGATGCCCGCACCGGAACCGGCGTCGATGTCGCCCTCGGTGCCAGGTTCACCGGCCTCGCACCCGCAACTAGCGCGACTGCACCACCGACCTGCCCAGCCCCCAGCAGCCCGACCACGACCCCACCAGCGTGACCAGCCGGCACCGGTCGGGGGTTCCAGTCGGCACCGGCCAGAGACGTCCGGGGCGCGTGTCGGGTCCGGCTACCTCAGTACCGCGCGGGGCGCGGTAATGAGGTAGCCGGACCCTGCCCCGCAGTGGCTCACGCTGGCGCGGCCGCGCCAGCGCAGAGCACACCCGGCCGCGCCAGCGCAGAGCGCGAAGGCACCGAACCAGCGCGGGCCCGGCGTCCTACATCCTCAACATACGGCGCACACCTTGTAGGCCGGTCCGATCGGTGCTGCATTGGCAGTGGCCGCCGGGACGGCGACGAGCGCGGCGAGGATGCCAAGAACGGTGAAGAAGCGTCGCATGACGAAAATTCCCTTTCACTGTGGAGTGGTGCCAGTACTGGCCCCCACATCTTTCCGCATCGCTCTCCGTCGGATGCGACGTCCCCATACCTGCGTGCCCAGCGGCGGCACGCCCGGTGTCTCGCTCGCCCTAGAGTGCTCACCGTGGACATCGACCGACTCCGGTATTTTCGGGCGGCTGCCGACCCGGCGCGGATGGATCTATTCGAGCAGTTGAAGGCGGAAGGGCGGCCGCTGTCGACGGCCGAACTGGCCCGGGTCGTGCCCGAGGCGCGCGGCGGCATCCAGGCGCATCTCGGCGCTCTGGCCGAGGGTGGGTGGATCGATCATGTCGGCGGCAGGGGCCGAGCGGCAATGTGGCGGGCTCGTGAGGTCCCGATCAGTTGGTCCAACGACGCTGGCGGTGACCCCGCGATCGCCCGGGCGCTGGAGGATCTGTCCTGGATCATGGTGCAGCGTCGGATCAATCGGATCCGCCGGTTCGACGCCGAACGGCAGACCGGGGAGTGGTCGCGGGAGTGGGTCGAGGCCCAGATCGGCCGGGACTACTCGCTGTGGCTCACCGCCACCGATCTCGATGAGCTCGATGCGGCATTGGCCGAGGTCTTCGAGCGCTTCAAGGCACGTTCTGTTGAGCGCAAACAGGCTGCGGGAGAACGTGTTCCGAAGGAGACGGAGTTGGTGTTCGTCACCGCCTCAGCCTTTCCGGTCCGCCGTGGTGCCTGACCGGCTCGGCAGGACGATCACGTACCACCGGGCGAGCCAGCGTCATCCGCGTTGACTCCGAGACCGCATCATCACCCGCTCCAACTCGAGGTCGAGCGCCCGTTGGATGCGAGCCCGGGTCGCCGGGTTGAAGAAGTAGTCCATCGTGATCTCGACCGCCGCACGTTCGCTGAGCACCCGAGCAATGGCCCACAACACACTCGCCCGGGGGTCCGGCTGGGTGCCCTGCCGGATCCGCTGGATATACACATGTGAGGTCAGCCCGCGCACCATCGACACCGCACGGGCGAGGTGCACGTTGTTGTCGTAGTCGTGCAACAGGCCCTCGCCGTCGATCCATCGCACGGTCGTGAGGAGACGGTTGAGCGCCGACGCGACGTCGGGCAGCGACGGGCAATCGTCGGGGCTGGTGCCTGAGGAGTCCTGCGGCATGACAGGCCTAGTTTGCCAGCCCTGGCCCGAGGTCGCGTGGTCGTACGCCATTCGGCGGCCGACAGTCTGCTTTTCTCACGCAAAAAGCGCCTGCCATGTCTTGACTCGCCGATGGCTCTTCCACGACTCGCGCCATCACGGATGGCACGGTAGGTTTTCGCATGTGAAAAGTTGCAGGCCGGGGTCGCATCGCCAACCGTGGATGACCGCCCCCGGGGTGGCAGCGCCGACGATGCGCAGGCGCGCAGATCGCCGGTCCGATACCTTCGGTGGAGTCCGTCACCCCCACCTGGTTCGGCCGTGACACCACCACACCGGCACCCGGGCCACGCAGGGTGAGGCTCGGATGCCACGGTGCCGCCATCCGGCATCCGCGACCGTCAGGATCTCGGATGGCGGCACCAGCCGTCGGCGCCCCGGCCCCGGTTCGGCGGTGCGGCCGAACCGGGGCAATGCGCACGCCGCGCCTCGTGGCGCGGCACTGACGCGGCCTTTCCCGCCGGTCTGGTCATCGCCCCGCGATCGTGAGCGGCCCTTCTGACAGCATCAGCCCGGCGGCAGCGGCCCGGATGACGAATCCGAGTCGCTACCGCCGGGCTGGCGATGCTGTTGTTACGTGGTGCGAGCGGTCACGGGACCGGCACGCCCACCCCACACTGGCCGGACGGCAGCCGGGTAAAGCCCCGTGCCGCGATGACCTGGCCGGCTCGGGTGCTCGTACAGATCCAGCTGGCCTCATCGAAGAGTGGCCCGATGGCCGGCACGCTGTTGGCGCGGAGCACGTTGTACACGAGTCGGCTCGGCGCAAACGGTGCCATCGTGGCAAGGGAAACCTGGTCCTTGTCACTGATTGGCAGCGACGAGTACTTCGCAACAGAGAACGGCACAATCGCGCCCGGTTGGTCGATCACCGCAGCAGGGTCATTGCTTTGAACCGCGGCGACATCGCACCGAGTGTCTGGCTGATCGACGGCCTCCGCGATCTGTTCCTCGGTGACTCCGATCGAGTTGAGGAAGAACGTGCGGAGCCCTGCGCCGAATTCGGGGATTCGGGCCTGAATTCGCTTGTTCGGGCCACCGAACTGCTGCCAGTTCGTCTTGACGCAGGTGTAGATCTCCCGGAGATCGGCTGACGACAGGTTAGTTGCGACCACGCTCGTCGGCTTGGCGTAGGCGTAGTTCAGTCTGTCTCTCGCGAAGGGGTAGAACACCGTTCCCCGATCAGCGATCTCGTCCGGGCCGCGCGAGGAGCGAGCGAAGGTCACCGACCGCGTTTCCTGGATGGTGTCGATCCCGGCGAAGGAGCCGGTCGGGCGGAGGATCGGCCCCGCGCCGAAACGCGGCCTGATGAACCGCGACCCGACCGCGTCCCAGGACGCCAACCGGCGCCCCGCCACGACATCACCAGAATTGTTGTACTCGGTGGCCAGCGTGTTCATCACGAGTTCGGTGGTGTCTGACCCGACGCCGACGACGTCATTGGCATCCGGGGTGAATTCCGGGTCGGCGTGCGCATTCGATGCGCCGGCGGCGACCAGCAATGCCGCGACGCCGGTGGCGACGAGCGACCGGATAGGAAATTTGTGCATCAAAAGGATTCCTCACAGTTGCAGGGGTGGTGGATGAAGCACCGGCATGACAAATGGTCAGCCTCGCTGGTGGCGGTCGGTGGCCAATGTCCCTCTCGGCGTTCGAAAGCGTACTAACCGGACCGGCGGCCCCGCAGCAAAAGGGCGACTCCCAGGTGTCGAACACACCAACTGTTTGTTGCCACCGAGGGCTACGCCCATCTCCCGTGCACAGCGGGTCCCCACAGGGGCAGCATGAACTCAGCCCGCCGCACACCGGCGAGCACCAACCGCACCAGGCCCCGGACCGACCGCACCGATCAGGGGAGAAACAGTGCGCTGTCGCCGAACTCGTGCCACAGGTAGCCGGCCGCCACCGCCGCGTCGTAGGCGGCCTGGGTCAGGGATTCGCCGGCGACCGCCTCGACCAGCAGGACATGTGAGGCCGCCGGGTCGTGCCACCCCGAGATCAGACCACTCACCACCTGCGGGGGGTCGCCTGCGGTCACGACCCGGTCGGTCCACCCCGAGCGGGCGACGACCGCGCCATCCGCCACCGCTGACTCCAGCGCCCGGGTGACCGTGGTGCCGACCGCGACCACCCGACCGCCGGCGGCGCGGGTCGCGTTCACCGCGGCGGCCGTCGCGCCAGGCACCTCGAACCACTCTGGCTGCGGGCCTTCGCCCGCCTCCTGCGACGACACGCCGGTGTGCAGGGTGACCGGCACGACACCGACCCCAGCCGCAACCAGCCGCGTGACCAGCTCGGTCGTGAACGGCCGCCCCGCAGAGGGCATCTCGGCACTTCCCGGTTGGATCCCGAACACGGTCTGGTACGCCTCCAGCGGGAGCGGCCGCTCGAGATATCCGTACCCGATCGGGCGCCCGCGGGTCGCCAGTTCGCGGTCGAGGTCCCCGGTCACCGCAGCTCGCCACAGCCGGTTACCCGCGCCCGTCGGCGAGGCCCGGAATGGGTACGGCTCGGCCAACTGGATGACGACTGCACCTGCCGTCACCAGGTCGTCCGGTTCGGCATCCAGTACCGCCCGCTCGGCATCCGGCGCGGTCCGCACCTCGACCACCCGGCTGTCGTCGGCGAGCCGGGATGCCACGTGGATGACGACCGCGCCCCTCCCGGTGAGGTCGCCGTCGAGTTCGGCCGGCACGGTCGCGGAGGTGTTGACCGCCACGAGGTCACCGGGGCCGAGCTGGTCGGCGAGGTCGCGGAAGCGTACGTGCCGGATGCCGTTCGGCCGGGCCACGAGGAGGCGCACCTCATCGCGGGCCAGGCCGCGCGACTCCGGGGGTACCGTCGCGAACGCCGCTGGCGAAAACCGGGTAGTCGGCCGGCCCACCACCGCGGTCACAGCGACACCACCCGCTCCGCGACAGCACGTTCCGCGGAGACCGGCATCCCAGCAGCCAGCACCTCGGCGTCCGGCTCGGCGACCGGCTGCGCCGTGGCCAGATCCCCGGCGGCGAGGTCGGCGACGCGATACCGGCCCGACAGTGGTCGACGCGCGAGCAGCGCGAGCATCCCTGGCACCACCGTTGCCGGGAGCGGCCGGTCGCTGATGTCCTGGCCCGGGAATGCCTCCTGATGCATCTCGGTGCGCATGTCTCCCGGGTCGATCACATAGATCGGGACCTCGGGGTTCTCGGCCGCGACAGTCAGCGTGAGGTGCTCGAGCGCGGCCTTCGAGGCGCCGTACGCGCCCCAGCCCGGGTAGTGCTCGACCGCCGCGTCGGAGGACACCGACACCGCCACCCCGCCACTGGCCGCGAGCGCCGGCAGTAGCCGAACCAGCAGGTCGATCGGAGCGTCCACGTTGGTTCGCCAGACCGGGTCGAGCGCGCCGGGTGGCAGGTCGGCGACCAGCGGCAGCGGTGTCGGCCCCAGCGTGCTGGCGTTATTGACCAATAGGTCGAGACGGCCGAGGTCGGTGACCATGTCGACCAGCACCGACCGATGGTCGGCGTCGCCTACGTCACCGCGCACTGGATGCACGCCGGGGCGCACGGCATCCTCGACCCGGCCGGCTCGGCGCCCGGTGATGACGACCGACCACCCCTGGTCAGCGAGGCGATGGGCGAGTTCGCGGCCGAGGCCCGCGGACCCTCCGGTGATGAGGGCGACGTTGCGTTCGGAGTTCATGGCCGAGAGCCTGCTACCTCATGTTAACGTGAAGTCAAGATATGTGACGAGCGACTGGTGGCGGTATGCACACACAGGAGTTGATGTCGATCGGCGAGGTAGGCGCCCGCAGTGGATTCACTGCGTCCGCGTTGCGCTACTACGAGAGCCGCGGCCTGATTTCGGCCCAACGCAGTGCCGGGGGCCAACGGCTGTTCTCGCGCCAGACGCTCCGGCGGCTGGCCTTCATCCGGGCCGCCGCCAACGTGGGCCTGACCCTCGAGGAGATCACCGCCGAACTTTCCGGCCTCCCTGCCGAGCGCACGCCGAGCAAGGCTGACTGGCAACGTATTTCGCGTCACTGGCGGAGCCGGCTCGACGACCAGATCGACGCACTGGAGCGGCTGCGCGACGGCCTCGACTCGTGCATCGGCTGCGGCTGCCTGTCGCTGCGGCGATGCGCGGTCGCCAACGCGGCGGATTCCGTGGCCAGTTCGGATGACGCACCCGGCGCCGCGTTTCTGCCCGCCCGGCTTCGCAGACCCGCCGAACCGGCCAGCGGCCGGTAGCCGCACCGGTCGGCCTCGAATCGGGGCGTGGGCGACACCCGCGCGCTGGCCCTCGGATGTCGCACGGTCGGTGCGAGGCCGGCGACCGGGGCGGCAATCGCGCTGACCCGGTAGCCCGGTAGCCCGGTAGGTCGGTGGGTCGGTGGGTCGGTAGCCTGCGGTGCATGCCGCAGCGCAACCGCAACCGATGGTTCAAACTCGCCGGGCTGGCCGCAGTCACCGGCGTCGTCGCCACCGGAGCCCTGGTGGCGCGCGGCGAGCGACAGCGGCGGGCCTACACCCCCGACGAGGTGCGCGCCCGGCTCCGCGAACGGCTCGCAGACGCCGGGCGCGACGCCGACGAGTGAGCCGTCGTCATCCAGCGAGGAGTACGTCGAGGCGGTCATAGCTCTCGGCCATGCCGTGCTCCATGCCTGACTCGACCATCGCATCACGGCCCTCGACGGTGCGCCCGACGCTGCGGCCGCGCAGCCGGGTGCGGTCGTCGCCGAGATCCTCGAACCACATGAACTCCAGCGCCACCTCGTCGGGGGCTCCGTCGAACTCGAAGGTCTGCAGCGCGAACTCGTTCTCCCGCACCGAGTGGAACACACCGCGGAAGCCGTACACGTCGTCGTCGCGAGAGTGCGTGTAGGCGTATCCGCCGCCGGTGACGAACTCCCAGTGGTCGATCTCCATGACCAGGTCGGCGGGCCCGAGCCACTGCCTGACCTGCTCGGGGTCGCGGTGCGCGGTGAAGACGGCGGCAACTGGAGCGTCGAACTCGCGAGCGAAGTCGATCCACGGTACGCCGGCCGGGATGTCGAGCTGAAGTGCGTTGTTGCTCATGGCTTCTCCTTCGGGTGGTGGGTGCGTCGACCGGTCGACGCGGATGGTGGTTGGCCAACTTTCGCAGCGCAGGTGGCGCCGACCCCGCCGCTGCACCCCGATCGCGCGCCCGACGGCATCGCGGTAAGCGAGGTACTCCGTACGTCGGCAGGTGGCGCACGGCCGGTGACCGGCCGCGAGCGCCACCGCGTCATCGAGGAAGAACACTGGTGTCCACCGGCGCGGCGCAGCGAGCGGATGACGCCACCCGCGGAACTCCAGGCGGCAGGTGATCCACGCCCGGTTCGCGTGCTGGCGCACGACCTGCCCGTCGTCGACGACGTGACAGCCGCGATTGCCGGTGAGCAGCCCACGCGCGGAAACGGCGTTCGGGTCGCCCCACGGGTCGACCCGGTTGCGGCGCGGCACAACTCAGCGCCGGATGGTGTGCAGCACCGTGGTGCCGTCAGCGGCCTCGTGCACCACCCAGGCCACCCCGGCCGAGGTGGTCGCCGCCGCGACCGGGACCCCCGGAGCCGAGTACGCGCGCCAGCCGACCGCGCCGTCGGCGTCGACCTCGACCACTCGGCCCGCGGCACCGTCGGCAACGACGAACCGGTGCGTGCCGTCATCCGCGGGCATCGGCGCGAGCAGCTGAACCTTGTCGCCGACGCCCACCGTGGGCAGCCCCTCGACCGGTGTCACCTCGCCGTCGGCGGCGACCACCCACGCGACCAACCGCCCGTCGGCCTGGCCGACCACCGTGCACCGGTCGGGGGTACAGCCCGCGGCATGCGCCTCGGCGAGCGTTGCCGGCGAGGGTAGATCGACCCGCCGCCACGGCGCGTTGATCGAGTCGGTAACCCACACGGCCGGGCGCAGGGCGACCGAGCCGGGCCGCAGCTCGGTGACCGACCCCGACGCGATCACCCCGTCCCCGCGAGCCGTCGCCCGGCGAGCGGCGGCAAGCGACTGCGGGGTGTTGGCCAGTGCCGACCCGGCCGCGGTGGGCGTGCGAGTCCACCGCTCTCCGGCGAACCGCCAGACCGCGATGTCGAGGCCGGTCGAGCCTTCCCACGACCCAACGATCGCCTCACCACCGGGGGTGCGTACGTAGCCGTTGAGCTCCCCCGCACCCCAGCCGCCGAAGGTTTCGAACGGCTGGGTCAGCTCACCCACACCGTCAGCGGTGCCGCTCCACGTGCTCCACCGGGTGTTCGAGTGCGCCCCGGCCGGCGCTCCAGCGAGCGCCATGACCCGGCCCTCGGCGGTGAGGTCGAGCTGGAACCACCTCGCCTCGAACGCAGTGGGCGATACGGGTGCGACGGGCACCTCGGCGAGGCGGGCGGCATCCGGTCCGAGGTAGAGCCGAGGACGCACCGAGGACCCCTTGGGTGCGCGACCACCGACCAGCACGCGGTCACCGGCGCTGGTGACCGCGACGGGCGCGACCCCGGCCGGCAGCCGCACCTGCTCCAGGGTGACCGGAACACCGCCGCCGGGCCCCGGTTTCGCGGCGCCGC
>JBOFLG010000137.1:0-15884 GCA_051657745.1 Dermatophilaceae bacterium | reverse complement strand
GTCATCCCCCGGTGCTCAACGAGCCGGCGGAGTCGAGGACCCTCGGCAACCCCGACGACAACGACGAGGTGGTACTCCCCGATCATCTGCTGTTCCACGATGAGCGGCATGTCGTGCACGAGGATCGCGTCCGGTGGAGCAGCGGCCATCAGGTCAGCGGTGCGCCGCCGGATCGCCGGGTGAGTGATCGCCTCCAGGTCACGCAGCGCATCCTGATCGCCGAACACGATGCGGCCCAGCGCCGGCCGGTCGAGTGCGCCATCGCTCCGGAGCACGCTGAGGCCGAAGCGCTCGGCGATTGCGGCAAGTGCCGGAGTTCCGGGCCGCACCACCTCGCGGGCCACCACATCGGCATCGACGATGACCGCGCCGAGCGCAGCGAAGGTGGCGGCTGCGGTGGACTTGCCAGAGCCGATCCCGCCGGTAAGCCCGATGCGCAGCATGACGGTGACGTTACCGGGCGGCTACGGCTGCCTCGTGAACTCCGGCTCGCGGCGCCTCCGCGGGGCGTCAACCCCACCTCGGGGTGGGCGTCATCCGCTGGAGTAGAGGTCGGCGACGAATGCCGCGAACGCCGGGGAGCCGTCGGGGCCGTCGACCATCCGGTTGGTCAGGAGCGCACCGGTGAGGTCGCTAGCCGAGTCGACGTGGCCGAGGGTGCCGACTCCACCGGCCCAGCCGACGCTGCCGGCCCTCGGCCCGACCGGGTCGTCGGCGGTCGTGACCGAGACGTGCAGACCGAAGGACTGGTGTGGGCCGAGAAAGCCTGCGGCAGCGTGGTGTTGCCGGTCGGTGAGGGCAGGTGCGACGGCGTGCGCCACGGCATCCGCAGGCACGACCGAGGGGCGGGCGAACTCGTCCAGCACGCGGAGCAGGTCGGGAGCGGTGGCCCAGAGGCCGCTCGAGAACGTGGTCAGCTCGTCGGCCGCCGGGCCGCCGGGCTCGACCGGCTCGAACCCGGCCGGCCGGGGCCACAGGGCCGGCGCCCGGAGCACCGGGGGCGGCGCGGCGAAGGAGACCGCCCCGGCCGCGAGCGGGCCGGTGAGGCGGCGGCGCAGCAGCGCCTCGAGGCCCGTACCGGTGGCTCGGGCGAGGAGAACCGAGAGTACGTCGGTGGAGGTGTGGTAGGCCCACCCCTCTCCCGGTGCGAAGCCGAGCGGGATGCCGGCCAGCCGGCCGAGCAACTGCGCGGCGGTGACCCGGGGCGGCACCGGTCCTGGGCCGATGCCGGCCGACGCCATCGCCTCGGCCACGGCGGTCTCCGTGCCGCCCATGCCGAACCCGCTCGTCATGGTGAGCAGGTGCCGCACCGTCATCGGCCGGTCGAGCGGCACCGTGTCGTCGATCGCGGCGCTGGGCTCGCGGAGCACGCGGAGCCCGGCGAGTTCGGGGCACCAGGTGGTGATGTCGGCGTCGAGGTCGAGCACGCCGTCGGCGACGAGGGCGATGGTGAGCAGACCGGCCACCGGCTTCGAGAGCGAGCCGAGGCGGTACGACGTCGCCTCGGTCACCGGCACGCCCGACCTTGGGTCGGCGACGCCGCGGACGGCGACGTGGACGTCATCGGCGCGCCGGACGGCGACCGAGTAGCCGGGCAACACGCGGTCATCGACAAGCCTGTCCAGCGCCGGGAGGACCAGTGGGCCACGGCTCATGTGTCGGCCAGGCGTGGTGGGAACCCTCCGACGTCCACCGGGCCCCATCGTGTCGGCGTGATTCGCAGCAGCGATGCGCCCTGGTCGACCATGGCGCGGCGGTACTCGTTCCAGTCCGGGTGCTCACCGGAGATGGTGCGGAGGTACTCGACGAATGGCTCGACGTCGGCAACGAGCACCGCAGCCGTGTCGTCAACCAGCACCCGCGCGCCGTCGAAGTCGTCGGACATCGCGTCGAGGTCGACGGTCGTCGTGGTGGCGATGGCGCGTGGCACGCGCTCAAACTTACCCGGGTCCCGGACCGGTCGGAGCGGCAGCGTCCACCGGATCGCCGAGGCCCGGGCACCCACCTGGGGTGCCCGGGCCTCGCGAACCGTGCGACGCGTCATCCGAGGTGGATGACGCGATGTCGCCGTCAGTTGCCGGTGAGCTTCTCGCGCAGAGCGGCGAGGGCCTCGTCGGAGGCCAGGGTGCCCTCCGAGGCTGACGGAGCCGCAGGACGAACGGACTGCGTCTCGTCATCAGCACCGGACTCCGAGGAGTACGACGTCTGCTCCTCGCCAGCAGCTTCAGCGTCGGCCTTGCTGGCCGCCTCGACCTGCGCCCGGTGGGCCTCCCAGCGGGCATGGGCCTCGGCGTACTGCTTCTCCCAGGTCTCACGCTGCGACTCGAAACCCTCGAGCCACTCGTTGGTCTCCGGGTCGAAGCCCTCGGGGTACTTGTAGTTGCCGGCCTCGTCGTACTCGGCCGCCATGCCGTACACGGTGGGGTCAAACTCGACCTGGTTGGCGCCATCCTCGTTGGCCTGCTTGAGGCTCAGGCTGATCCGGCGACGCTCAAGGTCGATGTCGATGACCTTGACGAAGATGTCCTGGCCGACGGTAACGACCTGCTCGGGCAGTTCCACATGGCGCTCGGCGAGCTCGGAGATGTGCACCAGGCCCTCGATGCCGTCGTCCACCCGGACGAAGGACCCGAAGGGCACGAGTTTGGTGACCTTGCCGGGCACTACCTGGCCGATGGCGTGGGTGCGGGCGAAGTGCTGCCACGGGTCTTCCTGGGTCGCCTTGAGCGACAACGAAACTCGCTCGCGGTCCATGTCGACGTCGAGCACCTCGACGGTGACCTCGTCACCGACCTCCACCACCTCGGAGGGGTGGTCGATGTGCTTCCAGGACAACTCGGAGACGTGCACCAGGCCGTCGACCCCGCCGAGGTCGACGAACGCACCGAAGTTGACGATCGAGGACACGACACCGGAGCGCACCTGACCCTTGCCGAGCTCCTTGAGGAACGTCGTGCGCACCTCGGACTGGGTCTGTTCCAGCCACGCCCGGCGCGAGAGGACCACGTTGTTGCGGTTCTTGTCGAGCTCGATGATCTTGGCCTCGATCTCCTTGCCGACATACGGCTGGAGGTCGCGGACCCGGCGCATCTCGACCAGCGAGGCCGGGAGGAAGCCGCGCAGGCCGATGTCGAGGATGAGGCCGCCCTTGACCACCTCGATGACGGTGCCGGTGACGACGCCGTCTTCCTCTTTGATCTTCTCGATCGTGCCCCACGCCCGCTCGTACTGGGCGCGCTTCTTGCTCAGGATCAGCCGGCCTTCTTTGTCCTCCTTCTGGAGGACCAGCGCCTCGACCTCGTCGCCCACGGCGACGACCTCGCCGGGGTCGATGTCATGCTTGATCGACAACTCCCGCGAGGGGATGACGCCCTCGGTCTTGTAGCCGATGTCGAGCAGGACCTCGTCCCGGTCAACCTTGACAATGCGACCCTCGACAATGTCGCCGTCGTTGAAGTGCTTGATGGTCGCGTCGATCGCGGCCAGGAGATCTTCCTCGGTACCGATGTCGTTGACGGCAACCTGAGGGGCGGTCGTGTCGACCGTGCTGGCAGTCATGTAGTAGGAACTCCGATGTGGACAGAATGGGCTCGGTGGGACGGTGCGGACGCACGCGTGAGCCACCGATGACACACGGGTGCACCCGAACTCTACCGGCGGGCACACGGATGCGGCAACGCGAGCCGACCGGCTGCGGGCCCGGAACCGTGCCTGAACCGCCCCTCGCGCCGCACCCTCCCGCGCTGCGAGCCAGCGCGCCGTGGTGGTCTGAGGTCGCTTCCTCGACGCGGCGGCAACCCTCGACAACTCGGACGGGCAGATGACGCCCGCCGACGAGCCGGGGACCACGGCCGGGCGGCACCCACTCGGCGCGAAGGAGACCCAGGCCGCAAACCGCGCGTGGTGGGACGCCGAAGCCGACCACTACCACCAGCAGCACGGCGACTTCCTCGGCGACACCGGCTTCGTCTGGGGCCCGGAAGGCTGGACCGAGGCCGAGCTCAACCTCCTCGGGGTACAGCCCGGGATGACGGTGCTCGAGATCGGATCCGGGGCCGCCCAGTGCTCACGCTGGCTGGCGGCGCACCACGATGTGCGAGTGGTCGCGTCGGACCTCTCGCGAGGAATGTTGCGCACCGCCCAGCGAATCGACGCCACCGCCGAGGGTCCTCGGACTCCGGTGCCACTGATCCAGTGCGACGGTGCCGCGCTCCCGCTCGCCGATGCCTCGGTCGACCGGGTATTCACCGCGTACGGCGTCATCCCGTTCGTCGCAGACAGCGCGACGGTGCTGGCCCAGGCGGCGCGGGTGCTGCGGCCGGGTGGACGGTTCGTCTTCTCGACGTCACACCCGGTGCGCTGGGCGTTCCCTGATGTGGCCGGGCCGGCCGGGCTCACCGCGGCGCACTCCTACTTCGACCGCACGCCCTACATCGAGGAGGACGCCGGGCTGGTCACCTATGCGGAACACCACCGGACGCTCGGGGACCTGGTGAGGCAGGTGGTCGCGGCCGGGCTACTGCTCACCGACCTCGTCGAACCGGAGTGGCCGGCCCGGAACTCGCGGACTTGGGGCGGCTGGTCACCGCTGCGTGGCCAACTCCTGCCGGGAACCGCCATCCTGGTCGCCGAACGCCCGGTGCCGGCGCACCGAACGCACCCGGAGCCACGGGAGAACTCGACCAGCGTCACGGGCTGCCCACAACCGGGCACGCCCGGCCCTGCCGGATGACGCCGCGTCCGGTCAGTGGGCGGCGTCGTGCCACGAGCGGCCCACCCCGACGCTGACGTCGAGGGGTACAGCGCCAAGGTCGATAGCCGAGCCCATCTCGCGGCGTACCAACCGCTCGAGCGCCTCCCGCTCCCCTGGGGCCACCTCGAGTACCAGTTCGTCGTGCACCTGGAGCAGCATCCGCGAGCCTGCACCCTCGGTACGCAACGCGGCATCCACGCCTCTCATCGCGAGTTTGATGATGTCGGCGGCCGAGCCTTGGATCGGCGCGTTGAGCGCCATCCGCTCGGCGCCGTCTCGGCGCTGCCGGTTGTCGCTGGTGAGATCGGGGAGATAGCGGCGCCGGCCAAGCATTGTCGCGGTGTATCCGGTGGCCCGAGCCTCCGCGACGACCTCGCGCAGGTAGTCCCGGACGCCGCCGAAGCGGGCGAAGTACTCGTCCATCAGTTCTTGCGCCTCGCCGGTTGAGATCGTCAACTGCTTGGACAGCCCGAACGCGGAGAGCCCGTACGCCAGGCCGTAACTCATCGCCTTGACCTTGCTACGCATCTCCGCGGTGACATCCGCCGGCTCCACCCCGAACACCCGCGCGCCGACGAAGCGGTGCAGATCCTCGCCCGTTCGGAACGCCTCGATCAGCCCATCGTCACCGGACAGGTGCGCCATGATCCGCATCTCGATCTGGCTGTAGTCAGCCGACATCAGCGACTCGAAGCCGTCGCCGACGACGAAGACCTCCCGGATGCGGCGGCCCTCCTCGGTGCGAATCGGCACGTTCTGCAGGTTCGGCTCGGTCGACGACAACCGGCCGGTGGCCGCGATGGTCTGCAGGTAGGTGGTGTGGATACGCCGGTCGGGCGCCACGGACTTGATCAGCCCCTCGACGGTGACCCGGAGCCGGGCGGTGTCCCGGTGCCGCAACAGCGCCTCGAGGAAGGGGTGCTCGGTCTTGACGAAAAGGTCGGCGAGCGCATCCGCGTCGGTGGTGTAGCCGGTCTTGGTGCGTTTGGTCTTCGGCATACCGAGCTGGTCGAACAGCACCTCCTGGAGTTGCTTGGGGCTGCCGAGGTTGACGTCGTGCCGACCGATGGCGTCGTACGCGTCACGCTGGGCTTGGCGCATCTTGGCGTCGAAATCCGCCTCGAGCGCGGTGAGCGCCGGCTCATCGACGGCGATGCCGACCCGCTCCATCTCCGCCAGGATGCCGACCAGCGGCAACTCGAGGTCGTGCAGGAGCGTGGTGCCGCCGGTCTCGCCGAGCCGCTCCGCCAAGACCACCGACAGTTCGAGGACCGCCCGCGCCCGCACCATCGCGTCTCGCGCCGCAGTGTCGTCGTCGGTCTCGAAGTCCAGCGTTCCCTGGGTGCCCTCTCCGGCTGGCGCTGGCCCGGCCTCGGCCGTGAGCTCACGGCCCAGCTGGCGCACCACGAGGTCCTCGAGGTCATACGACCGTTGGTCCGGACGCACCAGATACGCAGCGAGCGCGGTGTCGGCGCGGATGCCGCGGACCGTCAGGCCGCGGGCGGCGAGCGCCTGGAGCTGCGGCTTGGCGTCGTGGAGCAGTTTCGGTGCGTCATCGTCGGCCAGCCACGCCGCGACCACGGCATCCTGCTCCGGGGTCAGCGTGGCGAGGTCGAGATACGCCGTGCCGCCACCTTCGGCCGCGAACGCGACCGCACTGGCGTCGCCGGGCCCCGCGGCGCTGGGACCCGCCACCACCAGGCCGTGCGGCACCGCCGTAGCGGCCGCGTTGCCAAGGTGCGCCACGGCATCCGCGACCGAGAGCTCGGAACCACCAAGGTCAAAGCCACCCTCGACCTCGTCGGACTCGACCTCGAAGGTGGCGAACAGCCGCTCCCGCAGCACCCGGAACTCGAGGCCGTCAAACACCTGGTGCACCTCCTCGCGATCCCAGGTGCGCCGCTCGAGGTCGTCGATGGTGACCGGGAGGTCAAGGTCGTCGACAAGCCGGTTGAGCCGACGGTTGCGCAGCACCCCGTCGAGGTGGGTGCGCAGGCTCTCGCCGACCTTGCCCGTGACCTCGGCGGCATGGGCGACAACGCCGGCCAGGTCGCCGTACTGAGTGAGCCACTTCGCAGCCGTCTTCGGCCCGACCCCCGGCACGCCGGGCAGGTTGTCACTGGTCTCGCCGACCAGCGCAGCGAGGTCGCTGTACCGCTCGGGCGGCACGAGGTACTTCTCCTCGATGGCCGCCGGGTCCAGTCGCCACACCTCGGAGACCCCGCGCACCGGATACAGCATGGTCACCCGCTCGGAAACCAGTTGGAACGCGTCACGGTCGCCGGTGCACACGATGACCTCACCACCACTGCGGACTGCCTGCGCGGTGAGCGTGGCGATCACGTCGTCGGCTTCGAACCCGGGGGCTTCGACGTGCCGAATGCGCAGCGCGTCGAGCACCTCGCGCAGCAAGGGAAGCTGTCCCGAGAACTCGCTGGGGGTCTGGCTGCGGCCGGCCTTGTAGTCGGCGTACTCCTCGCGGCGAAACGTCTGGCGGGACACGTCGAACGCCACCCCAACATGCGTCGGTGCCTCGTCCCGGAGGACGTTGATCAGCATCGCGGTGAAGCCGTAGACCGCGTTGGTGTGCTGCCCGGTACTGGTGGAAAAGTTCTCCGGAGGAAGCGCGAAGAACGCGCGGTAGGCGAGCGAATGGCCATCGAGGAGCAGCAGCTTCACGCGTGGCAGCCTATCGACCATGAGCGACACCCCCACCGGCCCCAGTCCCGCGCCACCCACCCCCGATCACGAGTCGGCGAGCCCAGCACCGGATGACGCCCGGCCGTCATCCGAGACGCCCTCGCCGCAGGTGGCGGACACCGTGGCCGCAATGCGGACGATGAACCCGACGTCGCTGATCGACCGGATGCAGATCCAGATCGTCGAGGCATCGGTCGAGCGGTTGGTGGCGACCATGCCGGTCGAGGGCAACACCCAGCCGTATGGCCTGCTCCACGGCGGAGCGTCGGTGGTGCTCGCCGAAACTCTCGGGTCGATCGGGGCACAGCTGCACGCCGGCCCCGGCACGGCGGTGGTCGGTCTCGACATCAACGCCACCCACCACCGCTCGGCACGCTCCGGCCACGTCACCGGCACGGCCACCCCGCTCAGCCTGGGCCGGACGTTGGCCTGCTACGAGATCGTGGTCACCGACGACAACGGCCGCCGGGTCTGCACCAGCCGCATCACCTGCCTGATCCGCGACCTGGCCCCCGGCGCCTGACCTCAGCAGACCTGGCGGCCCACGGCAATGAGGATGCCGCCCCGGCGCTCACGCGGACCGGCTCGGGGGAAGCGCCCGGTGACGAAGGTGGCGACGTCGGCGAAGGAGTTCGGTGCCGGTCTCGGCGGTAGCCGGCGCGAGCCGGCGCCGCAGCGCGGTCGTGGACACCACCCGGCGCACGGTCATCGCGGTGAAACCCAGCCGGGCGAAGAACCGGTTCAGTTCGCGGTTGCTTGTCGGCACGTTCGACGCGATCATCTCGCACCCGGCCCGCTCCGCCGCTGCGAGCACCGCGCCCAGGAGCGCCTTGGCTACGCCGTGGCGCCGCAGGTCGGGACGGACCCACAACTGCTCCACGGCAACCTCCGCGACCGGGCCGAGACCGAACGGGTTGTCGGAGGTGATGACGTACCCCACCGGTTCATGATCCAGTCGGGCAAGGTGCGCCTGGACACCGAGACGACCGAGCGCGGCAGCGAAGCGGCCCTCGGTGAGGGTCCGCGTACACACCTCGCGGCTGGCCCCGGCGCCGACCTTGGCGGTCAGCCAGAGAACAGCCAAATCATGCAGATCCGCGGGGTCGACCGCGCGAACCTCGATCGTGCGCCTGCCCACGATGCCTCCGCGTTCGGAACGGCGCCGCTGCGCGTCGGAGGCGCGCATGTCGGCGAGCACCGTCCCAGAGAACCCAGAGAATAGGGCTCAGCAGGTCCGTGCGGTAGAGGCAGTGGCGACGGCCACTGTCGTGGTGACCGACGTGTGCGGCCACCACCGGTCACGCCGGCCCCGACGGCCCTGCGATCAGGTGTGCGCCATGCCGGCGAGCACCGCGTCGGCCACGTCCTTCATCCCCATCCGGCGGTCCATCGCCGTCTTCTGAATCCACCGGAACGCTTCGGCCTCGCTGATCTCAAGCTTGGTCATCAGCACCCCCTTGGCGCGGTCCACGGCCTTTCGGGTTTCCAGCCGTTCACCGAGGTCGGCGACCTCGTTCTCGAGGGCCTTGACCTCCGACCAGCGAGATAGCGCGATGTCGATGGCCGGGGTGATGTCACCAACGGTGAAGGGCTTGACGACGTACGCCATGACTCCCGCATCGCGGGCTCGCTCAACGAGCTCGGTCTGGCTGAACGCGGTCAGCATGACGACCGGGCAGATCCGTTCTCTGCCAATGGTCTCGGCTGCAGTGAGTCCATCCATGACCGGCATCTTGACGTCCATGACGATGATGTCGGGGTGCAGCGACCGGGCCAACTGCACCGCCTGCTCGCCGTCACCAGCCTGGCCGACCACGACATACCCGGCGTCACCGAGCATCTCGGCCAGGTCAAGCCGGATAATGGCCTCATCCTCGGCCACCAGGATGCGGGTGGCCGGGCCGGAATTCTCGGTCATGTGCCGGGAGCGGGATTCGAACCCGCACGCCCTTGCGGGCAAAGCATTTTGAGTGCTCCGTGTCTGCCATTCCACCACCCCGGCCGGGGTGAAACCAGCATACCCACGACGCTCACGCGGGCCCGCTGCGGGCGATATCGCTGTAGGCCGGCGCCACGCGGTTCTTGGCGTCGCCGATGCGGTGGACGCGCAGCGCATTCGTCGAGCCGGGGATGCCGGGGGGGCTGCCGGCGACGATGACGACCTGGTCACCCTCGACGACTCGGCCAGCACCGAGCAGCACCTCGTCGACCTGCATCGCCATCTCATCGGTGTGCCGCGCCTCGCCGACGAGGAAGGTCTCGACGCCCCAGGTGAGGGCGAGTTGGCTGCGGGTCCACTGGCTCGGGGTGAACGCGAGCATCGGGATACCCGGACGAACCCGGGCCAGCCGACGCGTGGAGTCGCCGCTCATGGTGAACGTGATGAGGTGGCTCACGCCGAGCAGATCGCCGATCTCGGCCGCCGCCGCGGTGACCGCACCGCCCTTCGTCTGCGGCTTCGTCCCCAGCGGCGGGATCCGGTGCAGCCCGTGCTCCTCGGTGGTCTCGATGATCCTGGCCATGGTGCGCACGGCCGCAAACGGGTGCTTCCCGACACTCGTCTCGCCAGACAGCATCAGGGCGTCGGCGCCATCGAGGACGGCGTTCGCGGCGTCCGAGGCCTCGGCCCGGGTCGGTCGGCTGTTGTCGACCATCGACTCGAGCACCTGGGTCGCGACAATCACCGGCTTGGCTTGCCGGCGGGCCATCTCGCAGGCCCGTTTCTGGACCAGCGGCACCTCCTCCAGGGGCATCTCCACCCCCAGGTCACCACGGGCCACCATCAGCCCGTCAAAGGCGCGGACGATCCGGTCGAGGTTGTCGACGGCCTGCGGCTTCTCGATCTTCGCGATGACCGGCAGCCGGACGCCCTCCTCGGCCATGATCCGGTGCACATCGACGATGTCACCGGCATCCCGGACGAAGGACAGCGCGATCAGGTCCACCCGCAACCGCAGCGCCCAGCGAAGGTCCTGCTCGTCCTTCTCGGACAAGGCCGGCACTGAGACCGCCACGCCGGGCAGGTTGATGCCCTTGTTGTTCGATAGCCGCCCTCCCTCGAGCACCTCACAGACGATGTCGGTGTCGGTGACCGTGGTGGCGACCAGCGCGAGCTTGCCGTCATCGATAAGAATGCGGTCTCCGGGCCCGACGTCCCCCGGCAGGTCGGGATAGGTGGTGCCGACCTCGGTGACGCTGCCCGGGACGTCCCGAGTGGTGATCGTGAAGGTCGCCCCCGCCACGAGTTCGACTGGCCCATCGACGAAGCGCCCGGTGCGAATCTTCGGCCCCTGCAGGTCGACCAGGATGCCGACGGCGCGCCCCGCCTCGTCGCTCGCCCGGCGTAGGTCCCGGTAGACCCGCGCGTGGTCGGCGTGGTCACCGTGGCTGAGGTTCAGTCGGGCCACATCCATACCGGCACAGACCAACTCGCGGATGTTCTCGGTCGAGCTGGTCGCGGGCCCAAGGGTGCAGACGATTTTCGCGCGGCGCATGACCCGAACCTTAACGGTGCAGCCGGGTCACCGTGACGCAGGCCACGTACCCGGCGTCAGGCGGTGAGCGGGCGGTCGGTGGGGTCGACCGGACGAGGGAGCCGCGAGGGCTTACCCATGAGCCAGGCGTCGACCTCATGCGCGGCCGATCGGCCCTCGGCGATGGCCCAGACGATGAGCGACTGCCCGCGCCCGGCGTCGCCAGCGACGAACACCCCGGGGACATCGGTCATGTACCGGCGGTCCCGCACGACGTTCGTCCGATCGTCGCGCGCGACACCGAGCTGCTCGAGCACGCCGCCGGGCTCCGGCCCGAGGAACCCCATCGCCAGCAGCACCAACTGGGCAGGGAGCACCTGCTCGGTGCCAACGACTGGGGTGAAACCGCCCTCGCCGGCCTGCACCTGGTGCACCCGCAGACCAGCCACTCGGCCCGCCTCATCACCGACGATCTCGCTCGTCGACAGCGCGTAGAGCCGGGCGCCGCCCTCCTCGTGGGCCGAGGCGACCCGGAACACCATCGGGTGGGTCGGCCACGGCTGCGCCGCCACCCGGTCCACTGCGGGCTGAGGGAGGATCTCGAGGCTGGTCACCGACCGAGCCCCCTGCCGGTGAGCGGTGCCGATGCAGTCCGCGCCGGTATCACCACCGCCGATGACGACGACGTCCTTCCCGGCGGCCGTGACCTGGTTGTCCACTGCCTGGCCAAGGGCCACCCGGTTGGCCGGCGGCAGGAAATCCATGGCCTGCATCACTCCGTCGAGCTCACGCCCGGCAACCGGCAGGTCGCGGGGCACGGTGGCCCCGGTCGCCACGACGACCGCGTCGAACCGGGCGCGCAACTGCGTGCCGGTGACATCGCGCCCGACGACGACACCGGTGCGGAACCGGGTGCCCTCGGACTTCATCTGGGCGATCCGCCGGTCCAGGACGGCCTTCTCCATCTTGAACTCGGGGATGCCGTAGCGCAGCAGGCCGCCGGGCCGGTCGGCACGCTCGTAGACGGCAACGGTGTGGCCGGCCCGGGTCAGCTGCTGCGCGGTCGCGAGCCCGGCCGGGCCGGACCCGACAACCGCGACGGTCTTGCCGGACAACCGTTCAGGCGCCACTGGCTGCACGATGCCGTTGGCAAAGGCCCGGTCGATGATGCTCACTTCGACCTGTTTGATGGTGACCGCCGGCTGGTTGATGCCGAGGACGCATGCCGACTCGCACGGCGCCGGGCAGAGCCGCCCGGTGAACTCGGGAAAGTTGTTGGTGGCGTGCAGCCGGTCGATCGCTGCGCGCCACTCGCCCCGTCTCGCTAGGTCGTTCCACTCTGGGATCAGGTTGCCCAGCGGACATCCGCTGTGACAGAACGGGATTCCGCAGTCCATGCAGCGCCCAGCCTGGCGCTGCAACTCGGTCGCCGGCTGGTCTTCGTAGACCTCTTTCCAGTCCCGGATCCGCACCGGAACCGGCCGACGCCGGGGCAGCTCACGCTCCCGAGTGCGAAGAAAACCCTGCGGGTCAGCCATGGGATGCCTCCATGATCCGCTCCCAGACCTGGGCGCTGTCGGGGTCAAGCCCCTCGGCAATCGCCGTGGAGCGCACATCGAGCACGCGCTGGTAGGCGCGCGGCAAGATCAGGGTGAACCGGCCGTACGCGTCATCCGGCTGCTCCAGGAGCCGAGCCGCGACGCCCGAACCGGTCCATCGATAATGCCGTTCCAGAAGGTCCCGCACAATTGTCTTGTCGTCGGCGCGCAACGGACCGAGGTCGACGAGATCACGGTTGACCAACTGGTGGTCGAGGTCAAGGACGTAGGCGACGCCGCCGGACATGCCGGCCGCGACGTTGCGCCCAGTGCGACCAAGGACCAGCGCGACGCCGCCGGTCATGTACTCCAGCCCATGGTCGCCGAACCCCTCGACGACCGCGGTGGCGCCGGAGTTGCGCACACAGAACCGCTCGCCGACGGCCCCGCGAAGGAACAACTCGCCCGAGGTCGCGCCGTAGCCGATCACGTTGCCGGCGATCACATTGTGCTCCGGCACCAACGCTGCCGCGGCGGCGGGCCGGATCACGATGCGGCCACCGGAGAGGCCCTTACCCACGTAGTCGTTGGCGTCCCCCTCGAGGGTGAGGGTGACCCCGGCCGGCACGAACGCGCCGAAACTCTGCCCGGCCGAGCCAGCAAAGGTGAGATCGATGGTCCCGTCCGGCAACCCCTGCGGATGATGCCGGGTCACCTCGTGCCCGAGCATCGTGCCGACCGTGCGGTTGACGTTGCGAATACCGAATCGAGCCACCACCGGTGTGCCATGGTCGATGGCGTCGCGCGACGCGGCGATCAACTGGTGGTCGAGTGCCTTCTCGAGCCCATGGTCCTGGGCGACCCGATGGCGGATGCCGGAGCCATCGGGGCTGTCGACCCGGGCGAGCACCGGGCTGAGATCAAGGCCTGACGCCTTCCAGTGCTCGACCGCCCGGCGGGTGTCGAGCTGCTGGATCTGCCCGACCGCCTCCTCGATGCTGCGGAACCCGAGCGCGGCCAGGTGCTCACGTACCTCCTCGGCGATGTACTCAAAGAACGTCTCGACGAACTCGGGTGCCCCGGTGAACCGCGCGCGCAGCTCGGGGTTCTGGGTCGCGATACCGACCGGGCAGGTATCGAGATGACAGACCCGCATCAGGATGCAGCCCGACACCACGAGCGGGGCGGTGGCGAAACCGAACTCCTCGGCGCCGAGGAGCGCGGCGATGACGACGTCGCGGCCGGTCTTGATCTGGCCGTCGACCTGCACGACGATCCGGTCGCGCAGCCCGTTCAGCACCAGGGTCTGCTGGGTCTCGGCGAGCCCGAGTTCCCACGGCCCCCCAGCGTGTTTCAGCGAGGTGAGCGGCGAGGCGCCGGTGCCACCGTCATGGCCGGAGATCAGCACGACGTCGGCGTGCGCCTTACTCACCCCCGCGGCAACCGTGCCGACGCCGACCTCCGACACCAACTTGACGTGGATCCGGGCCTGCGGGTTCGCGTTTTTCAGGTCGTGGATGAGCTGAGCGAGGTCCTCGATGGAGTAGATGTCGTGGTGCGGTGGCGGGGAGATCAGCCCAACCCCAGGTGTGGAGTGCCGAGTGCGCGCGACCCACGGATAGACCTTCGGACCGGGCAACTGGCCGCCCTCGCCCGGCTTGGCGCCCTGCGCCATCTTGATCTGGATGTCGTCGGCGTGAGTGAGGTAGAGCGAGGTGACCCCGAACCGGCCGGAGGCGACCTGCTTGATCGCGGACCGGCGCGTGGGATCCATGAGCCGCTCGGCGTCCTCGCCGCCCTCGCCGGTGTTGGAGCGGGCCTTCAATCGGTTCATTGCGACCGCGAGGGTCTCGTGCGCCTCCTGGCTGATCGAGCCGTAACTCATCGCCCCGGTGTTGAACCGCCGCACGATCTCGCTCACCGGCTCGACCTCGTCGACCGGCACCGGCTCGCGCCGCTGCGGTCCACCCAACTCGAACAGCCCGCGCAACGTCATCAACCGATTCGACTGCTCATCGACCCGCTGGGTGTACCGCTTGAACACGTCGTATCGCCGTGCCCGAGTAGCGTGTTGCAGCCGGAATACGGTGTCCGGGTCGAACAGGTGCGGCTCACCCTCGCGCCGCCACCGGTACTCACCACCGACGGCGAGGGTGCGGTGGGCCTGCCGGATGCCGTCGCGCGGGTAGGCCATGGCGTGCCGGGCCGCGACCTCGGCCGCGATCACGTGCAGGCCCACGCCGCCGAGCTGGCTGACCGTGCCGGTGAAGTACTCATCGACGAGGGCCTGCGACAGGCCGATCGCCTCGAACACCTGCGCTCCCCGGTAGGAGGCGACCGTGGAGATACCCATCTTCGACATCACCTTGAGCACGCCTTTGCCAAGTGCCCTGATGAGGTTGGCGACGGCCTTCTCCTCGGTGACCTCGGTGATCGCGCCGCTGCGCACCAAGTCTTCGACGGTCTCCATGGCGAGGTATGGGTTGATCGCGGCCGCGCCGTACCCGACGAGCAGCGCGACGTGGTGCACCTCGCGCACGTCGCCGGCTTCGACGATGAGGCCCACTCGGGTTCGCGTCTTCTCGCGGATCAGGTGGTGGTGCACTGCCGAGGTCAGCAGCAGCGAGGGGATGGGAGCGTGGTCCCGGTCGGAGTCGCGGTCGGAGAGCACGATGAAGCGCGCCCCGCCAGCGATGGCGGTTGAGACCTCAGCGAAAATCTGGGCGAGCCGACCACGCAGGGCTCCCTCGCCCCCGGTGACGTCGTAGGTGCCGCGCACCACGACAGTGGAGTACCCAGGCAGGTCGCCGTCGGCATTGATGTGCACGATCTTCGCGAGCTCATCGTTGTCGAGCACCGGGAAGGGCAGCACGACTTGGCGTGCGTGCACCGGCGTGGCGTCGAGCAGGTTGCCCTCGGGCCCGATCGAACTCGCCAACGAGGTGACCAGTTCCTCCCGGATGGCGTCGAGCGGCGGGTTGGTCACCTGAGCGAACAACTGGGTGAAGTAGTCGAAGACCAGTCGGGGTCGCTCCGACAGCACCGCGAGAGGGGTATCAGTGCCCATCGACCCCAGGGCCTCGGCGCCGGTGCGCGCCATTGGCGCCAGGAGCACTGCGAGCTCTTCCTCGGTGTACCCGAAGGTGCGCTGGCGCCGAGCCACCGAGGCTGCGGTGTGGATGATGTGCTCGCGCTCGGGAAGGTCACTGAGCCCGATCCTCCCGGCGTGCAGCCACTCCTCGTATGGGTGCTCGGCGGCGAGGCCCGCCTTGACCTCGTCATCGTCGATGAGGCGGCCGGCGGCGGTGTCGACGAGAAACATCCGACCTGGCTGGAGGCGTCCGCGCTGGACAACCCGCTCGGGCGCGAGGTCGAGCACACCCGACTCCGACGCGAGCACCACCAGGCCGTCGTCGGTGA
>JBOFLG010000136.1:0-1660 GCA_051657745.1 Dermatophilaceae bacterium | reverse complement strand
CCGTGGGACGCGATTCGTCGTATCGTGACCAAGACAGGCCAGACCAAGCAATACGTCGAGCAGCTGCTGAGTCGACACGATGAGTCCCAACCTGTCACTGTCGGTCGTAGCTGGTACTTCTAGTGCATGGGTGTGAGCGCAATGATCATCGAGCGGCAGGGGAACCTCCTCGAGGCCGACGTCGATGTGCTCGTCAACACCGTCAACACGGTGGGGATCATGGGCAAGGGCATCGCCCTGCAGTTCCGTCGCGCCTACCCGCAGATGTTCGCCGACTACCAGCGCGCAGCCAAGCGGGGCGAGATCCGTCTGGGTTCGATGCACGTCTGGGAGACCGGTCAACTCGACGGTCCGCGGTTCGTCGTGAACTTCCCGACCAAAGGGCATTGGCGGTCGGGCTCGCGCCTGTCCGACATCGAACGCGGCCTCGATGACCTGGTCCGGGTGCTCGGCGAGCTGGACGTAGCCTCCGTGGCTGTCCCGCCTCTGGGCTGCGGTCACGGTGGCCTCGCCTGGGGTGACGTCGAGCCGCTGATCCGCAGCAAGCTGGCGGCCCTCGACCTCCGGGTCGAGTTGTTCGGTCCCGGGGGTGCGCCCGCAGCTCGGGACATGGTTGACGGGTCTGTCAAGAAGCCACTCACCAGGGGCCGAGCGGCGCTGGTCGAACTCATCGGTCGTTACTCACCGCTGGCCGAGGGCTCGACATCGCTGGTGGAAACCCAGAAGTTGATGTACTTCCTCCAGGAAGTCGGTGAGCCGCTTAAGCTGCGCTACATCGCCCACACGTACGGGCCGTATGCCGACAACCTGCGCCCGGTGCTTCAGACGGTCGAGGGTCACTACCTGTCCGGCTATGGCGATGGCAGCGCTCGCGTGATGGAGGCCGAGCCGCTGTCGGTCCTGCCCGGCGCCCGGGATGCGGCGACGGCCGTGCTCGACGCTCACCCGGACACTCGGGGACGGATCGACCAGGTGATGAGCCTCGTCGACGGGTTCGAGTCGGCGTACTCCCTGGAACTGCTCGCCACTACGCACTGGGTCGCTACGCGCCACTGCGCCGATGACCCCTCCGTGGAGTGCGTGATCCGGGAGGTGCAGGACTGGAGCCCGCGCAAGGGGCGGATGTTCGGCGACCGGCACATCGCCATCGCACTCGATGCCCTGCGTGAACGCGGTTGGCTGCCGGACTGAGTATCGACCCGTCACATAGCATTCGACACGCCGCAAATCTGGCCAGATAACTGCCGGGTCGGCAGGTGTGGGGTCGGCTTAGCGGGCAGGGCGCCACATGGTGACCACGTCGGGTCCGTCGCCCGGCACCAGGACCCGGTCTCGTGGTTCGAAGCCGTACCGGGCGTACAGTGCCACGTTCGCCTCGTTGCTCGCTTCGAGGTACGCCGGCAGGTGGTCGGCGTCGACCACCTGCAGGGTGTCGGCCAGCAGCTTCAGCCCCAGACCCCGGCCCCAGTGCGCGGGATCGGTGCCGAGCAGGGTGAGGTACCAGTGCGGCTCGTCGTGCGGGTGATGGTCGTCCAGGACCTCGCCGACGGCTCGCACCCGTTCCGCCGCGGCGGGTTCGAAGACCTCGGCCAGCAGGCGTTCCAGTTCCGGTTCCTGCTGCTCGGACAGCTCGGTGCCGCCCGGCGGGATCCACACCGCG
>JBOFLG010000135.1:0-42064 GCA_051657745.1 Dermatophilaceae bacterium | reverse complement strand
TCGCCGGCGCCGAGGCCGGGTTCCCGCCCACCCGGCACCTCGACGCGTTCGAGTATCTGCGCCGCGAGAACGCGCACTTCACCATCCACGCCGGCGAGGCGTTCGGGCTGCCGTCGATCTGGGAGGCCATCCAATGGTGTGGCGCCGACCGGCTCGGGCATGGCGTGCGTATCGTCGACGACATCACAGTCCTGGATGCCGTTGCCGGGCCGAGTCCGGCGGGCACGCCGGATGGCGCGGGCACGCCGGATGGCGCGGGCACGCCGGATGGCGCGGGCACGCCGGATGGCGCGGGCTGGCCGGTGCTCGGTGGGCTCGCCGGATACGTGCGCGACCGCCGCATCCCGCTCGAGATGTGCCCCTCCTCCAACGTGCAGACCGGCGCGGCGGAATCCGTTGCAGCGCACCCGATTACCCTGCTCAAAGACCTGCGGTTCCGGGTCACGGTCAACACCGACAATCGGCTGATGAGCGGCACCTCGATGGGTCGGGAGATGCAGCTGCTCGTCGACGAGGCCGGGTGGACCCTCGGCGACCTGCGCTGGGTCACGGTGAACGCGATGAAGTCGGCGTTTCTGTCATTCGACGAGCGGCTCGACCTCATCGACCGCGTGGTCAAGCCTGGCTACGCCGCCTTCGCCACCACCGGCTGAGTCCGAGCGGGTCGGAGGGTGGCACTCAGGGCCACATCCGCGCCAGCTGACCGTCGCGATAGACGTGCCAGAAGCCCTCCGGTTCGTCTCGCGCCACGCGCTCGATCCTGGGAATGGCGCGTAGCAGCGCCGAAGACATGTCATCGACGGTCAGGTTGCCGCTCGCCACACAGAACAGGTGGTCACCCCGCAGCGCGGCCAGTTCCGCCGCTCGATAGCGGATGCGCTTGTCTTTTGTCAGCAGTACCCAGCCGTTCGCACAGCCCTCGGTGATCCAGTCCTCGTCGAGAACGTCGTCCGCGTCATTCGGATAGTGGTCGGCGATCAGGTGGACGAGGTGACTCGCCGATCTCAGGGTGATGGCGGTGCGCCTCCTCAGACTGCGGTCGAGAAAGAACTCAGGCCGCTCGACGCAGCACATCTTCGACGACATCGACAGCCAAGCCGTACTCGTCGGCGATGCCGGCCAGTCGTTCGCCGCTCCTCCACAGCGCGACGAGATCGTCGACCTTCACCTTCGAGCGACCGAGCACCGGAGCGCCCCAACCGAAGCGCGGGTCGATGATGACGTCGGCAGCGGCTGGGAAGTCCACCAGATGCAGCCGCGTCGCGTTGCCGTCGGCGCCCCACTCGATCCGCCGCAGGTGCTGCTCGAGCACCTCTGCGATGGCGATCTGCCGGTCCAGTGGGTGCACATACGACTGATCGGCGAGTCTGACGAACAGCGCCGCGCCATCGGTGACGATCCGCCGATGCGCCAAGGCGTACGGGTCATCGAACTCGCGTCGTACGAACTCGGCCGCCGTCCGGATCTCATCCATCGGCAACTTGAGGTCTCGGAGTGCACGCAAGACATAAGCCTCGATCACGCCGACGAACGGAACACGGGGCCAGCCTCGGCGATTCGGCCGGACTGTGTGGACCAATGACTCCTCGCCTCGGACGCGGAGCCAGACGTCGAGAGTGCTCTCCGGCATACCGAGGTAGCGCGCGGTCTCGCGAGCCGTCAGGATCGGCGTCGAGTAGTAGTCGATCACCGCGTGCACCTCCTCCGCTACTCGGCACACGCTCGTGCGTGCCGCCGCGATGACTCGGATCCAGGAACTCACGTCACCCCGCGACCCGATGGCCTCAGGCTAGCGTCGACCACCGACGGCGCGGACAGTTGCCGCTCAGCGCGCCTCCGCCGCAACGGTGGTCGCCCGGAGCAGAGTGGTCGGGGTGGAGAGCGCAAGCCTCGTGTCGGTGGCCGTCGGTGGCGGTTTCACGCTGGTCGGAACGGTGACCGCCAGCCTGTTCGCGGAGTGGCGGACTATCCGCCGTGAGCGAGAGGCCCGCGAGCAGGGGCCGCGGCATCCGACGCGGGGGCGTCATCCGAGTGCATCCGTAGCCCGAGTGGGACACCGGTTGTCCGTGGGTCGGTCCGTGGGATGACGAGTGCCTGCCACTACGCTTCGAAGCGACGTACGCGCACAGTTTTGTCCAGTACCCCTCTCAACCTTCCCAGGAGTTCGGTGTGGCCACCATCGAGGCAGTCGGCGCCCGCGAGATCCTCGACTCGCGCGGCAACCCCACCGTCGAGGTCGAGGTCGCCCTCGACGACGGAACGTTGGCTCGGGCGGCGGTGCCCAGTGGGGCCAGCACCGGTCAGTTCGAGGCGGTCGAGCGCCGCGACGGCGACCAGGCCCGCTACCTCGGCAAGGGCGTCGAGCAGGCCGTCGATGCCGTGATTGAGGAACTCGGCCCCAAACTGGTCGGGTTCGAGGCCAGCGAGCAGCGGCTGGTCGACGCCGAGATGCTCGCGGCCGACGGCACGGCGAACAAGGCCGGCATCGGCGCCAACGCCATCCTCGGCGTCTCGCTCGCGGTGGCCCGCGCCGCGGCCGACTCCGCCGACCTGCCGCTGTTCCGGTATGTCGGCGGGCCGAACGCGCATGTGCTCCCGGTGCCGATGATGAACATCCTCAACGGCGGCAGCCACGCCGACTCGAATGTCGATGTGCAGGAGTTCATGATCGCCCCGATCGGGGCCGAGAGTTTTCGCGAGGCGCTGCGCTGGGGCACCGAGGTGTACCACGCGCTCAAGGCCGTGCTGAAGGAGCGCGGCTTGGCCACCGGCCTCGGCGACGAAGGCGGTTTCGCCCCGAACCTTGACTCCAACCGGGCCGCGCTCGACCTCATCGTCGAAGCCATCGGCCGGGCCGGCTACACCGCCGGCGAGCAGATCGCGCTGGCCCTGGACGTCGCGGCGTCGGAGTTCCACGATGCCGGCACCTACACCTTCGAGGGTGGCACGAAGACCTCCGCCGAGATGGTCGACTACTACGCCGACCTGGTCGCCTCCTACCCGCTGGTCTCCATCGAGGACCCGCTCGACGAGGAGGACTGGGAGGGCTGGAAGGCGATGACCGAGCGGCTCGGTACCCAGGTGCAGTTGGTCGGCGACGACCTGTTCGTCACCAACCCGGAGCGGCTCGCCCGCGGCATCCAGACGGGCACCGCCAACGCGCTGCTCGTCAAGGTCAACCAGATCGGTTCGCTCACCGAGACCCTGGATGCCGTCGACCTCGCCCATCGCAGTGGGTATCGGTGCATGATGAGCCACCGCTCCGGCGAGACCGAGGACACCACCATCGCTGACCTGGCGGTGGCCACAAACTGCGGCCAGATCAAGACCGGCGCACCGGCTCGCTCCGAACGGGTCGCGAAGTACAACCAGTTGCTGCGCATCGAGGAAGAGCTCGACGATGCCGCCGAGTACGCCGGTGCCGGTGCGTTCCCCCGGTTCGCTGCCCGCGAACAGGCCTGAGCCACTAGCGGACTGATGGCACCCGCACGCACCAGCGGACGCCCGTCGCGCCCCCCGCGGCCCCCGCGGCGTCGGCCTGCGGCGCGTCCGGCGGCTGCGGCGCGTCCGGCGGCTGCGGCGCGTCCGATCGCGTCCGAGAGCACCCGGCGCTCGTGGTGGCGTGCGCGGTTCGGCGGGGTGGGCGCGAGGCAGGCGCGGCGGGTGGCCGCTCTGGTCAGCATTGCCGCCTTTCTCGCCGTCCTGCTCGGCCCCACGGTGGCCGCCTGGCTCGGGCAGCGCGCTGAAATCGCCGCGCTACGCGGCCAGGTCGCCGAGCAGGAGCGTGACGTGGCCGCTCTCGGTGCCCAACGCGAGCGCTGGCGTGACCCGGCGTACGTCGAGCAGCAGGCTCGCGAACGGCTCAAGTTCGTCAAGCCGGGCGAGCGGTCTTACACCGTGCTCGACCCGGAGCCAGTTCCCGGCGCCGTGGACCCGGTTCCCGAGATGGTGGTCGCGGGCGAGCCGGACTTGCCGTGGTACGCGGCGGTCTGGGAATCGGCCCAGGCCGCTGACTCCCCGGGCCAGCGCCGGTGAGCAGTTCGGGGCCGGCCGCACCGGATGCCGCCGATCTCGTCGCGGTCTCCCGTCAGCTCGGGCGCGATGCCCGCGGGGTGGTTGAGGTGGCGCATCGCTGTCCGTGCGGTGAGCCCGACGTCATCCGTACCGAGCCGCGGCTGCCTGACGGCACACCGTTCCCCACCTCGTTCTACGCCACCTGCCCTCGGCTCACCGGCGCGGTGTCGACTCTGGAGTCGGACGGCGTGATGCGCTCAATGAGTGACCGGCTCGACACCGATCCGGTTCTCCAGCAGCGCTACTCGGAGGCACATGCCGACTATTTGGCCCGTCGTGCCGAGCTCGGGGAGGTGCCGGAGATCGCCGGTGTCTCTGCGGGCGGGATGCCCCACCGGGTCAAGTGTCTGCACGTCCTGGTGGCGCACTCGCTCGCTGTCGGCCCGGGGGTGAACCCGCTGGGTGATGAGGTGCTGGACCAGCTCGGCCCATGGTGGCAGCGGCATCCGTGCGCCGCTGCCGCGAACGGCGATGCGGGGCGCCTGGGTTCGGACGAGAGCGGCCCAGGTCTCCGGGCTGCCGCAGACACCGTCCACCTGGGCGCCGATCGTGCCGCCCCGGTCGACCCACTCGACGAGGCACGATGACTCCCACCGCCACCCGGGTGGCCGCGGTCGACTGCGGCACCAACAGCATCCGGCTGCTCATCGCCGACCTCGATTCCGGCGGCCGGCTCATCGACGTGCTGCGCCGGATGGAGGTGGTGCGGCTTGGCCAGGGCATCGACCGCACCGGCCGGATCGCGCCGGAGGCGATGGCTCGCACCGTCGCGGCGGCCCAGCAGTACGCCGAACAGTGCCGCGAGTTCGGCGCCGAGCGGGTGCGGTTCGTGGCCACCTCGGCGTCGCGGGATGCGGACAACGCCGATGAATTCGTCGGCCGGGTGCGGGTCGCGTTCGGCCACTGGGGCGTGAGACCCGAGGTGGTGAGCGGCGAGGAGGAAGCCCAGTTGTCCTTCGTCGGCGCCACGGGAGGGCTGGCCGCGCTCGGCGTCGGCGGCCCCTATCTGGTCGTCGACCTCGGTGGCGGCTCCACCGAGGTGGTCCGCGGCACGGACCGGGTGGAGGCGGCCAGGTCGGTCGACGCCGGGTGTGTGCGGATGACCGAACGTCACCTCCGCTCGGACCCGCCCACCGATGCCGAGGTCGCGGCCGCCCGGTGCGACATCGATGCTGCCCTCGACGCTGCGGAGGTGGCGGTCGACCTGGCCGATATCACCACGGTCGTCGGGCTCGCCGGCAGCATCACCACCGTGACCGCCCATGCCCTTCGCCTCGACCGCTACGACTCGCGGCTCATCCATCTCGCTCGCCTGCCGGTGCCGGTCCATCGCGCGTCGGCGGAGGCATTGCTGCGGATGGCGCGTGCCGAACGGGCCGCAGTGCCGTACCTGCACCCCGGCCGAGTCGACGTCATCGGGGCCGGCGCGCTGGTCTGGGATGCCGTCCTCGCGCGGGTCAGCGACCGCTCACCGGCGGCCGAGGTAGTCACCAGTGAGCACGACATCCTCGACGGCATTGCACTCTCCCTCGGCTGAGCGACCCGGGCCCGGCGCCCGTGACGGTCGGGCCGGGCCCGGTCTCCGTGCCGGTCTTCGTGCCGGTTGCCGTCCCGCAGTGGGGGAGCGGCCCCGGGGGGAGCGGTGGGCCACCGGGGGCTGGTGCTGCGTACAGTGGCACCGCCCCCGTGGCCCAACCGGTAGAGGCAAGCGCCTTAAAAGCGCTCCAGGTGCGGGTTCGAGTCCCGTCGGGGGTACCACCTCGGCAGGCCGCGCCGTGCGGTCGCACCCGGCTCGGGCGGTTCGGTGGAGATTCGGCATCCACACCCGGTCGTCCTGGAACACCGGAGGGCCTCTCGCGCGTCTACTGTGGTAGCAGCAGCGGTGAGCCCCACCGCGCCATGACACGCACGGAGGATCGATGGCCAACAACCCGGCCTTCAACCGGCTCGAGAAGGACGCCCAGTCGGGGTATGCCGGTTTCCGCACCGATCCGGTCGGCGCCACCCACCCGGCGTCCACCGGCTACGCGGCGCCGCCCGCGATGACGCCAGACCAGCTTCAGGAGATGTACAACCGACCGCCCGCCGGCCCGGTGCACACCGACCGGGTCACCGTGGACGACGTCATCATGAAGTCGACCGCGCTATTCGGCATCGTCATCGTGTTCGCCGCCGTCGGGTGGGTGCTCACGGCACAGGTCCCGGCCATCGGAGCGCCCATCGTCTTTGGCGGCATGATCGCCACGCTGATCCTCGGCCTGGTCATCGCGTTCAAGAAGACGCTCAGCGTCCCGCTCATCCTCATCTACGCCGTCATCGAGGGCGTGTTCGTCGGCGGCGTCAGCCAGTTCTATGCCGCCGCCTTCGACCCGCCCGGCACTCCGGCGTTCCAGGGCATCGTCGCCCAGGCCGTGCTTGCCACGCTCGCTACGTTCGGCGGCATGCTGCTCGCCTACCGCACCGGGCTGATCAAGGTGACCGCGAAGTTCCGCAAGATCATGACCATGGCGCTCATCGGGTACGCCTTGTTCGCCGTCGTGAATTTCATCTACTCGATGGTCACCAGCACCCCGTTCGGCATCGGCGGCACCGGCGCCCTAGGCATCGGCATCTCGGTGTTCGCGGTCGGCCTCGCCGCGTTCACGCTCGCGCTCGACTTCGACTCGATCGAGTGGGCGATCCGCTCCGGCGCGCCGCAGAAGTACTCGTGGCTGCTGGCGCACGGACTGATCGTCACCCTCGTCTGGCTCTACCTCGAGATCCTGCGGCTCATCGCGCGCTTGCGCTCGGAGTGACGCGGCACCGCGGTACCGGCTCCGCCGGGTCGGGTTCTCCCGGCCCGGCGGAGCCGTCTGCGGGCAGTGCCACGCCAGGTCATGCATCGCGCGCGGAGGTGACCCAGCCGCCGGGTGCCGAGTCGGCGGGTGCCGAGTCGGCGGGTGCCGAGTCGGCGGGTGCCGAGTCGGCGGGTGCCGCGCCGGTCGACGGGCTGGGTCGCGAGCGTTCATTGACGGCGTCGCAGGCCGTCGCGACCGCCGGGGCCGACGTGGTGCCGCCGGAGGCGCGGCGCGAGCTCGACCGCCTCCGTCGCCGCTGGTCTGAACTTCCCGCCGCGCGCGCCGCGGATGCCGCACCGCCCGTCCGCAACCTTGTCACCGACCTTGCCGCCCGGGCCTCGCCGGGCTGCGGTCCGCCCGCGGATCTGGGCCTCGCGACGCTCATCGACCAGCTCACCGTGCTGGTCTGGGACGCTTACGCGCTCGGCTGTGCCGACGACCTTCCTGGGCGACTCATCGCGCTCCGCCGCGTGCTCCCGTAGGTCCTGCGTCGAGCCTCAGTTCAGGTATGTCTCTACCGACATATGCTTGCTGCGATCAGCACCATGGCGATGCGACGGACCACTGTGTTCGCAGACGAGGACGACTTGGCAACCCTGAAGGCCGCGGCAGCGCGGCGCGGTGTCCCTGAAGCCGACCTGCTGCGCGAAGCGCTGCGTTTGGTCGCGTTGTCTGAACGCACCTGGAGCGAGCCGTTCTTCGACGAGACCTTCCCCGAGGTAGATCGGCGCGACCATGTCGACGCCGCGGACGAGGCATGGAACGAGCAGGTGGCCGAATACCGTCGTACCCGAGAGCGCCAGTGATCGGCTGCGCGGACGGCTAGCCATGATCGTCGTTGCAGATACGTCCGGGCTTCTTGCCGCGGTGGACCGCGATCACCCGGACGGCCCGGCGGCCCGGCGGCCCGGCGGATCCTGCGCGACGCCGGCTCTGTGGTGGTGCCGCCGGTCCTCCTCGGCGAGGTGGACCATGTCGGGCGTCGGGTCCTGGGGTCGCGCGCCGCCACGCGCGCCCTCGACCAGATCGCATCCTGGGCGGAACGGGGACGAGTCCTCCTTCCGGAACTGCGGCCCGAGGATCTTACGACCGCGCAGCACGTACCGGCCAGGCATCGTGCGCTCGACCTCGACCTGGCCGATGCGGTCGTCGTGGTAGCGGCGGCAAGATACCTCACGGATGCCGTGCTGACGCTTGACCGCCGGGACATCCGCGCGATCCGGCCGCTCACGCCGCACACCTGCTTCCGGCTTCTGCCGGATGACGGATGACGGATGACGGATGACGGATGACGGATGACGGATGACCGGTTCGGGCCGGCTCGGCCCCGACCGTCGCGGGTCAGGAGAGGCGTTCGACGATGATCGCCATCCCCTGGCCGCCGCCGACGCACATCGTCTCCAGCCCCACCGAACCGCCCCGGGCCTGGAGCCCGTTCAGCAGGGTCGTCATGATGCGGGTTCCGGTGGAGCCGAACGGATGGCCGAGCGCGATGGCACCGCCATGCACGTTGAGCCGGTCCGGGTCCATGCCCAGGTCGTCGGCGCTCGGCAACACCTGGGCGGCGAACGCCTCGTTGATCTCGTAGAGGTCGATGTCGGTGATCGACATCCCCGCCCGGGCCAGCGCTTGCCGAGACGCCTCGACCGGCCCCAGCCCCATGATCTCGGGCGACAGCCCCGACACCCCGGTCGAGACAATCCGGGCCAACGGCGTCACGCCCAGCGACCGCGCTCGGGTGTCGCTCATGACCACGACGCCCGAGGCGCCGTCGTTGAGCGGGCAGCAGTTGCCAGCGGTCACCGTGCCGCCGTCGCGGAACACCGGCTGAAGTTGCGCGACTGCCTCGAGCGTGACTCCGGCGCGCGGGCCGTCATCGGTGGATACCACCGAACCGTCCGGCAGCGTAACCGGCACGATCTCGCGTGCGAAGAAGCCGTCGTCGATCGCGGCTTCGGCCCGGTTCTGGCTGCGTACGCCCCACTCGTCCTGGCGTTCGCGGGTGACTCCGCGCAGCGTCGCGACGTTCTCCGCGGTCTGGCCCATCGCGAGGTACACGTCCGGGAGGCCGCCGCTCAGCCGCGGGTCGCTCCACGTCGCGTTGCTGGCAGCCATCGCTGCGGAACGGTCAGCGGCATCGGCGAACAGCGGGTTCTGCACCTCGGTGTCGCTGCCACCGGCACCGGCGAAGGCGGAGTACTGGCTGACACACTCGACACCACCGACGACGAACGCCTCGCCCTCGCCGGCCCGGATCGCGTGGAACGCCATCCGCATCGCCTGGGTCGAGCTGGCGCAGAACCGGTTGACGGTGGCCGCCGGCAGGTGATCCAGCCCGGCGAGCACCGCGATCACTCTGGCCAGGTTCGATCCGTGCTTCCCGCTCGGCTCGGCGCACCCCCAGTACAGGTCGTCGATCGTGGCCGGGTCGAGTGCCGGCACCGTCGCGAGCAAGCCGGTGAGCACCTGCGCCGAGAGGTCGTCGGGCCGGACCTCGCGCAGCGACCCCTTGAATGCCCGCCCGATCGGGGTGCGGGCGGTGGCAACGATGACGGCCTCGGGCATGTGGTCCTCCTCGATGGACGGGTGCGGGTGGCGACGGTGCCGCGCCAGCAGGTGAGCGCTCGCTTACCCATCGGGCCCAGCGTAGCCCCGAATCGGGCGCGACCGACGGCGGACGAGTCCGATCATGGTGGAACCCGCCACGATCCGGATCGGGGATGGCGTGGCGCGGATCGGGGATGGCGTGGCGCGGGTTGGGCATGGCGTGGCCGAGGTCGGTGGTGGCGCGTCCCCGATCGCGGCCGAGAATGGCTCCGGTCGGCGATGATGAGACATGGACGTCGCGCGAAGCCGGGCAGCATCAGGGTCACCGTATGAAGCGACCGTCGGGTTCTCCCGGGCGGTCCGCGTCGGCCAGCACATCGCGGTCAGCGGCACCGCGCCGGTCCAACCCGACGGCCAGGTCGCCACGGACCCGGCGCAGCAGGCCAGGCGCTGCTGGGAGATCGCGCTTGCCGCGCTCGCGGAGCTCGGCGGCCGGCGGGAGGACGTCATCCGCACTCGACAGTTCATCACCGGCACCGAGGTCGTCGATGCGGTGTCCATTGTGCACGGCGAGACGTTTGGCGGCATCCGGCCGGCGAGCACGATGGTGATCGTGGCCGGGCTGCTCGACCCGCGCTGGGCGGTGGAGGTCGAGCTCGACGCGATCGTCGCCGACCGACCGTTCATCGGTGTCGGATGACGCTGCCGTTCATCGGTGTCGGATGACGCTGCCGCTCAGGGCGCCCGCAGTGCCGACTTCGGGCTGTCGGCGGCGGTGGGCGTGGTCACAGCGCCGTCCGGTGGGGGCACGGGGTCGCGGCGACGGCGGAGGCGCACCGCCCACCGGCCGCGTGGTCCGAGGGGCTCGCCGGCGACCTCGGTGGGGGACACTTCGGTGCCGCCCTCACGAACGGCCCGCCCGGCAGCCACCGCAACCGGCCCCACCCCCTCACCGCGGAGTGGCTCAGGGGCCCGGTCGGCCGTGTCAGCGCCCCAGACCCCGAGCGCGGCGCAGACCGTCGGGAGCAGCGCAGCGGCCACGCGGGCATAGCCGGCCGCGGACGGGTGAAACCGGTCGCTGCTGAACAGTTCCTGCGGGGCCGCCGCGAACTGCGGGCCGAGCAGGTCGCTGAGCGACACCGTGCGACCGCCCGCCTCGACCACCGCAATGGTCTGGGCGGCCGCGAGGTCGCGGGACCACCGGGTCATCAGCGAGCGCAGCGGCTGGCGGATGGGCTGTACCGTGCCGAGGTCAGGGCAGGTGCCGACCACCACCTCGACGCCGAGCGCGCGCACCCGGCGCACCAGCTGCTCGACCTGGCGCACCGCCGCGGTGCGTTCGATGCGATGGGTGACGTCGTTCGCGCCGATCATCACGACCACGACATGCGGGCGCATCACGTGTTCGAGGGCGTTGGCGAGCTGGCGCTCGAGGTCGCTGGACTCGGCACCGACGACGGAGCAGTTGGTGAGCTGCACCGGGCGCCCGGTGAGCGCGGCGACTCCGCTGGCGACGATCGCGCCGACCGTCTCCTGCGGCGAGTCAACGCCGAGCCCGGCGGCCGAACTGTCGCCGAGCAGCACCAGTTGCACCGGTTCGCCGTGGCCGGCGCCGTAGGTGCCGTCGTCGTCGGGGGAGTCGTCGAATGGCTGGCCGATCATCCGGCGGGCGAGCGCTGCCTCGGCCTTGATCACGCCGTAGCCAAGCACGCCGAGTGCGGCTCCGGCAGCGGCCACCCCACCCCCGCCGTAGGCAGTCGTGGCCGCGATCCTGCGGGCTCGACGTGCTCGTCCCATGACGGTTCTGCCTCCTTGTCGCGCGCGAACTCCTACCGTAACGGCGGTGGCTGGATGTCGGGGCCAGCCAGGTCCGGTGAGCCGCCGGTCAGCCGCGCTTCTCGGCCCGGACGGTGTACGTGAGCGGGAGCCGCTCGGGGTGTTCGGTGAGCCGCCATTCGTCATCCGTGGGGTTGTGTGTCATTCGCCCGGGCAGCGCATCCCACGGCACGCTCTGGTGCTCCACGAATGTGGTGAGGGTGAGGCCGCGGTCGAGGAGGGCAGTGATGGTCTCGCCAAGTCCGTGATTCCACGACATCGCGCGGTTGTGGCCGAATTCGACGTCGGTATCGACGTAGGTGCCGGGTTCCTCCTCGTCCCACGGCTCGGGTGTCTCGCTGTATGGGTAGCCGAGCGTGAGGTCGTCGGCGCGACGGTCGTCAACGGCCCACATCATCGGGTGGCCTTCACGGATGAAGAGCGCCCCGCCGGGGCGCAGCAGGGTGTCGACGACCTCGGCCCATCGCCGCACGTCAGGCAGCCAGCACAGCGCGCCGATACCGGTGTAGACCAGGTCGAAGGTGCGGCCGGCGAGCGCGGCCGGCGCGCCGTAGACGTCGGACTCGACCCACTCGGCATCGGTGCCGGTGCGTTCGGCCAGGGTACGCGCTTCGGCGAGCGAGGCCGGCGACAGGTCGAGCCCCGTCATCCGAGCGCCGAGGCGCGCCAGTGACACGGTGTCGGTGCCGATGTGGCACTGCAGGTGGATGCCGTCGAGGCCCGCGATGTCGCCGAGCCGCGGCCGGTCGAAGCGCACTACTGCGCTGAGGTAGCCGGGGTCGGCGACGAAGCGCTCGACTGCGTAGCCGCTGCTGCGGGCGTGCGCAGGCGCCCGCTCGTCCCAATGCGCGCGGTTGACCTCGAGGTACTCGTCAGAACCCATGGTGGTCATGATGATGCACCGGTGGGATGCCGGGCCGGCCGTCCGTGCGTCGGCGCGTCGAGTACCAGGCCGGGGCAGGGGGGCGTTCGTCATCGGGCCCTGGCGGACTCGGTTCGGGCGTCGCGTCGGTCGGGGCACGGGGTCCTCGTGCGTGCGAGGATGACGGTCGTGAAGTATGCCGAGCACGTGGCCGACCTTGTCGGCAACACTCCTCTGGTCCGCCTCAACTCGGTCGCGGAGGGTATCGCGGCGACCGTGTTGGCCAAGGTCGAGTACCTCAACCCGGGCGGCTCGGTGAAGGACCGCATCGCGCGAAAGATGGTCGAGGCCGCCGAGGCCTCGGGTGAGTTGCGACCCGGCGGTGTGATCGTCGAGCCGACGTCGGGTAACACCGGTGTCGGGCTCGCCCTGGTGGCGCAACGCCGTGGGTATACCTGCATCTTCGTGTGCCCCGACAAGGTGTCCGAGGACAAACGCTCGGTGCTCAAGGCCTACGGCGCCGAGGTGGTGGTGTGCCCCACCGCGGTGCCACCGGACCATCCCGACTCGTACTACTCGGTGTCCGACCGGCTGGTCCGCGAGACCCCTGGCGCGTGGAAGCCCGACCAGTACGCCAACCCGAACGGTCCACTCTCGCACTATGAGTCGACCGGCCCAGAGATCTGGCGCGACACCGAGGGCCGCCTCACCCACTTCGTCACCGGAGCCGGCACCGGCGGCACCATCTCGGGCGCCGGCCGGTACCTCCGCGAGGTCTCCGCCGACCGGGCGCAGGGTCGGGTGCGGGTGGTCGCAGCCGACCCCGAGGGCTCGGTGTACAGCGGTGGTACCGGCCGGCCGTATCTCGTGGAGGGGGTCGGTGAGGACTTCTGGCCGTCCGCCTACGACCCGAGCCAGGTCGACGACGTCGTTGCGGTCAGCGATGCGGACTCGTTCGCGATGACTCGCCGCCTCGCCCGGGAGGAGGGCCTGCTCGTCGGTGGCTCGTGCGGGATGGCCGTGGTCGCTGCGCTGCGAGTCGCAGGTGAGTTGCCTGCCGAGGCGGTGGTCGTGGTGCTGCTGCCCGATTCCGGCCGCGGGTACCTCTCGAAGATCTTCAACGACGAGTGGATGCAGTCGTACGGCTTCCTGCGCACGGAGGCCGGCCGGACGGTCGGCGACGTGCTGCGCGCGAAGGACGGCGGCATCCCGGCGTTGGTGCACACCCATCCGACCGAGACGCTGCGCGACGCCATCGACATCCTCCGCGAGTACGGCGTGTCGCAGATGCCGGTGGTCAAGGCCGAACCGCCGGTGGTGTCCGGTGAGGTCGCCGGTGCGGTGTCCGAGCGCGACCTGCTCGAGGCGCTGTTCACCGGCAAAGCCCATCTCGCGGATTCGGTTGCGGCACACATGGGCCCGGGTCTACCGCTGGTGGGGTCGGGTGAACCACTGGCCACCGCGCGGCACGAACTCGAGGGCAGTGACGCCGTGCTGGTGGTCGACGACGGGAAACCGGTGGGTGTGCTGACCCGCGCCGACCTGCTCGCCGCCCTCGCCGACTGACGCCCCGACGCGCCGGGTGAGGCTGCCGACCGGGTGCCGGATGGCGGTGCCGCCGCAGGTCTCGGCGCGGGCGCAACGACTCGACGACGAGCGGGAGCCGCACCACCCCCGGATCCCCAGCGGGCCCGACGACATCTGCGGCAGCCCTGACGACACGGGACCGCCGGTCACTGCTGGCGGAGCACGGTCAGCGGCTGACCTGCGTCTCAACCTCTGTCTCGACTTCGGCCAGCACGTCCAGCTGGGCCCTGAGCTCGGCGTAGATCTCCTGATGTCGGTCGTCTCGCTCGAGCAGGATCGCCAGCGAGTACGACTGCTCGGCCTGCGGCACATCCCAGCGATTCAACGATCGAACGGCGACCACGAACTCGTCCGGCCGGTCCTCCGCGACCTTCCTGCTGCGTGAGTACCGGCCGAACTGGTTCGCGCCACGGCTGCGAGTCTGGTCCGCGGGGTGGAGGTCGACCTGATATCGCTGTAGTTCTTGGGGCGCGGCGGTGCCGTCGTCGTCCGGGTCGTCGTCGGGTGGCGACACGACGTAGGCATTCCGGACCTGCTCGACGGACGGCCCGTGGAAGATCTGGAACTGCATCCGGCTCGCCAGATAGTCGAGACGACTCACTCGAACTGGAGGGTCGAAGGCCAGAGCGGCGGCTACCCCGATGCGGCCACCAGGTGCGCGAAAACTCGACGGCACTGGCACGCGGTAAAGATGCACCTCGTCCAGCTGAATCCGAGACTCGCTGAGCATGACGACCCGGTGGTCGCTGGACACCTCCGAACGTTCCGGGGCGACCAGGCCGAACCCGGTCAGGCGCCGCTCGTCGGACCTGCCGTCCGCGCCGGGTGACAGGTACTCGGGAATGCCTGCCGAACCGGCCAGGAGGAGGGCCCGCACGCTGTTTCCGGTCAGTTGGGGGTATCTGCCCAGCACCCTGAGGGCGGCGTGGCTGACCAGCGGTGCGGCAAAACTGGTGCCCTGGTCGGATGCCAGGAGGCGGTCCGGTCGGGCGCCGCCGGCACCGACGACGTGGCCTAAGGCGTCCATGACGTTGGCCCGGCCGAGAAAGGTGTCAACCACAACGGATCCCGACGGAGCGGCGAGTTCTGGCTTGACGGCATACATCGGCCCCGGGCCGACTCGGGTATGTGGGCTGGGCACTCGCGGGCCGCCTACCACGATCCTCTCGGCCGACGGCGTACCCGCTCCCTGGCCGTCGCCGGTCCCGACGCCGCCGACCGTGAGGGCGAGCGCTGATGTACCCGGGTCCAGAATCCCGGTGTCCGGCATCCGCAGCAGGTCATCGACGTACTCGGTCGACAGCAACCGGGCAACCTCGTGCTGAGCTACGGAAACATTGCCAGTACAGGTCACCACCACCACGTGCGGGTGGGCGCGAATGAACTGGTCGATGAGGGCTCCGACCGCCGACGGCCGCGGTGGGTGGTACGGCCGACGTGGGTCCCCCAGCGAGACGTTGAGCACCCGCGCTCCTGCGGCGATGGCCAGCTCCATAGCCTCCAGTAACAACTCCGCCCAGATGACGTCGTCGGGAAACTGGTTGTCCGCGTTCAGTACTCGGACGCCGAGCAGGCGTCCGGCGGGCGTGACCGCGGACCGATCCGCGAGTACTGGTTCCAGTGAACCGTAGAGCCCCAAACTGGCTACTAGCGTGCCGTGGCCACTCTCGTCACCGGCGTCGCCGAGGCCCGGGCCAACCACCTCGGCACCGATAACCGCCGGGGCGAGGAGTGGATGTGCTGACCGGATGCCGCTGTCGATCACCGCTAGGATCGGAGCATCCGGTCGCGGCGTGGAGACCGCGGGCAGGTCGTTGACCGCCGTTCGATGCAGTTGCGGCGATGTCAGTGCTGGACGGGCCATCAGGTCGACCCAGCTCACTCGCTGCGTGGCAACTACGTCATCGACGGCGCTCAGCGGGAGATCGCAGCAGATCACCGACCAGCCTGCCGCCGGGCGGACCGCGGACGCGACCACGGTGCCGCCAGCTGACTCGACAGTCGATCGAACCTCCCCGTGTCGTCGCCTCGCCAGGTCAGGGTCATCCGGGCACCAGCAGTGAATCTCGAGACGGCGAACCTCGTGGCCGCCGACGCGATCGCGGAGCGCTGCCGCCAGTTCGGCTCCAATGATGTCGGCAGGCTCCAGGGTGCGGATGTCGTCGATGCGGTCGAAGAGTTGCTCGTAGTGCGCCGCTCGCTCGTTGCCCTTCTCGGTCAGTCCTCGTGTCCCCTGCTGGTATCGCGCATTGCGAGAGCGGAACTCGGCCATCTCGGGGTCCGCGGAGAAGGCGATGAGCACACGGTCCGAGCGAAGCTCCAGGACGGTCAATCCTGCCCGCTCGATCTCGGTTGGGTCGAGTTGGCCGTTGGTGTCCAGGACCAGCACCAGGTCGGGTTCGACGCCGACAGTCTGCGGTCGACCCTGGTACGCCGCCGTGATCGAGGAGACCTGCTGCTCGAGGTGGTGTCCGTGCTGCCTGCGGTCGACGTATGTGGTGGTCCGACCGAAACCCGGCGGTCGTCGCTGGCGCGGCCCAGGGCGCGCTACCGCGGCCAACCGGAGATGAGCGTGCCGTGCCTCCGAAAACAGACTTCCTTGCCCCCCACGCTTTCAGACTAGGGCAGCGAGGCGTTCGGCGCCGGATCTCGCTGCGGGTGGCGGCGCGCGGCGGCTCGCCGGTGCAGTGCGGCGGTCAGATGCTCGGCGCCGAGTATTCGTCGCCCGGACAGCACCCACCGCCGCTGGGCGTCGAGCGCAACGAGTTCGATCTCGGCCGGGGTCATCCCGTCGAGGCGCTTCGACCAGCTGCGCAGCGACAACCGGTGCGGGACGCCCTGCAAACGCAGCCGGAGCAACGCCTCGATGCCCGCCACGGCAAGGGGTTCGAACGCCACCACATCATCGAAGCGGCGCCACATCGCAGCGTCCAGCAGATCGGGATGGTTTGATGTCGCGACGACGACCGACTCGCCTTGCACGTTCTCGACGAGTTGGAGCATCGTCGCCATGACCCGCCGCATTTCACCATGGTCATTCGGCGTGGACCGGTCGGCAGCAACGGCGTCGAACTCGTCGAAGACGAGCACGCATGGCGTCAGTTCAGCGAAGTTCAGCACCGCCTCGATGTTCTTGGCCGTGTCACCCAAGAATGACGAGGTCAGCGCGGCAAGGGACACCGTGGCAACAGGCAGGCTGAGTTCGGCGGCGATCGCGTGGGCGGACGCCGTCTTGCCGGTACCTGATGCACCGATGAAGAGCAGCCGCCGGCGCGGCACGAGCCGAAACCCAGCCAGGAGCGAACGACTGCGGTTCTCTTCGACGATCTCCGAGACGGCCGTGCGGCAGTCATCCGACAAGACGAGATCGACCAACTCGTGCCGCGGTTTGGAGACGGCCAGCAGTGGCCTCTCGTCGCGACCACGCGGGAGTGCGCGCAACGTCAGTGGAGCATCGGTCATCGAGATGGTCGCGTCGCGGTGCAGCGCGTGCTCGAGGTCGGCGGCCAGGAGCCGGTGGCCGAGCCTGCGTTCGTCCGCGATCAGGCGAGCGGCGATGTCACGAAACCCGGTGTCGTCAGCCCTGGTGTGAGCGGCGAACAACTGCTTGAGCAGATCACTCCTCGCCACAGTGTCCTCCTGGGGGCGTGCTGCCCGGGTAGCCTTGCACCGCCGTTCGTTGTGAGTCTAGAGGCGACGAGGCACGCTGTAGCCGCCACCCGCTGGCGCTGGCGCGCAAGTCCCGATACCCCGAGCATCGTGCGGCACGCAGCACGTCCAGAGTCCGGGCCAAGCCCGCTGTCCAGCCCGGATCGAGCACGAAGGTCACCGGCATATCCGTCCGCTGTTGGCACGGCGCTCGAACGATACTGGGCGGATGACGACCGCAGCCCCGCTCGACCAGACTGCTCTCGACCGTGCCGTCGACGTGGTCAACCGCCACCTCGACCCCACGCCGCAGTATGCCCTGGCCGCTGCTTGCGTCCGAGGTCGGCGCCCAGGTGTGGGTCACACACGAGAACGCCACGCCGACCGGAGCGTTCACAGTGCGCGGCGGGCTGGTCTACCTCGACCGGCTCGCTCGCGAGCGGCCGCACGTGACCGGGGTCGTGTCGGCGACCCGGGGTAACCACGGACAGAGCCTGGCCTACGCCGGGCGCGCGCACGGCATCCCGGTCACGATCGTTGTCCCGCAGGGCAACTCGTCCGAGAAGAATGCGGCGATGGTCGGCTTCGGCGCCGAACTGATCGTGCACGGTGACGACTTCCAGCAGGCCCGTGAGCACAGCGTCGCGCTCGCCGAGGAGCGCGGCCTGGAGGGGGTGCCGCCGTTCCACCCGGACCTCGTCGCGGGGGTCGCCACGTACGCGCGAGAGCTGTTCGACGCGGCCGGGCCGCTCGATGCCGTGTTCGTGCCGGTCGGCACCGCGCCCGACGACCGCAAGATTCCCGCCCGCGCCCGAAACCTTCAGGTTCACCCCCCTTCGCAAGGGGTGCGAAGTTGAAGGTTTCGGGCGCGGGCGGGAAAGTCGAGGTCAGGAGGGCGGTGGCGCGATGTCGGTGGGGCCGGGGAGGTTCGCCACGCCGGTGGGGCAGGTGAGGCCGTTGGGCCCGTGGTTGCAGTAGCCGCCGGGGTTCTTGTGAAGGTACTGCTGGTGGTAGTCCTCGGCGTACCAGAACGGGCCGGCGTCCGCCGCGGACGCGAGCGTCGTGGTGATGGTGCCCCGCCGGGCCGCCTCGAGTTCGCCCTGGAAGGCGTCCTTCGTCATCCGAGCGGCGGACTCCTGGCCGGGAGTGGTCCAGAAGATCGCCGACCGGTAGGCGGTGCCGACGTCGTTGCCCTGCCGGTTGCCCTGGGTTGGGTCGTGGTTCTCCCAGAACGCCTTGAGCAGCAGTTCCGGGCTGGTCGCTGCCGGGTCGTAGGCGACCAGCACCGCCTCGGCGTGGCCGGTGCGCCCGGTGCAGGTCTCCTCGTAGGTGGGGTTCGGGGTGAATCCGCCCAGATAGCCGACGGCGGTGGTGACCACGCCGGGCAGTTGCCAGAAGATGCGCTCTGCGCCCCAGAAGCACCCCATCGCCACGTACACGACCTCGGTGCCAGCCGGCCACGGGCCTTCCAAGGGTGCGCCGAGCACCTCATGGGTGGCCGGCACCGGGAAGATGCGGTGGTCACGGCCGAGGAGGGCCTCGTCGCGGGTGGGCAGAGCGGTCGTCGCACGCGAGCCGAACAGCATGTGGACTCAACGGAACGACGGTGCCGGGCTGTTCCCGGTGGTCCAGGCGTGTGGTCGGAGGTGTCTGCTGGCCAGCCGCACCCCGCCGCAGGCCGACTCTTCAGCGGGGTGCCACGGGTGGCTCGGTCGGGCCGTATCGGCCGTTCGGCTGATATTAAAGGCAAGGCAAAGGAAACGCATGACAAAGGTAAAGTCCCTCGGGCACGATAAGCGAACGCGGCGTTGCCGCCAGGCCTCGCAGATGTCCGCGACGCCGACAGCGCCGCGGTTCGCGGGTGCCTCCTGCAGGGGGAGGCACCCGCGTACCGCGGCTTCGTCGGTGGCGCTGTGTCGCGCTTGCCGGTGGCGGGCCGCGCACTCGCCGTACGCAGTTGATCAGATGCTCGCCATGGGTGGCGGGCCGTGCACGCGCCGTAGGGTCAGGGCTATGACATTCGAGCATCTCGGCTTCTCGTCCCGGGCCATCCATGCTGGGCAGGAGCCGGACCCCACCACCGGTGCGGTGGTGCCCCCGATTCACGCGGTGAGCACGTACCAGCAGGACGGCGTCGGCGGGTTGCGTGGTGGCTACGAATACTCCCGCTCGGCCAACCCCACGCGGACCGCGCTCGAGGAGTGCCTGACCGCTCTCGAAGGCGGCGAGCGGGCGTTCGCGTTCGCGAGCGGACTGGCCGGTGAGGATGCCGTGCTGCGCGGGCTGCTTGCGCCGGGTGACCATGTCGTGGTGCCGGATGACGCCTACGGCGGTACGTACCGGTTGTTCAACCAGGTAGTGCGGCCGTGGGGTGTTGAGCACACCATCGCTCCGGTTGCCGACGTCGATGCGGTGCGTGCCGCCATCCGGCCGGAGACCCGGATGGTGTGGGTCGAGACGCCCACCAACCCGATTCTTGGGATCGCCGACATCGCCGCACTGGCCGAGGTGGCTCACCACGCCGGGGCGCTGCTGGTCGTCGACAACACCTTCGCGTCGCCGTACCTGCAGAGCCCGATCGCGCTGGGTGCTGACGTGGTCGTGCATTCCACGACGAAGTACTGCGGTGGCCACAGCGACGTGATCGGGGGTGCGGTGGTCGTGGCGCCGGGTGCCGCCACGTCGCGCGGAGCGGGTGTCTCGGAGCGAATTGGGTTCCACCAGAACGCGATGGGTGCGGTGGCCGGGCCGTTTGACGCCTGGCTGGTGCTTCGCGGCCTGAAGACGCTCGCGGTGCGGATGGAGCGGCACTGCGACAACGCCGAACGCGTCGTGCAGTTCCTGCAGGGCCACCCGGGCGTCACCGCGGTGCACTACCCAGGGCTGCCCGGCCACCCCGGCCACCAGGTCGCCGCCCGGCAGATGCGCAGGTTCGGCGGCATGGTGTCGTTCCGGGTGGCCGGCGGCGAGGACGTCGCCACCAAGGTCTGCGCCGAGACCCAGGTGTGGATCCTCGGCGAGTCGCTTGGTGGGGTGGAGTCGCTCATTGAGCACCCGGGCCGGATGACGCACGCCTCCGTTGCGGGCACCGCGCTCGAGGTGCCCGGCGACCTGATCCGGCTCTCGGTCGGGATCGAGGATGCCGACGACCTCATCGCCGACCTCGGCCAGGCCCTCGACCGGCTGACGTAGCGAGCGGGCCCGTAGGCCCCGCGTTGGCGAGAGATGCATGCACAACGCATTGCTATAGAGCTACCATGAATTTATGACATCGCTGCTCCAGATCCGAGGTGTACCCGACGAAGCGCGGCGCGGGCTCAAGGCCCGGGCAGCGGCTCGCGGTCAGTCGCTGAATTCCTACCTGCTCGACGTCATCGACCGCGAGATTGCCCGCCCGACGGTCGCCGAGGTCATGCAGCGGGCTGCGCGACGTACCGAGCGCGCGACGGTGTCGGCGGTCGACATCGTCACAGCCGCGCGGGGTGACCGCGACGGGGACGTGAGCCGCGGTCGCGGGTGATCGTTGTCGACAGCGCTGCCGTGGTCGATGCGCTCACCATGGCTCCGGGCAGCGAGACGCTGCGTGCCGAGCTCGCCGAAGAGGACCTGCACGCGCCGGCCCTGCTGGACTTCGAGGTGGTGTCGGCACTTCGAGGGCTGACTCTCGGTCGGCACCTCAGCGCAGCCCGTGCTCAGGACGCCCTGGTCGACTTCGACGCGCTACCGGTCCAGAGGTGGCCGAGCGCCGCCGAGCTCCGCCTGCGTGCGTTCGCCCTGCGCGACAACGTCACTGCATACGACGCGGCGTACCTCGCGCTCGCCGAGGCTCTGCGGTGTCCACTCGTGACCCGGGACGCGCGCTTGGCCCGTTCGACGGGGCATCGAGCGCAGGTCTGGATTCGATGACCGGCCCGGCCGCGACAGCACTGCACGTGCTGTGTGTCGATGTGGGGTCGACCTTCACCAAGGCGATGCTGGTCGACACCGGCTGCGGCGGGGTGCTGGGGGCGGCGAGCCACCCCACCACGGTGGGCACCGACGTGATGGACGGTGTGGACGCGGTGCGAGCGAGGTTGGCGGCTCAGCACGGTGAGCCGGCCGAGGTGCTCGGCTGCTCCAGTGCCGGCGGCGGCCTCCGGCTGGCGGTCGTCGGGTACGAGCGCGAGGTTACCGCTGAGGCCGGCCATCGGGTCGGGTTGTCAGCGGGTGCGAAGGTGGTGCACGTGGCGAGCGGCCCGCTCACCGGCTCTGACGTGCGGAGCCTGCGGGCGTCATCCCCCGACGTCGTACTGCTCTGCGGCGGGACCGACGGAGGCAACGCCGAGGTGCTGCGGCACAACGCAGTTCGGCTGGCGAAGGCGCGCCTCACCGCCCCGGTCGTGGTCGCCGGCAACACCGACGCGGCGGATCACGTCACCGCAGCGCTGGCCAGCACCGGCCGCCGGTTCGTCGTCACCGCCAACGTGCTGCCGCGCATCGGGGTGGTCGCGCCGGAGGGCGCGCGGGCCGCGATCCGGGAGGTGTTCCTGCGGCATGTCATCGGCGGCACGGGGCTCTCCCGCGGGCGGGGTTTCGCGCAGCTGGTGCGCGCGCCAACGCCGGACGCCGTGCTTCGCGGGGTCGAGGTGCTGGCCGAGGTGGTTGGCGGGGACGTGCTCGTGGTCGATGTCGGCGGCGCCACCACCGACGTCTACTCCGTCGTCCGGCCACAGGGCGAGGATGCCGCGATCGCCCGCGACGCGGCTGGCACGCTGTGGCACACCCGCACCGTCGAGGCCGACCTCGGGGTGCGGTGGAACGCCGGGGGGATCGTGGAGGCCGCCGACCGTGAGCGGATGACGCTGACGCCCGCCGCGCGCCGGTGGGCGGAGCGGGTCGCGGCGGACACCGGCCGGCTCGCGTCATCCGATGGCGAGTGGGCGGCCGAGGCGGAGTTGGCCCGGGTCGCCGCGACCGTGGCGGTGCGCCGGCACGGTCGGTCGCCGCGCGCGTCCGGGCGGCCACGGCCGCTAGCCGACGTGCGGCTGCTCGTCGGATCGGGCGGGGTGCTGCGGCATGGTCGATCCGGTCTCGGCGCGGGCGTGCTTGAGTCGGTGCGCACCGACCACGCCGGCGGATGGCGGGTCCCGGATGCTGCCGCCACGGTCGTTGACCGGCAGTACGCGCTCGTCGCCATCGGGTTGCTCGCCGACGCCTCTCCACACACCGCTCAGTGCCTTGCCCGCGCGGTCCTTGACGGCAGGTGACAAGGGGTGACGGCAGGTGACAAGGGGTGACGGCAGGTGACAAGGGGTGACGACAGGCGAGGGCGGGTCGCGGTTCGGCGCGCTCAGGGCGGTGGCGGTGGCGCAGAGCGGGTGACTATCGCCGCACCCAGTACTCCGGATGACCCGCCGCCTGTTCTGCCTCTGTCAGTGAGCGGACCGGAGGCTGGGTGTCACACAGCGCGAGTCGCGAGCGCACGTCATTCGCTGTACGGCGTGGTCTGTTTCACCGTGACCTGGACCTGGGTGCCGTTCGGCGCGTCATAGGCAACCGTGTCACCGATCTTGGCGCCATTGACCGCAGCCCCGATCGGGGATTTCTCGGAGAACACCTGCAGGTTGGTGTCGCTGATCTCGCGCGACCCGAGCAGGAACGTCTCCTCGTCGCCGAACATCTCGACCGTGACAACCATGCCGGGTTCGACGACGCCATCGTCGGCGGGGGTCTCGCCGATCACTGCGGTCTCCAGGAGTTGGGTGAGCTGGCGGATTCGGGCCTCCATTTTGCCCTGCTCCTCTTTCGCCGCGTGGTAGCCGCCGTTCTCGCGCAGGTCGCCTTCCTCGCGGGCGGCTTCGATGCGCTTGGCGATCTCGGTGCGGCCCGACCCGGACAGTTGCTCTAGCTCGGCCCGGAGGCGGTCGTACGCGGCCTGGGTCAGGTAGCTCGACTGGTTCGTCGGCTGAGCGGTCATGGGGAACTCCTGAATGACGGGGTCTCGGGTGCGCTGCCCGCCGGCCTGATGCCGGGGGCTACGGCAACGGGCCCGGGCCGACGACTGCCGCGATCAGTGCAGCGCGCGCTCGGACCCAGACCCGAGGTGTTGAAGTGGCGAGTGTAACAACCATGCGGCCACGACTTGGAATCATTGCGCTGGCGCGTCCTCGGCCGTCAGAACTCCGCACGGATGCCGCAGCGCCGCGGCATCCGCTACTCGGGTTGCTGGGTGGCGGACCGCACCCGGGTGCACGAGTCGACGACACCGGTGACCGCCCGGGTGCTGGTGCGCACCCGCACAGCCCGGCGCACCGATGCGGGGCCGGCGGCAGGGACGTCGTCCTCGATGGTGCCCACCCGCCCCCGACCGCCGTCCAGCGCGCTGATCCGGCACACCACTGCCACCCCGTCGGGGCGTGCGAGGTCATACTCGACCACGATCGATGCGTCCGACTCGACGTGGTATCCGGTGACCGTGGGCCGCAGCCCGCCGATCGTGGCTGCCGCCCACCAGATGGCGAAGCCGAGCACCAGCGAGGTACCGAACGCTCCGACCGCCCACCATCGGCCGGTGCCGGGTGCAGGTCGGGGCAGTGGCACGAGGACCTCAGATTGTCAGGGAGCCGGGCACGAGAAGTGCGACCGATGGTGGTGAGAGGATAAGCCGTCGATGTTCGTCGGATGCGCCCGAGCCCTCGGGACGGAAAGGCCTTCACGTGACCGAGCGACTCCGCCTGATGTGCGTGCACGCGCATCCCGATGACGAGTCCAGCAAGGGCGCGGCGGCGATGGCCAAGTACGTCGATGCCGGCCACGAGGTGCTCGTGGTGTCGTGTACCGGCGGGGAGCGGGGTGATGTGCTCAACCCGCAGTTGCAGGACGACCCGCAGATCACGCGCGATCTCGCCCAGGTTCGCCGTGACGAGATGGCCCGGGCCCGCGAGGTGCTCGGGGTTCGGCACACGTGGCTGGGCTTCGTCGATTCCGGTCTGCCCGAGGGTGACCCGCTGCCGCCACTCCCCGACGGGTGCTTCGCTCTCGAGCCGCTCGGGGTGACCACCGAGGCGCTGGTGCGTGAGATCCGCCGTTTCCGGCCGCACGTGGTCACCACCTATGACGAGAACGGCGGCTACCCGCACCCTGACCACGTGATGTGCCACGACGTCACCGTGGCTGCCTTCGACGCGGCCGGCGACATCGACGCCTTCCCTCAGGCCGGCGCTCCCTGGCAGCCGCTCAAGCTGTACTACAACCAGACCATGTCGAGAGCGCGGATTGAGGCGTTCCACACCGCACTGCTCGAGCGTGGCGAGGAAAGCCCGTACGGCGAGTGGCTTGAGCGCTGGGACCGCCCGGACCGGCTGGTCACGACGCGGGTGGAGTGTGCGGAGTGGTTCGACCGCCGCGACGCGGCTCTGCTCGCCCACGCCACCCAGGTCGACCCCGACGGGATGTGGTTTCGGGTGCCCCGAGAGGTGCAGGCGCAGATCTGGCCGACCGAGGACTTCGAAGCCGCGGTGTCCTACGTCCCCGTGGTGGAGGGGGAGGGCGATCTCTTCGCCGGGCTCCCCGAGGACACCGATAGCGCCGACGCACTCGCCGCGCCAGGGGCCCTCAGTGTCGTGCTCGACACCCGGACGGAGCGGCAGCCGTGACCGCGGCTGCGGCCACCGAGGGCGGCCCGGGCATCATCTCGTTCGTCGCCTTCTTCGTGCTTGCCGTCGCGTTGTGGTTTCTGATGCGCAACATGAATGCCCGGATGCGGCGGATGTCGTACCGGCAGAAGCAGGCCGGGCAGGGCCACGGCGACCCGCAAGTCAGCGGCTCGGCGGGCGAAACGGGCAGTTCCTCGGGGCCTGGCGGCACGTCGTCGAACAGTTCGGATGACGCTCCGTCGCCGTCGGACAGTCCGTCACCGACATCCTCGCCGGCCACGAGCACGGACTCAGGTTCCGGCGGTGGCGACGGTGGTGGCAGTGGTGGCAGTGGTGGCAGTGGTGACGGTGGCGGTGGTGGCGGTGGTGGTGGCGATTAACGCACGGCCTCAGGTGGAAGCCGGCCCGGTGAGGGCGAGACCGGCGGCCACGACGTGCGCCGCGAACGCGAGCACCGTCAGGGAGTGGAACACCTCGTGGAAGCCGAACCACCGCGGGGAGATGTCGGGCCGCTTCGTGGCATACACCACAGCCCCGAGGCTGTAGAGCACACCGCCGACGACGACCCAGGTCATTGCGCTGCCGCCAACATGCTCGAGCAGTGGCCCGAAGTAGAAAACCGCCACCCACCCGAGCAGGACGTAGACCGGCGTGTAAAGCCAGCGGGGCGCGCCCGCCCAACAGACTCGAAAGAGCACGCCGAGCACGGCACCGGACCACACGAGCAGTAACAGGCTACGAGCCTGCGTCGTCGGGAGTAGCAGGGCGAATGGGGTGTAGGTGCCGGCGATGATGAGAAAGATGTTGGAGTGGTCGACGCGGCGTAGCCAGGCTCCGACCCGGGGCGACCACGTGCCGCGGTGGTACGCGGCCGAGGTGCCGAACAACAACACGGCAGTGCCGGCGAACACGCCGGCCGAGATCTTGCCTTCGGCGGTGCCAGCGATCGTCACCAACACAATGCCGACGGCCACGGCCACCGGCGCCATCCCGGCATGGAGCCAGCCGCGCAGCCGCGGCTTCACCTGGTTCAGCGCCGACTCGACCTTGACGGACAGGACGTCGACCCGTTGCTCGATGGCCTCGCGTCGACTCTCGTCGCGCGCGGACCAGCCATGAGCATCGTCGTTGGCCGGTCGGGGAGCACCGCGTGTCACTCCGTCACCGTAACCTACGGTGACGTAACCCGCGCCGCGAGTTGCGGACTGCTGGTGTTGTTCGGTCCGCGCGGTAGCGTTGACCCCGGTGATGCTGCCCGGATGACCGGGCTGACCGGCTGACAGTGCGGGAGATCGGTGATGCGGGTCCGGGATCTCCTCTACGCCGCCTACTCCCGCCATTTGGCGCACGAACTCGGCCCGGAGTCGACCCCGCGACATGTCGGGGTCATGCTCGACGGCAACCGCCGGTGGGGCCGGGCCCGCGGCGCCGGGCACGAGGAGGCGTATCAGGCGGGCGCCGCCAACATCGCCAACCTGCTCGGGTGGTGCGAAGAGGTTGGCGTCGAGATCGTCACGTTGTGGTTGCTCTCGACCGACAACCTGGGCCGCAGTGAGCGCGACCTGGAGCCGTTGTTCGGTGTCATCGGAGATGCCGTCGACGCCCTGGCCGACTCCCGTCGGTGGCGCCTGCACCCGGTCGGAGCGCTCGACCTGCTCCCCGCTGAGGTGGCAGCCCGGCTCAAGGCGGCCGAGGAGCGCACCCGTGACGTGCCCGGAATGATCGTCAACGTGGCCGTGGGGTACGGCGGGCGGCGGGAGATCGCGGACGCAGTGCGGTCGCTGCTGGTGGAACATGCCGGCAGGGGCACGTCGATCGAGCAGCTCGCCGAGGTCATCGACGTCGAACACATCGCCGAGCACCTCTACACCAAGGGCCAGCCTGACCCGGATCTGGTGATCCGCACCTCGGGCGAGCAGCGGCTCTCGGGGTTCCTGCTGTGGCAGAGCGCGCACAGCGAGTTCTACTTCTGCGAGGCGTACTGGCCCGACTTTCGCAAGGTCGACTTCCTTCGGGCGCTGCGTGCCTATGGGGAGCGCCAGCGCCGCTTCGGCCACTAGCCACCCGTCTGCGGGTGGATGCCGACTGGCCCAGCCGGCATCCGACTGGCCGTGCCATGAGTGGCCCCGCTCGCAGTGAGATTGGCGACACGCGGCCCGTCGTTCGCCAGCGACCGCCTCGGCGTCGTAGCGTTTCCGCACGAGTCCACCTCACCGGCAGGAGTGGCACATGGCCTCAGGTACGCGCGCATCAGAAACAGGGACTCGGGGAGAGGAAGCACGCCGCACCTACGTGCTTGACACCTCGGTGCTGCTGTCCGACCCGAAAGCGGTCTCGCGGTTCGCCGAGCACGAGGTGGTGCTTCCCGTGGTGGTGGTCACCGAGCTCGAGGCCAAGCGGCACCATCCCGAGTTGGGTTACTTCGCCCGAACCGCATTGCGCATGCTCGACGATCTGCGGATCAAAGCTGGGCGCCTCGATGCGCCGGTGCCGATGGGTGCGGAGGGTGGCACCCTGCGGGTCGAGCTCAACCACACCGATACCGCCTCGCTGCCCGCTGGTTTCCAGTTGGCGGACAACGACACCCGCATTCTTGCGGTGGCGCGCAACCTCGCCAACGCCGGGCGTCTGGTAACGGTCGTGAGCAAGGACCTGCCGATGCGCGTCAAGGCGTCGGCGTGTGGTCTTGATGCCGAGGAGTACCGTGCCGAGTTGGCCATCGAGAGTGGCTGGACCGGCATGGCTGATCTCGACGTGAGCCCCGAGGAGATGGACCACCTCTACGAGCACGGTCGGCTGGAGAGTGCTGCCGCCGCCGAGTTGCCGTGTCATACCGGGCTCAAGGTGGTCTCGCCGCGAGGCTCTGGGCTGGGCCGGGTCGGTGCCGACAAGCACGTGCGACTGGTCCGCGGCGACCGCGACGCGTTCGGCCTGCACGGGCGCAGCGCCGAGCAGCGGATCGCCCTCGACCTGCTACTCGACCCTGATATCGGGATCGTAAGCCTCGGCGGCCGGGCCGGTACCGGGAAGTCGGCGTTGGCGCTGTGCGCCGGCCTCGAGGCGGTCATGGAGCGCCGCCAGCAGCGCCGGGTGGTGGTGTTTCGTCCGCTCTACGCGGTCGGCGGTCAGGAGCTCGGGTACCTGCCGGGCTCCGAGGCCGAGAAGATGAACCCGTGGGGCCAAGCCGTGTTCGACACACTCTCGGCGTTGGTCTCGAGGGAGGTCGTCGAAGAGGTGCTGGACCGCGGCATGCTCGAGGTGCTGCCGCTCACCCACATCCGCGGCCGGAGCCTGCACGACGCGTTTGTCATCGTCGATGAGGCGCAGAGCCTGGAGCGCAACGTCCTGCTCACTGTGCTCTCCCGGATCGGCCAGAACTCCCGGGTGGTGCTCACCCACGACATCGCGCAGCGCGACAATCTGCGGGTCGGCCGGCACGACGGAGTGGTGGCGGTGGTCGAGGCGCTCAAGGGCCATCCGCTCTTCGCCCACATCACCTTGACCAGGTCCGAGCGCAGCCCGATCGCCGCGCTGGTCACCGAGCTCCTCGAGGCGATCGAGGTGTGATCACCCGGTCATCTGAGCCCGGATCCACCTGAGTGGTTCCTTAGGGGCGGTTTCGCGACTGGGTGTCGATCCTCTAAAGTCAGGATTTCGATTCGGTAACAGGGTCGGCCTCACCAGAGGTTGCCTTCCGGAAGGTTCTCTCGCCCCGATGTCTCGCCACTCTCCCCGCCATGCGCCTCGCCATGCGACCCGCGACCGCTCGCGTCTCCGCCCTGCTGTGGGCCGGCCAGCGGTGGTCACTGGTGCCGCTGCGGCGATCGCCGCCGGACTAGCCGCCGCTCACGGCGCTGCCGGTGGATCCGGCACCGCTGAGTTGACCACCCTGGCCATCGACCGGTCGGCATCCGACACCTCCGTCGTCGAGTTGCGGATGGCGCAATCCGACGCTGAGCGGGTCACCGCTGATCGATCCGCCACCAACAATCGACGGTCGGTCGTAGCGGCCCAGCAGGCGACAGCCGAGCAGGCCCGAGCGGCCAAGGTGGCCAAGCAGCGCAAAGAAGCGGCCGCGGCGGCGGCTCGCGCGGCGGCCCGCACCCGGGTCATCGCGAACGCCCAGAAGGATCCCAAAGCGGTGGCCCGGCTGCTCCTGCCGGAGTACGGCTTCGGCGAGTCGCAATGGTCATGCCTGGAGGACCTGTGGATTGGCGAGAGCGACTGGAGGTGGTGGGCCGAGAACCCGTCGTCGGGGGCGTACGGCATCCCGCAGTCACTGCCGGCTCGCAAGATGGCCACCGTGGGGGCCGACTACCGCACCAACCCGGTGACCCAGATCAAGTGGGGTCTGCAGTACATCAAGGACGCCTACGGCACCCCGTGCAGCGCGCTCGACGCGTGGGAGAGCCGCTCACCGCACTGGTACTGACGTCCTTTCACCGCCAGCCCGACCTCAGGTCTTGCGCAGTCGGATGCCGCTCACCGCGTGGTTCGCTCCCTTGGTGAGGACCAAGGTGGCGCGGTCCCGGGTGGGCAGCACGTTCTCGATGAGGTTGGGCTCGTTGGTCGTCGCCCAGATCTCGGATGCCGTTTCTCGGGCCTGGTCGTCAGTGAGCGCGGCATACCGGTGGAAGTACGACTCCGGGTCAGCGAACGCGGTCTCCCGCAGCCGGAGGAAGCGCTCGACGTACCACCGTCGGATGTTCGAGGTCTCGGCATCGACATAGATCGAGAAGTCGAACCAGTCGGAGATCGCGCCGGTGCTCGATCCGTCCGGCCGGCGGCCCGGAGGCTGTAGCACATTCAGGCCCTCGACGATGAGCACGTCAGGCCGACACACCGGCACCGTGCCGGGTAGCACGTCGTAGGTGAGGTGGGAGTACTGCGGGGCCCGGACGACCGGCATCCCGGATTTGACGTCGGCGACGAAGTGCCAGAGCGCGCGCCGGTCGTAGGACTCCGGGAACCCCTTGCGGTGCAGCAGGTTACGCCGCTCCAGCTCGGCGTTCGAATGCAGGAATCCGTCGGTCGTGACCAGCTCGACGCGGGGAGTCTGCGGCCAGCGGCTCATCAGCTCGCACAGGATTCGCGAGGTCGTCGACTTGCCGACCGCTACCGACCCCGCGACTCCGACCACGAACGGCACCCGGTTCGGCCGCTCGCCAAGGAACTCGCTGGTGGCCAGCCGCAGTCCGTGCACGGCCTCGACGTAGAAGTGCAGCAGCCGGGACAGCGGGAGGTACACCTCCTCGACCTCGCGCAGATCGAGTGGCTCGCCGAGCCCACGGAGGCGTGCCACGTCGGCGCGGGTCAGGCTCATCGGGTGGTTCTCCCGGAGCCGTGACCAGGCACTGCGGTCGAGGTCGAGATAGGGCGTCGGGGCGCCGCGCCCGGCGGCGACGCCGAGCCGGGCGTGGGCTGCGTCGGCCGCGGTCACGACCGTCATTGTCGCGCACCAGCGATCCACCGCGCCCAGCAGGCGAGTGCGCACGACATCCGCAGATCGAGCAAGACCGCCACGGCGGGGTTGGGTGCGTCCCGCTCACTCGACGGCCGACGGCTGGTCGCCATCCGGCTACGCTGGCCAGCATGTGTGGAATCGTCGGCTACGTCGGGCAGGGCATGGACGACCGGGCGCTCGACGTCGTCATGGAGGGCCTCACCCGGCTGGAGTACCGCGGCTACGACTCCGCCGGGGTCGCCCTGGTGACCGACGCCGGTATCTCCGCCGAGAAGCGATCCGGCAAGCTCGACAATCTCCGCTCGGCACTCGACACGCACCCGCTCGACGGGTCGCGCACCGCGATCGGGCACACCCGGTGGGCCACCCATGGCGGCCCCACCGACAGCAATGCCCATCCCCACCGTGGTGGCGACGGTGACCGGCTCGCGCTGATCCATAACGGGATCATCGAGAACTTCCACGCCCTGAAGAAGGAGTTACTCGCCGCGGGTGTCGAGTTCACGTCCGAGACCGACACCGAAGTGGCGGCGAAACTGGTCGGCCGCGAGTACGACCGGGTCGGCGACCTCACGACGGCGATGCGCGCGGTCGTCGCCCGGCTCGAAGGGGCGTTCACGCTGCTCGCCGTGCACGCCGACAGCCCCGGAGTGGTGGTGGGCGCCCGGCGCAACAGCCCGCTCGTCGTGGGGCTCGGCGACGGCGAGAACTTCCTCGGCAGCGACGTCGCCGCGTTCATCGGCTACACCCGCCGGGCGGTCGAGCTGGGCCAGGACCAGATTGTCACCATCACCCCGCACGGCCACGAGGTCATCGGCTTCGACGGGATGCCCGCGTCCGGTAAGGCCTATGAGGTCACCTGGGACGCCTCGGCCGCCGAGAAGGGTGGCTGGGCGACCTTCATGGAGAAGGAGATTCACGAGCAGCCGCACGCGGTCGCCGACACCCTGCTCGGCCGCACCAAAGACGACGGCGAGCTCGTGCTCGACGAGTTGCGCATCACCGAAGACCAGTTGCGCGCGGTGATGCGCATCACCGTCGTGGCCTGCGGCACGGCCGCCTATGCCGGACTGGTCGCGAAGTACGCCATCGAGCACTGGACCCGCATCCCCGTCGAGGTCAGCCTGGCGCACGAGTTCCGCTACTGCGACCCGATCGTCGATAACCGCACGCTCGTGGTGTCGATCAGCCAGAGCGGCGAAACCATGGACACCCTGATGGCGGTCAAGCACGCGCGCGAGCTGGGCGCGCTCACCCTGAGCATCTGCAACACCCACGGCTCGACGATTCCGCGTGAGTCCGATGCCGTGCTCTACACCCACGCCGGTCCGGAGATCGCGGTGGCGTCGACCAAAGCGTTCCTTGCTCAAATCACTGCCTGTTACGTGCTCGGCCTCTACTTGTCTCAGTTGCGCGGCGCCACGTTCGCCGATGACGCCAAGGCAGTCATGACCGAACTGCGCGACATCCCGCAGAAGATCGAGACGCTGCTGGGCCGGATGGGCCGGGTGGTCGAGATGGCGAACTTCATGGCCGACACCCGCTCGGTGCTCTTCCTCGGCCGCAACGTGGGCTTCCCGGTGGCGATGGAGGGTGCGCTCAAACTCAAGGAGCTTGCCTACATCCATGCGGAGGGTTTCGCCGCCGGTGAACTCAAGCACGGCCCGATCGCCCTCATCGATGCTGGGCAACCGGTGTTCGTCATCGTTCCCGCTCCCGACGCCCCCCACGACCTGCACAAGAAGGTCGTCTCGAACATCCAGGAGATCCGGGCCCGCGGCGCGCGCACCATCGTCGTGGCGCATGACGGCGACGACGACGTCGTGCCGTTCGCGAGCGAGGTGATCCGGATCCCCGAGTGCGCGCCGCTGCTTGCGCCGCTGCTGTCGGTGGTGCCGCTTCAAGTCTTCGCGCTCCATCTGTCCACCGCCAAGGGCCTCGACGTTGACCAGCCGCGCAACCTCGCCAAGTCGGTGACGGTCGAGTGAGCGGGTGGGATGCCGCAGTACCGCCACTGGCGACATCCGTCGTGGTTCAGTGGGGGCGTGAGCGGGTGGTGCCACCGCATCACGGCGGCGACCTCTGCACCGTCCAGCCGTGATCGTCCGTCGGTCGCCGTCCAGTGCGGTGACGAGGGTGCGCCGATGATCGTCGGGGTCGGGATCGACGTGGTCGACGTGGCGCGCTTTGGCGCTACTCTCGAACGGACCCCCGGCCTGCGGGACCGGCTGTTCACTCCGGCCGAGCGGGTCCTGCCGTTGAACAGCCAGGCGGCCCGGTTCGCCGCCAAGGAGGCTCTCGCCAAGTCGCTCGGCGCACCGTCCGGGATGAGTTGGCAGGACGCCGAGGTGCATCGTGGGCCCGACGGCCGCCCGCACGTCGAGGTGAGTGGCACGGTGGCGGCGCGGGTCGCTGAGTTGGGCGTCGGCGCCATCCACGTCTCCCTCTCGCACGACGCGGGCATCGCCTCCGCGGTCGTGATCGCCGAGCGCGGGGAGTTGACGTGATTGCCGCCTTCGGCATGGATGACGGGTCCGCCGCCGAGGGTGGGGCGGCGCGGTCGTGATTGCCGCCTTCGGTACGGAGGACGTGTACGCCGCCGAGCGTGCGCTGATGGCCACGCTGGACGAGGGCGAACTGATGGCGCGGGCCGTCGAGGGGGTGGTCGCCGTTGCCGCGGCCCGACTCGAGGAGCGGCGCGGGCATACCGTGGCCGCGCTCGTCGGCCCGGGATACAACGGCGCCGACGCGCTCTACGCCGTGGCGCGGCTCGCCGAGGCAGGCTGGACTGCGGTGGCCCTGCACCACGACATCGTGCACGAGGAGGCCCGCACGTCCGCGGCGGCCGCGGGCGTCATCCTCACCCGCGACGTCACGATGCTGGCCGAGGCCGACGTCGTGCTCGACGGGGTGCTCGGCATCGGCGCCCGCCCGGGACTGCCGACCTGGGCCCGGGAGTGGGTGGCCGCGCTGCCGGCGGCGGCGCATGTGCTGGCGGTCGACCTGCCGTCCGGCCAGGATCCGATGGGCGAGGTGCTCGACCCGGAGGGTGTCGTTGCCGACGAGACGGTGACCTTCTCGGTGGCGAAGCCGGTGCACCTGCTTCCGGCTACGGAGCCGGTGTGTGGCGTGCTCACCGTGGTCGATATCGGCATCGAGGTGGTGGCTGCGCCGGCGGTGCTCCGGCTCGGCCACGAGGATGTCGCCCGGCTGTGGCCGGTGCCGGGAGCTGGCGACCACAAGTACACCCGCGGCGTGGTCGGGGTGGTGGCCGGTGGCGAGTTGTTCCCGGGCGCGGCCGTGCTGTGCACCATGGCCGCGGTCGAGGCCGGCGCCGGGATGGTGCGGTATGTCGGTACGCCCACGGCGACTGGGCTGGTGTCGTCATCCGTGCCGGAAGCCGTGCACGGAGCGGGGCAGGTACAGGCCTGGGTGGTCGGGCCGGGTCTGGACCTGGGCTCGCAGGCCGCGGGGGCGGCAGTTCAGCTCGAGGTCGCTCGGGCGGCCGTATTCGGGGCGGCGCCGGTGGTGCTCGACGCCGGCGGTCTTGACCTGGTCGATGACGACGTGGTCACGGCTCGTGCGGGGTACGACACGCTGCTCACCCCGCATGCCGGTGAGTGCGCCCGCCTGCTGACCCGCCTCGGTGTGCCTGAATCGTCCAATTGGTCGATTCAGGCACGCGCGGAGGTCACCCGGGCAGACGTCGAGGCCTGGCCGCTGCGGTACGCGCGGATGCTCGCGGCCCGGACCCGGATGACGGTGCTGCTCAAGGGGTCGACAACGCTGGTCGTCCCGGCGGATGGCGACGTGCCGGTGTGGTCGCAAGCCGACGCTCCGACCTGGCTCGGTACGGCCGGCGCCGGCGACGTCCTGGCCGGGCTGCTCGGGGTGCTGCTCGCGGCTGGGCTGCCGACCGCGGAGGCCGGGGCGCTGGGCGCCCTGGTGCACGGAATCGCGGCCGACCGCGCGAACCCGGGTGGCCCGGTGCGGGCGCTGGCCGTTGCGCAGGCCCTGCCGACGACGGTGGCTGCCCTCCTCCGCCGGCGATAGCCGACGGTGTAATTCGAGGGTGGTACCTTTCTACCTATGAGTTTGAACATCAAGAACGAGCGGGTGCACGCGCTGGCCCGCGAGGCCGCGCGGGTGACGGGCAAGACCCAGACCAGCGCGATCGAGGAGGCCCTCGAGCGCCTCCTGCAGGAGCACGGCGCCGACCCTGGCGCCGCGCGTCGTGCGCACCAGGTGGATGTGGTGCGGTCCATCGTCGTGGCCTATGCCGCGGAGCCGGTCCGGCCCGATCGTGAGATCCACACCGCCGAAGATCTGTACGCCGCCGAGACCGGTCTCCCGCGGTGATCGTCGACCCGTCCGCCCTGATCTCCATCATCGAGGACGAACGGGGAGCCGGCTCGATGCTCGAGGCGGCGGTGCGGGCACCGTCTCGGATGTCCGTGGCCTCCTGGGTCGAGGCGGGCATCGTTGCCGACGCTCGATCGACGGGCTCCGGCCATCGGTTGGACGAGCTGGTCGAGGCGCTCGACATCGAGCTCGTCCCCGTGGACCGTCGGCACGGACGGGTCGCTCGTGACGCGTACCGCCGCTACGGGCGCGGCTCTGGATCGAGGGCCCGGTTGAACTACGGCGACTGCTTTTCCTACGCCCTCGCGGTTGTCTCCGGTGAGCCACTGCTCTACGTCGGTGACGATTTCGCCCACACCGACGTCCGGGCGGTCCTGCGGGCCTGACCGGTCACCTCGCTGGCCGGCGGCCTGTCGCGGCGCCCTACACTCGGGAGGCCCATGACGACCAACGCCCCCGCCCCTTCGCCACCCGCGGCAGCCCCGCCTGCGGGTGTGTCGGCGTGGGTCCAGATCGACCTCGACGCCATCCGCGACAACGTCGCCGAACTGGCCCGTCGCTCCAGGTCGGCCACCGTCATGGCAGTGGTCAAGGGCGATGCCTACGGTCATGGCCTGGTTCCCGCTGCCCGGGCTGCGCTCGCCGGCGGCGCCACCTGGCTCGGCGTCGCCCAGCTCACCGAGGCGCTCGAGCTGCGGGCCGCCGGCGTGACCGCACCATTGCTCAGTTGGATCTTCCCGCCCGGCGCCGATCTCGCCGCCGCCGTAGCCGCCGACATCGACATCACCGTCGGCAGCCAGTGGAGCCTCGCCGCGGTGCTCGGCGCGGCCCGGGACCGCGGCACGACCGCCCGCGTGCAGGCCAAGGTCGACACCGGGCTCGGCCGTGGCGGCGCGTTGGACGAATGGCCCGGCCTGATCGCCGACCTGGCCCGTGCGCAGGCCGAGGGTGCGGTCGAGATCACCGGTGTCTGGTCCCATCTCGCCTGGGCTGATGCGCCCCGTCATCCCACCGTGGTGGCTCAACGCGACCGGTTCGTCGAGGCGGTCACCGAGTTGCGGCGGGCCGGCATCCGGCCACCGCTGCGTCATCTCGCCAACTCGGCAGCCACGCTGACCGACACCAGCGCGCACTTCGACCTGGTGCGCCCCGGCCTGGCGACCTACGGGCTCTCGCCGGTGCCCGACCTCGGTGACCCCGCGCACTTCGGGCTGCGCGAGGCGATGCGGGTGACGGCGCGACTGTCGCTGGTCAAGCGGGCTCGGGCCGGACACGGCGTCTCGTACGGTCACGAGTACGTCACCGACCGGGACACGGTGCTTGGCCTGGTCCCGCTCGGGTACGCCGACGGCATCCCCCGTCATGCGGGAAACCGCGGTCCGCTGCAGGTGCGCGGGCGGCGGCACACCGTCGCCGGCCGGGTATGTATGGACCAACTGGTGCTCGACCTCGGGCCCGACTTCGACGGCGCGGCCGGCGACGACGTGGTGGTGCTCGGCAGGTCCTCCGCTGGCGAGCCGTGCGCGCAGGGCTGGGCCGAGGCCGCCGGCACGATCGGCTACGAGATCATTACCCGGATGGGCCCGCGCCTGCCCCGGGTCCACACCGGCGGTGGTGAGTGATGCCTGCCCTCGGCTCGCTCGCGTCGGCCGTGGGGTCGGCCGTGGGGTCGGCTGCGGCGGCAGCCTCGTCGACGGCGTCGTTAGCGGCCTCCTCGGCGGCCTCCTCGATGGGCGAGCGGATGCGGCGCCGCGGCGGGTATCGCTCCATTGATGCCCCCGATGGGTGGGCACATTCACCGACTGAGGCGTTCACCATCGACTCCGACGACGGAATCGCGCTGCACGTCGAGATCGACGCACCCGAGCCGGACGCCCGGCAGCGGCCCCGGCTCGCTGGCCGGCCGGCCACGGTGGTGCTCGTGCATGGCTTCGCGCTCGCGGCGCACTCGTGGGTACTTCAGCGGCGGGCGCTGCGGCACTCCGGGTATCGGGTCGTCACGTACGACCAGCGTGGCCATGGTCGCTCCGGCCGGCCGGATCTTGGGTCGTGCACGGTGGAGCAGCTCGCGCGGGACCTCGACGCCGTGCTGCGGGCCACCTGCCCGTCGGGGCCGGTGGTCCTGGTCGGTCATTCGATGGGCGGGATGACGGTCATGTCCTGGGCGGGTCGGCATCCGGATGTCGTGCGCGAGCGAGTCCTCGCGGTCGCCCTGGTCTCCACCAGCCCGGGCGGCAAGGAGGTCACCGAGCTCGGTCTCGGCACCACGGTCGGGCGGTTCGTCGGCGCGTTCGGCCCGGTGCTCCTCACCCGGCTCGCGCGGCACACGTCGCCGGTGGCGACGCTGCGCCGCGCCGGTAAACGAGTGCAGGACGTCGTCGTCCGGCGCTGGGCGTTCAACTCGCCGGTGAGCGGGGACCTCGTGGACCTCGTCGCCACGATGATCTTCGCCACTCCCTTCGACGTCATGGCGGCGTTTCTGCCGCATCTCGACGCGCTCGAACTCGACGCCGAACTCGACGCGCTGCACGGTGTCGAGGTGCTGGTGGTCAACGGCGCGGGCGACCTGGTCACCCCGCCGTCACACAGCGAGGAGATCGTGCGCCGCATTCCCGGTGCCGAGCACGTGGTCGTCGAGGATGCCGGGCACCTGCTCATGCTGGAGCACCCCCAGGTCGTGACCCATCAGGTGCTGATGCTGATCGCCCGGGCGCGCCGCGCCGTCGCGGAGGGGGTTCCGGCGAGCCGTGCCCCGCGGGTGCGCCGCACCGTCCAGGACATCGCGAAACGCCGGCGGGTGGCCCAGGCCCGTCGCGAGGCCGTGTCGTGACGGGGGCGCCGGTGCGGGTCGTCCTGCCCTCCGCCGCAGCGACGTACGCGCTCGGGGTGGCGCTCGGGGAGATGGCGCGTCCCGGGGACGTCGTTGTGCTCACCGGGGGGTTGGGTGCCGGCAAGACCACCCTGACCCAGGGGCTGGGCGAGGGCCTGGGGGTTCGCGGGCCGGTGACCTCGCCGACCTTTGTCATCGCCCGGGTCCACCCGCCGCTGGGCGACGGGCCACCGCTCGTCCACGTGGACGCCTACCGCCTTGCCGGAGCGCTGGAGCTCGATGACCTCGACCTCGACGCGTCGGTCGAGTCGAGTGTCACGGTGGTCGAGTGGGGCCACGGGCTGGCCGACCGGCTGGCCCAGAGCCGGCTCGAGGTGGGCCTCGACGTCGATGCCGGGTCCGAGGCGCGCACCGCGACCCTGACCGGCGTCGGGGGCCGATGGGCGGATGGCGTCCGGACGCTCGCCGAGCTGTCGGTCACCGGAGGCGGGTCGTGACCGTCATCCTTGCGATCGACACCTCGACGACCGCAGTCAGCGCGGCGGTCCTGCGCACTGCGGGCGCGCCGGAGCGCCCCGAGGTGGTGGCGCGGTCGGTTCTCGATGCGCGCGCCCACACCGAACTCGTGGCCCCACTGGTGCGCGACGTGCTCGCCGAGGTGGGGCTGACCCCGGCCGACGTCACTGGAGTCGCGGTCGGATGTGGGCCGGGGCCGTTCACCGGGCTGCGCGTCGGCATGGTCACCGCCCGCACCCTGGGCTACGCGCTCGGGGTGCCGGTGCACGGCGTGTGCAGCCTCGACGCGCTGGCCGAGGAGGCACTGGCGGCATCCGGGATGCCGGAGGTACTCGTCGCCACCGATGCCCGGCGTCGCGAGGTGTACTGGGCGCGGTACACCCGGTCGGCCGGTGGTGCCGGGCCCGTAGGTCCGCCGGGCGTGGCGTTCCCGGCCGACCTGCCGGATGACGTGCGCAGCCTTCCGACCGTGGGCCGCGGGCCGCTGTTGTACCCCGAGTGGTTCCCACACTCCGCGAACGGACCGTTGGACGTGGATGCCGGGTGGCTGGCGCGAATCTGCCTGCGCCGGTTGGCCGCCGGCGTCGCGATGCCGGTCGAGCCGAGGTACCTGCGTCGACCGGACGCGTTGACCACGAGCGAGCGAGGTGTCTAGGTGACGACGGTGGCGGCAGGGCCGACGACGGCAGGGCCGACGACGGTGGCGGCTGAATTGGCCAGCGACCTCGGCGTCGTGCTGCGCGACCTGCGGTGGACCGACCTGGCGGCCGTGGCGGAGCTGGAGCTCGAGGTCTTCCCGGATGACGCGTGGTCGGCAGTGTCATGGTGGGCCGAGTTGGCCGCCCGGCCACGGCGCGACTACCTGGTGGCTGTTGACCGCTCCGGCCTGGTCGGCTACGCGGGTCTGGACCATGGCGGCGAGCTGTCGGACGTGATGACCGTAGCGGTGGCGCCCGCATCGCGCGGTGTCGGGCTCGGCCGGGTGCTGGTCGATGAGGTGGTGCGGCGGGCGCGGGCGCGTGCGGTGTCATCCGTGGTGCTCGAGGTGCGGGCTGACAACGCGGCCGCGCGGCGGCTGTACGAGAGTGTGGGCTTCGAGGTGGTGTCGGTGCGACGCGGCTACTACCAGCCGGAGCGCGTTGATGCCCTGGTGTTGCGGATGCCGTTGACGCAGAGGAGGGTTGACGATGCGTGACGAGCCGCTGGTGCTGGGTATCGAGACTTCCTGCGACGAGACCGGGGTCGGGATCGTCCGCGGTGAGACGCTGCTCGTCGATGCCATCGCCAGCAGCGTCGATGACCACGCGCGGTTTGGCGGCGTGGTGCCTGAGGTGGCCAGCCGGGCGCACCTGGAAGCGATGGTGCCGACCATCGAACGAGCCTGTCGCACTGCGGGAGTCGAGGTGGGCGACCTTGATGCCGTGGCGGTCACCGCCGGCCCGGGCTTGGCGGGCGCGTTGATGGTGGGGGTGGCGTCGGCGAAGGCGTTGGCGCTGGCGCTGGGGGTGCCGTTGTACGGGGTGAACCACCTGGCGTCGCATGTCGCGGTCGACGTGGTCGAGCACGGTCCGCTGCCGGAGCCGACAATGGCCCTCCTCGTGTCCGGCGGGCACTCGTCGTTGCTGCTGGTCCCCGACGTCACCTGTGATGTGCGCTCGCTCGGGTCCACGCTCGACGACGCGGCGGGGGAGGCGTTCGACAAGGTGGCGCGAGTACTCGGCCTGCCATTCCCCGGCGGCCCGCACATTGACCGAGTGGCGCGTGAGGGCTCGGTGGTGATCGACTTCCCGCGCGGGCTGACCACCGGTCGAGACCTCGAGCGGCACCGGTTCGACTTCTCGTTCTCGGGGCTGAAAACCGCTGTCTCGCGGTGGGTCTCGGCACGCGAAGCGGCGGGTGAGCCGGTTCCGGTGGCCGACGTTGCGGCATCCTTCCAGGAGGCCGTGGTCGACGTGCTCACCCGGAAGGCGGTGGCGGCGTGTCGCGCCGAGGGGGTGGCGCACCTGCTGGTGGGAGGCGGGGTGGCGGCCAACTCTCGGTTGCGAGCGATGGCTCAGTCGCGGTGTGAGGCAGCGGGAGTCGAGCTGCGCGTGCCGCGGCCGGGGCTGTGCACCGACAACGGCGCGATGGTTGCCGCGCTGGGAGCCCAGATGGTGGCCAAGGGGCGCCCGGCATCCGATCTGTCCATCCCGGCCGACTCCTCGATGCCGGTCACCGCAGTGAGGGTGTGAGCCGCCGGGCGGCCAGAACCTGGATCGAGGCATCACGACCGTCGGGGTGGGTCGGCCCAGGTTCCTGCGTCGAGGCCACGGTGGTGCGTCAGGGAGAGCAGGGGAGCAGGCCCATGCGGTACTTCAGGGTAAGTACCCGCGTGACCGACGCGTCGATCTTCGTGGCGAAGGCGGGCTCGGCGTTCGCCTTCGCGGCGAGCGCCCGCAGCATCGTCGGTGCGTCATCCGCGCGTCCGGTCAGCGCGAGGTCGCCTCCGGCGGCGACGAAGCGCACCGCGCGTTCCGCGGCCGGCACATCCTCGAGAGCTTCGGCGTTCAGGTCATCGGTGACCACCACGCCCTGGTAGCCGAGCCGGCCGCGCAACAGGTCGGTAACGATGGCCGACGAGAACACCGCCGGGACGTCAGGGTCGAGCTTTTGGTAGCGCGCCGACCCGACCATGACCAGTCCAGCGCCGCCCTGGATCCCGGCGGCGAACGGCGCCAGGTACGGGTCCGATGCCGTGGTCGTGCGGTCGGTGATGCCGGTCGAGCTGAAGTCGGTGTTGTTGGTGATCCGGCCCAGGCCCGGGAAGTGCTTGACCGTGCCCTCGACCCCGCCGGCCAGCATGCCGCGCAAGAACGCCAGCGACGCCCGCTCCACGACCTCGGGGGTCGACCCGTACTGCCGCCCGAACTTTCCGATCGGCTCGTTGTTGCGGCCGATCTCGGCCGGCACGGTGTCGGTCACCGGCGCGAGGTTGACGTTGACCCCGGTCGCTGCGAGTTCGCGGGCCCAGCCGGTGGCGGCCGCGGTGAGGCGCGCGGGCGTCATCCCCGCCTGCTCCTTCGCCGACGGCGGGCGGGTGAACCCGTCGCCACGTAGCTGGTGCACCTCGCCCCCCTCCTGATCGGCGGCAATGAGCATCCCGACCGCGCCGGTCGACGCTGGCGACACCAGCCCCTGCAGGTGGGTTGACGTGCGGCGCACCTTCACCGCGCCCTCCCAACCCCCGAGGTAGATGACGTTCCCGACGTGCCGCTCGGTGACCAGGTCGTCGAGCGAGGTGAGGGGTGCGTTGGTGTCGAACCCGATCATGACCAGCTGGCCCAGGCGTTGCGCGTCGGTCAAGGATGCCGTGACCGTGGCGACACAGGCCGCCGCCGGGCTGGTCGGGCTCGGGCTGGGCGACGGGGCCGGGCTCGGCCCGGTCGGACTGGCCGATGGCGTGCTCGGCGCAGAGGTGGCGGATCTGGTGGTCGCGGATGCGGCCGTGGCGGATGCAGCGGCGCGTCCCGTGTCAGCGTCGTCACTGCAGCCGGTCGCGACGGCTGCGATCACCGCACTGGCGACGAGGGCGGCCAGCCGGGGGCGGGGCACATGGGTGCCTCGCGGACGGGTGCGGGACGCCTGGGTGCAGAGCGGACGGGTGCAGCACCTGGAGTGGATCACGGCACGACGCTAGGCGACCGAGTCCCGCTGGCCCAATTCGACTGCGCCCGGGGGAGAAGTGGGTGCCAGTGAGGATGACGTCCTGGCTCGGGTTGCCCGGCTCGGCCCGACCGGGGCTCATGCGTTGCTTGACGCGGTCGCGACCTGGTGGCAGACCCAGGCCGAGCATGACGACGCGCATAGCGTCGCGGGCTGGAGCAATGA
>JBOFLG010000134.1:0-2112 GCA_051657745.1 Dermatophilaceae bacterium | reverse complement strand
GACGGGATAGGTTCTCGTGCTTGTGGACTGGATCGACGAGGTGTGGAGCCGAGCGCTCCCGGGAGACGGCACGGCGCTCGTCGGCGCGCCGCTCGTGGTCGTGCTCGTCGCGGCGCTCATCGCCGTCACGGTGCGGCCGGTGTGGGGGGTGTTACGGCTTGGCGTCACCTTGGTGCACGAGCTCGGACATGCCGCGGTCGGCATCCTCTGCGGACGGCGATTCACCGGGTTCGTGCTCCGCGGCGATATGTCCGGGCATGCCGTCACCGTCGGCCCGGTGCGGGGAATCGGCCGGGCCGCGACGACCTGGGCCGGCTACCCGATGCCGGCCCTGGTCGGGGCAGGCCTCGTCGTGCTCGCCACCCGCGGTTGGTCGGCGACGGTGCTCACCGGTGCGATCGCGGTGCTGATCCTCGGGCTGCTGCGAGCCGGGTCCCTGCTCACCGCCGCGGTGGTGGCAGCGGTGATCCTCGGGGCGGGCGCACTCTGGTGGTCGGCGTCCGACCAGGTGCAGGCCCAGGTTGTCACCGGTGCTGGCCTGGTGCTCGTCGTCGGCGCTTGGCGACACCTCGCCCCGGTGCTGGCCGGGCCCGACGGTGGCGTGAGCGACCCGGCAGTACTTGCCCGGCTGACCCGGGTGCCGCGGGCCTTCTGGGTGCTGACCCATCTGGCCGCGTGCGCCGTGGCCACCTGGCTCGTCATCGACACCGTGCTCGGCGCCATCCACTGAACGGCGCCATCCACTGAACGGCAGCATCCGCTGAACGGCAGCATCGAGGGGCGGTCGCGGCGAACCGGCAGCGCTAGCGTGTGGCTATGGCGTACCAGTACAAGGTCATCGAGCTCCGCGAAGGGCTCATCGGCGGCAAGATGTCGGGCGACAAGCTCGAGAAGCTGCTCAACGAATGGGGCCAGCAGGGGTGGCAGTTGAAGTCGATCACCTCCACCGAGGTGAAAGGCCGGGTGGGGCCGGGCGCAGTCGAAGGCTTGCTCGTGACCTTCGAACGCCCGGTCTGACTCCCTGCGGGCAGCACTCGGGTCCCTGAGGTTCCGGTCAGGAGCGGAGGTTGCCGGGCATCGATTCGTCGCAGTCCCGCACCACCGGGCCGACCGGCACCGCACCTCCGCGGGGTGCGGTGGGCCGGAGCCCCACGAGCACGGGGTCGTGGTCGGACATCCGGTATCGGTCGGGGGCGTAGAGCGAGGCGAGCTGGCCGGCCGACTTGACATCGGTGGTGTAGTCGAGCACCGACGGCTCGTCGGCGTTGACGTGATGGTCGGTGACGCCGGTGACCTGGCCGCGCATCGACTCCGACACCAGGGCGTGGTCGAGCGAGCCCCACTGGCCGTCGAAGACGTAGGAGTACGCGTCGTCGCCGAGCAGCGTCGGTACGAGGTTGGTGAACCCGGCGCTCTCGAGCGCCGCGATCGGGTCCTCCTTCGCGTAGGCGTTGTAGTCGCCGATGAGGATGACGTCGTCGTCGCCAGTGCCGGTCGGGTCGGTGGCCAGCCAGGTGGCGAGCGCGCGGGCGGCGGTGGTGCGCACCGCGCTGCAGTTGCCCTGACCGTCACCGGTATCCGGCGCCTCGCAGGCCGAGCCCTTGCTTTTGAAGTGGTTGACGTCGGCGGTGAACACCGCGCCGGTGGCGTTGACCTCGAACGCCTGGGCGAGCGAGGGCCGGCCCCGCGGCGCCGAGTCGCCACCGTTCACGAACTCCGGGGTGTTCAGCACCGCGGTGCGGCCGACCGGCGTGACCACGCCGGGCCGGTAGATCAGGCCGACCTTGATGGCGTCGGTGCCGAGGACGTCGACCTGCCCGGTAGCGGCATCCGCATCGACGAAGGCGTAGGTGCCGGGAGCGGTGGCCTCGTTGAGCCGGTCGACGAGGTGGGCGATGGCGCTGGACGAACCGAACCCGTTGTTCTCAATTTCGTTGAACCCCACGATGTCGGCGTCGAGGGTGACGATCTCAGCGACCGTCTTCGGCCACTGCCGGGCGAACTCCTCCGGGGTGTCGGCGCCGCGGCAGTCGGTGGCCGCGCCCTGGGTACCGCCCCGGCAGTTGTCGACCCGGTCGGGCAGGCCGTCGGTGGTGGTGAAGTAGTTGAGCA
>JBOFLG010000133.1:0-2038 GCA_051657745.1 Dermatophilaceae bacterium | reverse complement strand
CGGGTGCACCGGGCTGGCGACGTGCCGAGATCTCGGGCAAGGCAGCGCGGTCATAGGCCGGCGGCGACTTCGGCGGCGGCGCGGAGGTAGGCGCGTTGGGTGGCGGCGGTGAGGTTGTCGACGCGGAGCCACTGCTCGCGCATGGCAGGGTCGTAGGGGATGGTGACCACGGATCGGGCGAGGGCGTCGTAGCCCCGGGCGATGGATGCGGCGTCGGCTTCCTCGCGGTCGGCTTGGGAGACGACGACGACGGCCTGGTCGGCGAGTCGGGCCGAGTGCTCGTCGCGCTGGGCGAGAGCGTTGAGGAGGAGCCGCCCGGCTTCGGCGTGGTCGGGCCGGGTGGTGGTGGCGACCACGATCTGGTCGGCGTGGTCGATCATCCGCAGCCACAGGTTGTCGCCCTCGTCGTTGCCGGAGTCCATGACGATCAGGCGGTAGTACTTCGCGGCGACCGCGTGCACGGCGTCGAGTTGGTCGGGAGTGAGTTTCTGCTCGGTGGAGAGCAGCAGCGGGTTGGACCGCAGCACGTCGTATTTGTCGATGGTCTGGTGGTGCACGAACGCGGCCAGGTCGGCGGCGCGTGCGCTCGGGGTGAGCAGCTGGTCGGTATGGGGGATGAGGTCGAGCACGGTCGCTTCGTGCAGGCCGGATTCGGTGCGCCAGCCGAGGGTTCCTCGGGTGACGTTGTTGTCCCAGGCGAGGACGCCTGACCCGCCGGCGCGGGCGAACATCGCCGAGAGTAGGGCGGTCGCTGGAGTCTTCCCTGCGCCGCCCTTTCCATTGAGGACGGCGATGGTGCGTGGGCCTGGCCAGTGCTGGGAGATCGCGCGTTCGTCCTCCCAGCGGGCGACCTCCCGGGCGGTCGGGCCGGACTTGATCCCGACCCGGGCGAGGAGGGCCTTCCAGCCGGTCAGTTGCGGTGCGCTCATCCGCTGGTCGGCGAGGAAGGACCGTTCACGGGCCTCGCGGCGGGTCATCACGGCCGGTTCCTGGGTGTGGCTCATGCTGCGGGACTCTCGCCTCGTCCGGACGGTGTCAGCGGTCGGGCCTGGCCGAATCTCGGATGCCGGGGCCGACAGCGCCGGGACCGACAGCGCTGGGGCCTCGGCGACTGCGGCCGGCGGCGCTGGGGGAGTGGCGTGGGTGATCGGTTGCACGGTGCCGTCCGGGGTGATGCTGAGTCGGTGCTCGGCGTGGGGGTCGCGGGCCAGGACGTCGACGGGCTGGTTCACGCTGCGGGCGTGCTCGATGACCAGGCGGAGCAGTTCGCGTCGGGCTTCTTCGACGCTGCCGGCGGCGACGTGGGCCGGCTCCTGGTCGGCCAGGGTGAGGGTGCCGGTCCCATCGGGGTGGACGACTGCGGTGTTCTGCATCGGTGAAGTCCTTCACTACTTGATGGTGATGCCGACCTGGCCGAGGAACGCCTCGGGGTCGACTTGCTGACCGTTCACCAGCACCTCGAAGTGCAGGTGGCAGCCGGTGCTGTTGCCGGTGTTCCCGATCTCGGCGATCTGCTGCCCGGCGCTGACCTGGTCACCGACCCGCGCGAGGAGGCCGTCGTCGTACATATGCCCGTACCGGGTGGTGATCCCGCCACCGTGGTCGACCTCGATCACGTTGCCCAGACCAGCCGCGGGCCCGGCGCGCACCACCTGGCCTCCTTTCGCGGACCAGATCGGTGCGCGGCATCCGGGCGCGAGGTCGATCCCGCGGTGGTACGTCGACCCGATACCGCCGGGCGAGGACCGCGGCCCGAAGTCCGAGGTCAGCGGGCCATCGGATGGCGCCGCCCACCCGGAGCCCGCCACCGCGCCAGTGACCCCACCGGCCGTGCACGCCGGGCCCGCACCAGCCGCGGTCCCCGAACCGGTCGCGGAACCGGTCAGGGAGACATGCAGGTGGTCGAAGTGGTTCTCGGTGACCGAGCCACGGTCGGCCATCGGGCGCCATCCCTCGTCGGCTCGCTCCACGCTCCAGATCCGCTGCCGCCAGATCACGTACTTAACGCCGAGGTCGGCGGCGTTGTCCTGGAGGTGTC
>JBOFLG010000132.1:0-8591 GCA_051657745.1 Dermatophilaceae bacterium | reverse complement strand
CATACCGCATCCCGTCGTCGCAGAGCCGGACGACATCCATGGGCTTGTTGTCCCACATGGCGACCAGGGACTGGGTGCCGCGGATCCAGGCTCGCAGCCAGTTCGAGCCAGCGAGTTCGGCACAGAGGAACGCGGTGCGTGCCTGGGTCTCGGCGGCGTTGAACCGGCCGAGGTTGAACGAGGCGTTCGCCAGGACGCCGGTGATGGTGCCGGCGATCAGGTACAGGTCGCGGGTCTGGTGGGGGAGTTGTCGGCCTTCCAGCTTCTGGAAGACGCAGTCGCGCAGTGACCGCAGTTCGACGAACAGTGGGTAGACCGGCCGGTTCGGGTAGACGGTCACAATCCGGCGGATGTCGGCGGCGAACTGGTCCAGCGTGTGTGGGCCGATGTTCGTCTGCTCGGCGGGATCTGACGGGTGCATCACGACCATCCTGTTCGTTCAGGGGCTCTGGGGGTGACGTCGGTGGTCCAGGCTTCACTACGGCCAGTTTCGAGATCGACGTCCTTATGGCGGGGGTGACATCTTCAATTGCTGGAGCACCTGGCTGACGGAGAGATCGCTGTTGTCCTTGTCGTCAGCCCAGAGTTGGAGGACATGTGCTGCGGCGAGAGCCTGTTCCGCGGGGAGGCCTGCGTCAGTGAGGGTCTGGGCGACATCGCGCAGTTCGGGTACCCACCGCCAGGCGCGCGCTGCGACGCTCGGCAGATAGGTCGGGTCGGTCAACGGGGAGCGCGGGTTCCGTTCGGCCTCGGTCAACAACTGGGGAGTGACACCGTACTCGGCCGCGAGAGCATGCGCGACGGCCGCAAGTGCCCGGCTGGCCTTCTGGTAACTGGCGTACGCCATTTTGAGCGCCGACGCTGCGGGAGCGGCCTGGGTCAGGATTTCGACACCGACGCCGCTCCCTCGGAAGCACACCGCAATCTCCTCGCAGGCGTGGTCGCCGCCAGCGAGGTAGAGAAAAGTCCGGCGTTTGCCGATGGGTGGCGGGCCGAGGATCGAGCCGTCGACCACGGCTCGTGCGCTCGGGAGCAAATCCTTGATGCGGGGAAAACGAGCGGGATTGATGGCGTTTGCGTCGAGATAGATGCCGTCAAAGTCGTTGCGGCCGACCAGCGCAGCAATGTCCTGGGCAGCTGTTGGCGGGCAGATGCTGATGATGATGTCGGCTTCTCGACACACCTGAGCGATCGATGCTGCCGCAGTCATGCCGTGCTCCTCGGCGCGGTCGCGGCTGGCATCGCTGCGGCCATCGGGCAGGTAGAGCACCGTGTGCCCGCGAGCGCGGATCTGCCCGGCGATCGCTGCGCCCATCCGGCCCGGATGCAGGACGGCAACGGTGCCCACCCGCCCACCATTGCCCGCAGTCATTGGCTCACCACGGGGCGAGGCGCGACGCTGATCACCGGGCGTATTTCGTCCCGAACTGTGTGCGCGGCCATGCTTCCTGAATACCGAGGCTCCCTGAGAGCCGCATCGAGTTGGCGGAGGCGCTTGGCAACGCTGTCGATCGGGCGCTGCCGCACTACCCGAACCGCTTCGCGAACCTCCGGCAGAATGCCGTCCACCTCGCCCTGAGCCATCCGAGCCGAGACCAGATCGACTCGCGCCAGCGTCAGTTCGCCCAGGCGTCGTTGCTCTACCGGGTCGGCCTCAAACCGGTCCACGGCGTCCTGGGCGGCCGTCTCGGCACGCACCGCGACATCCTGGCCCAGCCACAGGAGGGAGGTCGCTGCGTAGCACGCCTGCTTGCCTTTCGGAAAGGCCATCATTCCGCCGGGGTCGTCGCCGGGGACGACGGACTCACGCGCACGGCCCGCCGCGCCGAGCGCTGCGCCGACTCCGGCGCGGTCGCGCAGTACCCCCAGTGCACGGGCCTGGATAGATGCCAATCGCACCTGCGCCGTTCCGGACTCCGGCTTGTACTGCATCCCGTCTTCGGACAGGCGGACCGCGTCCAGGGGCTTGTTGTCCCAGTACGCGACCAGGGACTGGGTGCCTCGGACCCAGGCACGGAGCCAGTTGGAGCCGGCGAGTTCGGCACACAGGAAGGCAGTGCGTGCCTGGGTCTCGGCGGCGTTAAACCGGCCGAGGTCGAACGAGGCGTTGGCCAGGACGCCGGTGATGGTGCCGGCGATCAGGTACAGGTCGCGGGTCTGGTGGGGGAGTTGCCGGCCTTCGAGTTTCTGGAAGACGCGGTCGCGCAGTGACCGCAGTTCGACGAACAGTGGGTAGACCGGCCGGTTCGGGTAGACGGTCACGATTCGGCGGATGTCGGCGGCGAACTGGTCCAGGGTGTGCGGGCCGATGTTCGTCTGCTCGGCGAACTCCGCGAACCGCGCCGACTCCTCGGCCGCCGCACTGATCTCCCGGGCCGGGTCGGCGTGCCACCCCTGGCCTGCCGGTGTCCGGCGCCTCTGGGTTTCGGGTGCGGCGGCGAAGAGGTGCTCGGCATCCATCCCGAACATCCGCTCCAGTACCCGTGCCTGCACCGGGTAGGGCAGCCCCTTCAACCTTCCAGCCAGCCACCGCCCGACGTGCTGGGTGCTCACCGAGGCGTCCAGCCCCATTTCGGCGGCGGTGGCCGCGAACGCGGTGCGGAAGTCCTGGTGGCTCCACGTGCGCTCCCGGACCAGGGATGCCAGCACGGTTCGGGCCCCCGGTCGATGCTCTCCTGCCACGATCGTCCTCCATCCCGAAGTGTGTGCCTGCGCCGCCGCCGGCACCGTCCCAGCGCACCACAGGTCGCCGGGAGCGCGCCACCCCGGCACGCTGCATCCCGCGCGAGATGCGGGCAGATGTTCACAGATGAGCCCGTCATGCCCTGCCGATGAGTAGTCGTCATCCAGCACGGTGGTCACCAGATGAACCAGCCGCACCGGCCGCTGGTCCGAGCGAACCGGGGGTGACTCAGCGTGGTCAGCACACAGAGGCCCGATGCAGCGGACCTGCGAGGTGCGACGGCGCGCCCTCCAACCGAACGGGCCGGACCGGCGGCGCTGGCCCTCGAGCCCGCCGCTGGTCCTGGCCTTAACTCGGCCGCGACGACCGTGAACGGAGTGGTGATTCAGTGAGCAGGCCTGGCGTAGAACGGCATTCCCACGTGATCGGCCCGCCTGAGAGCGCTGGGCCTCCGGCCGATTCCCGTCAAGCCCGAAACCAGGTCGCTGCCTGTATCGAAGCGGTGAGCCGGCTACACCTCGACCTCCGCGAACCATTGCCGGATGCCGCGCACCACCTCGACCTTGCCCTCGGCGACCTCCTCGACGCGTACGACGCCACCGAACTCGCCATCACCGCAGCACGAACCGACGAGCCGGACCAGCGGTGATCAACGGCGGGTCAGCCGGAGTAGCCGGGACTTGGCAGGCTGGCGAGGGTGGAAGTCGTCCTCGTTGAGAGTTGCCACCTGGTCGACGACAAGGCCTGCCGTCAGGTCGTTCCCAGTGAACGAGTCATCGACAGCGACGATGGCCGTTCTGAACTGCAGGCCGTCACAGTGGTGCAGCAGTCGCCTGGTGACGTCCCCGGGGAGATTTGACAGCAACACCTCGCAGGGCAGGTCATGAATGACCGCGAGGGCATCATCGGTGAGGACCGTCGCCTGCGGGAAGTGCTCCCTGAGCCGGTCGGCGAGCCTGGCGTCGAGTTCGACCAGGGTCAGTGGTGCGAAGGACGGAACGTGTCTGGCCACCGTGCCGGCGCCCGCCCCAAGTTCGACGACCCGATCGCCGGGCGCGATGGCCGCCGCGTCGATCAGGAGCGCCACCTTGCTCGGCGACGTCAAGAAGTACTGCTCCAGCCGATGGTCGGCGGCTGGCAGGTCTGCGTTCCCGTCATCCATCGTGCGTCGCCGCCAGCAGTCGATGCAGCCGCTCGAACGACGCCTTCGCGCTACGCGGAGCGTGCACCGCGGACGCTGGTACCAGGTGACTCAGGAGGATGCGGGTTCGCCGTGACGCGACATCGCGCACCAGAGGAGCCAACCGCTCGAACGTGGTGTCCGTCTCCGACCAGGCTCCGGCGGCGCACTGCGCACCCAGCAGATATGCCAGGTGCAGATACCGGCTTCGGGTCTCGCCAGGTGGCACTACGGCCACGGAGTGCTCGAACCGTCGCAGCGCATCCTTCGGGTTACCTAGATCCATCAGGATCATCCCCTCATGCCAGGACAGTTCACGATCATCGACCCACCAGACCCAGTGGGGGTCACTGTCGTCGACGCCGTCTAGGTGCCGGTGCCTGGCCTCGTCGATGACGCGAAGCGCCGACGCGTCACCTCCTTGGGCAAGCGCCCGGGCCCGCCGAACGAGGAATAGTGACCGCAGTCGAGGAGACAGCGAACCAGGTCTATCGAGCACCGAGTCGGCGATGGCCAGGGCCTCCCGCGGCCGACCGAGAAATCCCGCGTGCATGCTGGCGTTCTGCAAGGTCAGGGTCTTCACCTGCTGCTCGCCGACGAGGTCGGAGTAATACAGCGACTCGTGATTCATCCGTCTCGTGATCTCGTGGTCGGCGTCGTCGAATGCCAGCCATCCAGCGACCTCGGCAAGCTCGCTGAGGAGTACGGCGATGTCCGACTGGTGTCCACCCCCAGCCGCCGAGTCCTCGAATCGCCGTCGCAGGCGATGGAATTGCGCAATGGCCAATGGGGCCAGGCCCGCGCTGCCGAGGGTGTTGTCCATCCCGATGAGATGCCGCAGATAGGCGGCCACGTCATCGAGTTGGCCGCCCTCGACTCGTTCGGGGGCGTCCGTTGTCGCGAGCCATGGCAGGGGGTCTGTCCCGGATGCCGACGAACGTTCCGTGGGCATTGTCGTGGGGAGGCCGTCACCGCCTCCGGGCGGCGTCAGATGTGCGCCGAATCGCCGCTGGGTGGCCGAGTCGGCGCGCGAAAGGAGCGTGTCGAGGGCGCGTTGCATTTCCGGTCGCGGGGTAATCCCGTCGCGACGGGCCTCCCAGGTGTCGACCGTTCGGGTGCTGACGCCCAGGACGTGCGCAAACTCGGCGATCGTCATCCGTACGGCCCGCCGCAGATACCTGGTCTCGCGACCTGTCCACCGGGTGATGACCACAGCGCACTCTCCCCTCGTGACGACGAACCCACGGTAGCGCTCACCCGACCTCGCCCGTTCGTGGTGAGTTACGGGCGGACTTCGTACTGACGTCGTGGTCCTCCGACCGGTCCGACATCAGGGTGAGGACATGGCGCCGGGGCAGGAGACAGGAGCAGGCGATGCCGATCACTGCAGCGCACCGGGAACCCCGACACCGAGCGAGATGGTGAGCTAGTGAGTACACCTGACGCAGAACGGCATTCCAGCGGGCTCGGTCCGCCTGAGAGCGCTGGACCTGCCGCCGATTCCCGTCGAGCCCGAAACCAGGTCGCGGCTTGTATTGAAGCGGTGAGCCGGCTTCACCTCGACCTCCGCGAAGCACTGCCGGATGCCGCGCACCACCTCGACCTTGCCCTCGGCGACCTCCTCGACGCGTATGACGCCACCGAACTGTCCATCGCTGCAGCGCGCACCGACGAGCCGGGCCGGGAGTGAACCAGGCGGGGCCCTGATCGCAGATCTCTCGACATTCGTCGTCGAAGTCCTCGAAGTGGACCGAAGTAGGTCCCGAATCTCTTGGATGGAGGCCCTTGTATTTTCCCTTAATCGGGCGATAGATTCCATCTATGCGTAGTCAGGCGCCGGCGCTGATGCCGATCTTCCGATCCCAGCACCAAGCCGCCCTGCTGGCCTGGCTCCTCCTCCACCCGAGCGAGGAATACACGCTCACCGACCTCGCCCAACGCCTGGGCGTCCCCCTCACCACCGTGCAACGAGAGGCCGGGCGGCTCGTTGAAGCCGGCCTTCTGCGCGACCGCACCCTCGGGCGGGCCAGACTGCTCCAGGCCAACACCGACAATCGCGCCACGACTCCCCTCACCCAACTCCTGGAACTCACCTTCGGACCACTCGCCGTGATCGCTGAGGAGTTCACTGCCCTCCCACGCACCGAGCGCGTGCTGATCTTCGGCTCCTGGGCACAGCGATACAACGGGACGCCAGGGCCGCCACCGGGCGACATCGACGTGCTCGTCATCGGCCAACCACCCCGCCTCGACGTCTACGACGCCGCCGACCGCGCCCAAGCCCGGCTCGGGATGCAGGTCAACCCCACGATCCGCACCGCACAGCAATGGGACGACGACGCCGACCCGCTCATCGTCCAGATCAAGTCCACCGACATCGTCGACGCGACCCCCACCAAGGCCAGCGCCCGATGAGCCGCTGGGCCATCGGCGAAGCCGAGATCGAGAAACTCCTCGCCGACAAGCACCTCCAACGCGTGCAAGGCGGCCAGGCCAACGGCGAGCACCTCATCGAGAAATCCGCACGCACCCTCACCACCGCCACCGAGATCGCCAACAACGACCCTGACAGCGCCTACGTTCTGGCCTACGACGCCGCACGATATGCCGGCACCGCGCTACTCGCCCACCAAGGGCTGCGCCCCACCACAACCGGCGGACACTACGCCGTGGAACAGGCACTGCGCGCCCAGTTCGGCGCCGGATTCCGCCCATTCGGTGTCATGCGCCGACGACGCCACGAACTCGAGTACCCCACCGGCCCCGGCGAAACCACCACCCACGAGGAAGCACTCGAGACCATCACCGACACCCAAGGCCTGCTCGAGGCGGCGCGCCAGTTGATGCCAACACTCGAGCTCTTTTAGCGGAAACGGCCGAGTCCCATCCTGGGGATGGCCCCGCCGCACACGCCTGGACGAGTAGGTGACAGTTGGGACCTGGCGTGGAATCCAACACCCGCGGACTTGCACGACGGGCCTGTCCGTCGTGCGGGCGCATCGCGTGTGCAGTTGGCCGACCGACAGGAGTGCCGGCAGCTGTCGTGGGGATGACTATGGTGATCGCCGAGAGCGAGAACCACTCGCGGGGGTGTGACCGTCTGCTACGCGGTGAGGCCGCGGTCGATGGTGTCAAGGAGCGCCTCGAGGTCGGCGTCGCGCTCGGCGGGTGGCGCGTGTCGCCGCGGGCCGGTGAGGTGGAGCACCGCGAACCCGTGCACCGCCGACCAGCACGCCGTGTCGGCACCCGGTCGGTGCTCGCGCTCCATGGCCCCCGCCTCGACGAGCTCGTCGAGTACCTGCCCGAGGAGGACGTACGGTGCGGGTTGGTCGGCTGTCGAATCGCTTGCTGCTCCGGCGGTTCCGGCAACGGCCGGGTCGTTGTCCGCGGCGGTCGTGCCCGTGCCTGGCATGTCGGCCGGCCCGCCGCCCGTCGCGCGCGTGGCGTCATCCGATGAGCGGATTCGCTTGCTCGGCAGGCTTTTTCCCGTTGCTCGGATGCCGGTGGGCTCTCCGGCATTTGCCGCTCCCTGGGTGCGCGGCCCGTCGAGCGGGTGGGCGTCGGCGCTGAAGGAGACGGCGAACAGGCCGGGTTCGGCGAGCGCGAACTCCACGTAGGCGCGTCCGATCTCGCGGAGGCGGCGTCGAGCGCGAGGTGCGGGGGCGTCATCCGGCACCGTCGCCAGGCGGCGCACCATCGCGGCCTCGAGCTGGGCGGCGCCGTGGGCTGCGATCTCGGCGAGCAGCGCCTCGCGGTGGGCGAAGTGCCGGTAGGCCGCGTTGTGCGACACCGAGGTTCGCCGGGCGACCTCGCGCAGTACGACGCCGTCGGGGCCGCGCTCGCGAGCTAGTTCGACCCCGGCCTCGAGGAGCGCGGCGCGCAGGTTTCCGTGGTGGTACGGCACGACGCCAATCGTAGCCACATGTTGACAGTGGTCACACTCATGCGTGATGCTCCATGTTGCCGCCGTCCACATCGGGGCGGCCCCACCACGACCTGGAGGTGCGCCCGTGCGCAGCAAGCTCCCGATCCTGCTCACCGTCTGTGCGGCGGTGCTCGTGATCAACCTCGATACGACGATCGTCAACGTCGCCCTGCCCACCCTCGCCGTCGACCTCGACGCCTCGACCCGGCAGCTGCAGTGGATCGTCGACGGCTACAACCTCGCCTTCGCCGCACTCGTGCTCGCCGCCGGCAGCCTCTCGGACCGGTACGGCCGCCGGCCGGCGCTCATCATCGGCCTGCTCGGCTTCGCCGCGGCACGCGTCGCCGCCGCGCTCGTCGACTCGCCCGAGGCCCTCATCGCGGCCCGGGTGGCGATGGGGGTGTTCGCCGCGGTGATCTTCCCGACCACGCTGTCGATCATCAGCAACGCCTACCGCGACCGGCGCGAGCGAGCCGGTGCCCTCGCGGTGTGGGGTGCCGTGGTCGGCGTCGGCGTGGCGGTCGGCCCGGTCACCGGCGGTGCGCTGCTCGAGCAGTTCGAGTGGCCGAGCATCTTCTGGGCGCTGGTGCCGTTCGCGGTGGTCACCGCTGTCGCGGCGTGGCGGTTGGTGCCGGAGTCGCGCGATGCGGCGGTGCCGCGGCTCGACCTGCCCGGTCTGGCGTCATCCGCGCTGATGCTGAGCGCGCTGACGTACACGATCATCGAGGCGCCGGAGCACGGTTGGGCTTCGACGTTCACCCTCACCGGTGGCGTGATCACCATGGCCCTGGTCGCGCTGTTCG
>JBOFLG010000131.1:0-2090 GCA_051657745.1 Dermatophilaceae bacterium | reverse complement strand
ACGGCTGTCGACCCGGCGGCCGTTGACCAGTGACACGTTGTCGTAGGCCGGTCGCCCCTCGACCACGTCGCGAAACTGGAACCGGGTCAGCGACGCCAGCCGGCAGTCGGTGCCGAATGCGAGTATGTCGAAGGCGGATGGCTGGCCAACGAGTTCCTCGCCGCCTTCGCCATTCAGGAAGTAACTGAATGGACCTCCGCCGGTGAACGTACCGACCTGGACCCGGTTGCCGTCGAGGTCGGGGGCGTGCATATGTCCGTTGACCAGGACCCCTCCGTCGAGACCGTCGAGTGCCCACGGTTCATGGGCGAGCAGCAGGTCCGGCGCGGGCCGGCCGGTGAACGAGGCAGCGAAAGTGTCCCGAGCCGGTGCCTGGGCCTCCCGACTACCCGCTCCTGAATCACCGAACCACCGAGGATCGTTGAACCCGGCAATGCGCAGGCCGCCGACGTCGACCTCGGTGTAGTCACCTGAGGCCGGTTGCAGGAGAACGACATTGCCAATTCTGTCGAGCCGTGCGAGCACCGCGGTGTCGGTGCGGCTGGTGGCGTCGTGGTTGCCGCGCACGAACAGGTAGGGCACCCCGAGCGAGGCGATCCCGTCGAACACGCCGGACACCTCGCCTTCGGACACCGTGCCGAACGCCAACAGGTCCCCGGTGTCGATGACGAGGTCCACGTCTTCAGCCTCGATGACGCTGCGCATCAGGGCGTACTGGTTGCCGGCGTGCACGTCACTGACGAGCAGAATCCGCAGTGCGACATCCCGGGTGAGGGGCTCCGCCGCATACCGCTCCTGGAGCGCGGTCGACAGCGCGATCAGGTTGCGCACGTAGGGAGTTGCGTCTGCGGCGCGTTGTTCGACGTCGCCGAACAGGTTCTCGTTCTGCTGGATCGTGCCGAGGACCCCGGTCGTGGTGAAGGTGGGTTGGCGGCTGGCCTGGTAGGTCCACAGGGTCGCCGCCGCGGTGGCCCCGGTCGAGACCAGGGTCGCCACCAGGCCGGAGGCGACCAGCCACGCCGGTGGTCGGCGCTGCCGGGCCACCACCGACCCGCCGACCACCAGCGCGGCGAACCCGGTTGCGCCGAGCGCGAACCGGCTGAGCACGTCGAGCCCGGTGCCACGGATCGCGGCGTTCAGCTCCTCCGGGCCGGGCTGGAGGGTGGCCAGGGTGGCCCCGGGCCGGGCCAGTACGTCGGCGATGCTCGCCTCGACCTGCGGCACCGCCCGGATGCCGGGGGCGATGCCGGGGAAGTCGAGCACGACGTCGCCGAAGGTGGTCGACGCGGCGAGTTCACCGCTGACCCGAGGGTCGGCGTCGAGCGACACCTCGGCGGTGTAGTGGCGGGTCTGCGCGGTCGCTGGAAAGGCGGCCGTGGCGGCGACCCCGGCCGCCGCGCAGGCGATGGTCAGCGCGGCGGTCTGCACGGCGCGGCGTACCCGACGGGGCCCGAGTCGGTGCCCGGCCCACCACCAGGTGCTCACGGCGACAACGAGCGGCCAGCCGACGGTGAGCGCTGCCACGATCCGCTCGTGCAGCCCGACGACGCCGCTGCCGAGACCGAACAGCAGCGAGACCACGGATGCCGTGAGCGCGCCGGTAGCGATCCGCGCCACTCGTGGGTTCAGCGCCCGCGGGCCGCCCGGCCGGGCGGCGAACCATGGCCAGACGGCGAGGAGCCCGAACGACACACCGGCCGCGACGGTGTGGGCCAGCGACGAGCCGGTGCGGGACGGCAGCGGCACCGCGGCGACCAGGAGGACCGCGCCACCACTGGCAGCGAGCAGCAGGCGACCGACGCGCCGCGCGGGCCGCAGCGCCCACGCGGTGACCAGGTGGGCCAGCCCGGTGATGACGAGACCGGTGGTCATCACCCAGCGCCGCGGTGTTGTGGCGGACGCGAGTGCGCTCACCGTCTCGGCGGTTGGGTCGAAGCCGCTCGGCTGCACCGCGGCCGCCCAGGTCCACCCTCCGACCAGGGCGATCACCGCGACGGTGGCGCTGACCACCGCACCCTGCGCCCGGCTTTTCCGCCCCATCCGGGAAACACCGGGTTCGCACGGGTAGACAACCCTGGCGAACTGCGGTC
>JBOFLG010000130.1:0-33340 GCA_051657745.1 Dermatophilaceae bacterium | reverse complement strand
GTCGTCATCCGGTCGCGCGGGGGCGTCCACGCCGGCGATTGGTGTGCTTCGTTCTGAGGGTGCTCCCGCGCCTGCCCGGCGTATCCTGCCGGGCGCAGGCGAGTGGAGGAAGGACCCCGGTCATGTCCGATGGTCGTGCGCCCGGCCCGCAGCAGGTGTGCACGCGGGTGCTCGACGCGGTGTCAGCCCTCGACGGTGGGGAGGTGCGCGAGGCCCTGGTCTCCTTCGCGTCGGACTGGGGTGTGGATGCCGTTGTGGTCGAGGTGATGATCCCGGTGCTGCGCGCGGTTGGTGAGGCGTGGAGCACCGGCCGGCTCGGCGTGGTGCACGAGCATTTTCTGTCGACCACGTTCCAGGGATTGCTCGGTGAGTTTCGACCGGTCGGGGTGGGCACCCCGGTGCGGAGCGTGGTGCTCGCGTGCCTGCCCGGCGAGTTGCACGACCTGCCGCTGGAGCTCTTCGGGTCGCTGCTGCAGCGCCGCTCCTGGCGGGTGGTGAGCCTCGGGGCCGACACCCCGATGGAGGCGCTCGCCGACGCCGTGCACATGGTTCGGGCGGACGCCTGTGTCGTCGCTGGTGTGCGGGCCGAGGTTTTCCAGCACCGGGTTCCCGCGCTCGCTCACCTGGCCGGTGACGTGCCGGTGTTCCTTGGTGGGGCCGGAGCCCTCGCGCTCGGCCGGTCTGTGCCTGGCTGCGCGCTGCTACCGGCTGATCTCGCTCGGGCCGCGGACGTGCTCGACACGGCGTGACCCGGCGGGGGGTCGGAGCCGCGGCCTGGGTTGGGTACGGTCACGGCCGGTCCAGGGAGCGAACCGACCCGCTGGGAGGAGGGCCGTGGTGCCCCGGCGACCGCACGGGTGCCGACCTCGCGGGCGTCATCCGCGGATGACGCCCCGCCGTCAGGTGGTATGCCGGCCGTGCGCGTGTTGGGCGCGGGTGGCGAGAACGGCCGCGCCGATGATGCCGGCCTTGTTCTTCAGTGCGGCCGGGACAATCGGGGTGCGGATGTCGAGCAGCGGCAGGAACTGGTCGGCATCCTTGGAGACGCCGCCACCGACGACCAAAAGGTCCGGCCAGAGAAGGTTCTCGAGCGCTCGGTAGTAGGCCTGCAGCCGTGGCGCCCACTGCTCGTAGGTGAGGTTCTCCCGGGTCTTCGCCGAACTCGCGGCCACGGTCTCGGCGTCGACACCGCCGACCTCGATGTGCCCGAGCTCGGAGTTCGGCACCAGCACACCACGGTTGATCACGGCGGTGCCGATGCCGGTGCCGAGCGTGGTGAGGATGACGAGCCCGTCGTGGCCGCTGGCGGCACCAAACTCGAGCTCGGCGACTCCGGCGGCGTCGGCGTCGTTGACCACCACGACGTCGTGCTGAAGGCGGTCCTCGAGCAGCTTTTCGATCTCACAGCCGACCCACGCTGGGTGAATGTTCGCGGCGGTCTTGACCACGCCGTGCTGCACCACCCCCGGGATGGTGACCCCGATCGGGGAGTCGCTGCGGACCTCGTCGAAGTGGTCGACGATCTGCGCGATCACGTCGCAGACCGCGTCGGGCGTGGAGACCTCGGGGGTTTCGATGCGGAGCCGCTTCTGCGCGAATTGGCCCTGCCCGAGGTCGACCGGTGCGCCCTTGATGCCGCTGCCGCCGACGTCGATCCCGAGGGGGTGGCTGGTGCTCATTCGGCGCCCTCCTGGGTGATGATCTCGGGGCCGGTGTCGGTGATGACGATGGTGTGTTCGAACTGTGCCGACCGGCGGCGGTCTCTGGTGACCACGGTCCAGCCGTCATCCCACAGCTCCCACTCGTGGCCGCCGAGGGTGAGCATCGGCTCGACCGTGAACGTCATCCCCACCTCGATGACGGTGTCGTAGCCGGGGGCGGCGTCGTAGTGCGGCACGACCAGGCCGCTGTGGAACGCGGTGCCGATGCCGTGCCCGGTGAAGTCCCGCACCACGCCGTAGCCGAAGCGGCGGGCGTAGCTCTCGATGACCCGGCCGATGACGTTGATTTCGCGCCCGGGCCGAGCGGCGCGGATGCCGCGCAACGTCGCCTCCCGGGTGCGCTCGACGAGCAGCCGCGACTCTTCGTCCACCTCGCCGACGAGATAGGTGGCGTCGGTGTCGCCGTGCACCCCGTGGATGAAGGCGGTGATGTCAATATTGACGATGTCGCCGTCCTGGAGTGGGCGGTCGTCGGGGATGCCGTGGCAGATCACCTCGTTCACGCTGGTGCACAGCGACTTGGGAAAACCCTTGTACCCCAACGTCGATGGGTACGCGCCATGGTCGAGGAGGTACTCATGCCCGACTCGATCGATCTCGTCGGTCGTGACTCCGGGTGCGATCACGGAGGCGGCCGCAGCCAGGGCGTTGGCGGCGAGACGGCCGGCGACCCGCATCCGCTCGATGGTGTCGGCATCCTTGACCTCGGGGCCGGTGAACGGCCGAGGTCGGGGCTGGTCGACGTATTCGGGCCGGGTGATGGATTCGGGTACGGCGCGCCTGGGCGAGACAGCGCCCGGGGCCACGCTCGCGGACGTCACAGGCATACGGTGGAGTCTAGGCATACTGTCGTGGCGCTGGCCGGGCGCAGGAGGAGAACGTCATGCCCTGGTGGTTCAACATCGACACCGGTGCGGTGGAAGCCGATGAGACTCGCAGTCGCGATGCTCAGGTGATGGGCCCGTATGACTCGGCGGAGGCCGCGTCGCGAGCCCTCGAGACCGCCCGGTCCAACACCGAGCGATGGGATGACGAGGACGAGAAGTGGCACGACGACCGGTCGTAGCATTGTCAGCGTGATCACTCGCGAGTTCGTGCCGCCGGGCTTCGAGCCTCCGCGCGGTCTGGTCGCCGATCAGTTCCGCCTCGAGCCGCTGGGCCCTCAGCACAACGAGGCTGATCACGCCGCCTGGATGTCGAGCATCGAGCACATCCGCCGTACGCCGGGATACCCGGACGGCAGCTGGCCACCACTGGATGGGATGACGCTCGGCGCCAACAAGGCGGACCTCACCCGGCACGCTCGCGAGTTTGAGGCGTCCCGAGGGTTCACCTTTACCGTCCTCGATCCCGGCAATTGTGACGTCATCGGCTGCGTGTACCTCTATCCAGCGGAGTCGCCGGAACACGATGTCACCGTGCAGTCGTGGGTTCGGAGCGACCGGGCGGGCCTCGACGAGCCGCTCGCTGACGGTGTGGCGGCATGGCTGGCCCGTTGGCCGTGGGCGCGTCTGGACCGCTGCGGGCGCTGACCAGCCGGCACCGGGTCCGTCCTGGTCCGGGTGCCTGGCTCGGCTCGGCGCCGGCCGGGCTGCCGCGTCAGCGCCGACGGTAGATGTCGCGGCGATGGCCGACCGCGACGACGAGGACGAGCAGCACGTCATCCGTGATGTCGTAGACGACGCGGTAGTCGCCGGTCCTGACTCGCCACTCGCCGGAGCCCGCGACGAGGTGCGTAGCGCCACGCGGTCGCGGCTCCTCGCGGAGCACCTCGACGACGGCTTGTACCCGGCGACGGGCCGGCGGGTCGAGTGTTCCCAGTTGCCGCGCCACCGCCGGAGCACGGTCGACCCGGTACGTCACGCCAGGCAGAGGACGGTTGTGACCTGCTCCCATGGGATGACGCTCGCACCATTGCAGATTTCCCGTCGGGCAGCAGCGGCAGCCTCGATGTCGGCGAGATCCTCGGCGGCGGCCACGAGACGGTCCAGGTCGTCGGCGTCAATCACCGCAGCCACCCGCTGACCGCGGCGGGTGAGACACACCGGCGCATGGTGGACGCGCGCGGCATCCACGACATCGGCCAGGCGGGCTCGGGCGTCACTGACGGTCATCTCGGTCATTCGCAAATGATGGCGCCGAAATCACACCGGAGTCCACCACGGCTCAGTCCGAGCGGCGGCGGTGAACCGAGACGGCGTAGTCACCGCCAGCCGCGAACGGGGCTCCGTCCCAGGTGGCCTGCCGGGTGATGAACGACAGCCCAGCGGCATCGGCGAGCCGGTCATACGACGCCAGGTCGACCTGCGCCGCGCCATCCGGGACGTCAGCGCCGAGTCGGAAGCCGGCCACCACGTGCCCGCTCGGCGCGAGGTGCGCGGCCAGCCGGGACAGCACCGTCCCCAGGGTGCCGTCAGCCAGGAAATTCACGACGTTGCCAGCCATCAGCGCGACCTGGAACTCCTGCTCGGTGCGCAGGTCCAGAGTCGCCAGGTCCGCGACCAGGAAGCGGGTGCGCACATCCTCGCGGGCCAGCGCTACAAGGTCGTCGTCGGCGTCGATCCCGGTGACGTGGTGGCCGAGCCGGGTCAACTCACTGGCCACTCGGCCGTGACCGCACCCGGCATCAAGGACCCGCGAGGGTGGAGGCGCCAGCCGGGTGACGAACCTGGCCTCGCCATGCAGGTCGGCGCCGGCCGCCTTCAGGTCCAGGAATCGCTGCCGGTAGGCGGCCGCCGCCTCGGGGCCGCCGTGCAGCGCGGACCACCGGGTCGGTGAGGGTGCGTTCGGGGTGTCCATCGGCCACATCGTGGGTCGACGCCTCCTGCCAGTGGTGCGGTCGGGGTGCCCGGTCATCCGCCGGGGTCGGGATTCAGGATTCGAAGGAGTGCTCGGCGGCCGGGAACGACCCCGCAGCCACCTCGGCGGCGTAGTCCTCCGCGGCCCGGCGCAGGTCACCCCGCAGGTCTGCGTACTTCTTGACGAACCTCGGCGCTCGCCCGCCGCGCAGCCCCGCCATGTCCTGCCAGACCAGCACCTGGGCGTCGCAGCCCGCGCCCGCGCCGATGCCGATGGTCGGGATGTGCAGCGCCTCGGTGACCGTTGTGGCCACCGGCGCCGGCACCATCTCGATCACCACCGCGAAACAACCCGCCGACTCCAGGGCGAGGGCGTCATCGAGCAGCCGCTCGGCGCCGGATCCGCGGCCCTGCACTTTGTAGCCACCGAGTACGTGCTCGCTCTGCGGAGTGAACCCGATGTGACCCATGACCGGGATGCCGGCCCGGACCAGCAGCTCGACCTCGGGAACCATAGCCCGGCCGCCCTCGAGCTTGACGGCGTGCGCCATCCCTTCTTTCATGAAGCGGGTTGCCGTGGCCAGCGCCTGCTGGGGGCTCGCCTGGTACGACCCGAACGGTAGGTCGGCGACCACCATGGCGCGCCGCGCCGCGCTCGTCACGGCTCGCACCAGGGGAACCAGGTGGTCCACGGTGACCGGCACGGTCGTCTCGAAGCCGTAGACGTTGTTGCCGGCCGAGTCGCCGACGAGCAGTACCGGGATGCCGGCCTCGTCGAAGATCTCGGCGGTGTACATGTCGTAGGCGGTGAGCATCGCCCACCGCTCGCCGCGCTCCGTCATCGACTGCAGATGCGGCACCCGGACCCGGCGCTGCGGCGCGGCCTGCGCGCCGGTGCCGTACGGCGCGGCGGTCTCGGCGGTCGGGGTCGGCTCGTTCATGGCCCGATCGTAGGCGCGAGGTGGGCGTCATCCCACCCGCTCGCGGTCTGATCCCCTGAGCGGCGATCCGTGCGGCAGGATTGGGGTCATGGACCGGCAGCAGGAGTTCGTCCTCCGCACCATCGAAGAGCGCGACATCCGCTTCGTGCGGCTGTGGTTCACCGATGTCCTGGGCACCCTCAAGTCGGTGGCGATCGCCCCGGCCGAACTCGAGGGCGCCTTCGCCGAGGGCATCGGGTTCGACGGCTCGGTGATCGAGGGGTTCGCCCGGGTTTACGAGGCCGACATGCTCGCCAAGCCGGACCCGTCCACCTTCCAGGTGCTGCCGTGGCGCGGCGAGAGCCCGGGCACGGCCCGAATGTTCTGTGACATCAGCCTCCCCGACGGCACGCCGAGCATGGCAGACCCTCGCAACGTGCTCCAGCGCGCTCTGGCCCGCGCCGCCGATCTGGGCTTCACCTTCTACACCCACCCCGAGATCGAGTTCTTTCTCTTCGAGCGGGGCATCGTCCCCGGCGCCCCGCCCACCCCGATCGACCGGGCGGGCTACTTCGACCATGTGCCGCACGGCAACAGCCACGACTTCCGGCGGGCCGCGATCACGATGCTCGAGACCATGGGCATCTCGGTGGAGTTCAGCCACCACGAGGGCGCTCCAGGCCAGAACGAGATCGACCTGCGCTACGCCGACGCGCTCTCCACCGCCGACAACATCATGACCTTCCGTGCGGTCATCAAGGAGGTCGCGCTGGAACAAGGCATCCATGCATCGTTCATGCCCAAGCCGTTCGCCGAGCATCCGGGGTCGGGGATGCACACCCACCTGTCGCTGTTCGAAGGCGACACCAACGCGTTCTACGAGCCCGGTGCGCCATACCAGCTCTCTACAGTTGGGCGGCAGTTCATCGCCGGGCTGCTGCGGCATGGCGCCGAGATCACCGCTGTCACCAACCAGTGGGTTAACTCGTACAAGCGGCTCTGGGGCGGGGGAGAGGCCCCGGCACACCTCACCTGGGGCCACAACAACCGCTCGGCGATGGTGCGGGTGCCGATGTACAAACCGAACAAGGAGCAGAGCGCCCGGGTCGAGGTGCGCACCCTCGACACCGCGTGCAACCCGTACCTGGCGTTCGCGGTGCTGCTCTCGGCCGGGCTCACCGGCATCGAGCAGGGCTACGACCTCCCGGCCGAGACCGAGGATGACGTCTGGAGCCTCACCGACGCCGAGCGCCGCGCGATGGGCATTGCCCCGCTGCCGTCGAACCTGAACGAGTCGATCGAGGCGATGGAGTCCAGCGAGCTCGTCGCGCAGACCCTCGGCGAGCACACCTTCGAGTTCTTCCTCCGCAACAAGCGGGCCGAGTGGCGCGACTACCGGGGCCAGGTCACGGCCTTCGAACTCGAGCGCTACCTCGGACTGTGACCACGGCCAGCGGGGCAGGCGGTTCGCGCGCCCGCACATCGGTTCCTGCGGAGATCGCCAGGCTCGGTTTTGCTGACCCGCATCGCGCGCTCACTCTGCTCTCCGACCCGGCGGTGGCCGCGCTGGTCGGGACGCGGGACCGGATCGAGCCCGGCGGGCTTGCCGAGTCGGTGGCCGAGGTCCCGGACCCCGACGGTGCGCTCCTCGGTGTGGTGCGGGTCATGGAGGTGGTGGGCGGCGATCCAGCCCTCGCGGTTCCGGTGACCGCCGCACTCCGGGAGTCGGGAGCGGCCCGGTCGCGGCTGCTCGCCGTGCTCGGCAACTCGGCCGCGCTCGCCGACCATCTCGTGGCCCACCCCGAGCACTGGGCTGCCGTGGTCAGCGCCGGCCCGCTGCAGGTGGCCCACCGGGTGGCTCGGCTGGTCGCCGCGGTCCGGCATCCAGGTGGGGTACCGCCCGCCGACGCGCTGCGGGTCGCCTACCGCGAGCAGTTGGTGGGTATCGCCGCCCTGGACCTCACGGCGAGTGACCCGGTGGCGGCCCTCCCGGACACGGCGGCCGCATTGGCCGACCTGGCCCAGGCCGCTCTCGAGGCAGCCCTGGTGGTGGCCGCCGCGGAGGTGGGGCCGGATGCCGCGCGGACCCGCCTCGCCGTGGTCGCCATGGGAAAGACCGGGGGTCGGGAGCTGAACTACCTGTCCGATGTCGATGTCGTGTTCGTCGCTGAGCCGGCCGCTGGTGTCCCCGAGGAGCAGTCGACCGCGATCGCCACTGACCTCGCTACCCGGCTGATGCGAGTCTGCTCGGCGTCGACCGCGGCGGGCTCGCTGTGGCAGGTCGACCCCGCGCTCCGCCCCGAAGGCAAAGCCGGCCCGCTGGTGCGCACCGTGGCCAGCCACCGTGCCTACTACGAACGGTGGGCGAAGACCTGGGAGTTTCAGGCGTTGCTCAAGGCTCGCCCGGTCGCTGGTGACGCTGAGGTCGGTCGGGCGTACTGCGCCGCGGTGCAGCCGATGGTCTGGCAGGCATCCACCCGGGACAACTTCGTCGATGACGTGCAGGCGATGCGTCGCCGGGTCGAGCAGCACCTGACGGCGGCCGAGGCGGATCGCCAGCTGAAGCTCGGCCCCGGCGGCCTCCGCGACGTCGAGTTCTCGGTGCAGCTGCTTCAACTGGTCCATGGCCGAGCCGACGAGACGCTGCGTGGCGCCGCGACCCTCGACGCGCTCGAAGCCCTGGCCGCCGGCGGATACATCGGTCGCGAGGATGCCGTGGTGCTGGACGAGGCATACCGCCACCTTCGTCTGCTCGAGCACCGGATCCAGCTCCACCGGCTACGCCGTACTCACCTGATGCCCACCGCGGATGCCGATCTGCGCCGTCTGGGACGAGCGCTCGGGCACCGATCGGCGCCGGCCGAGACGGTGGTCGCCGAGTGGCGGGCACGGCAGCGCGAGGTGCGTCGGCTGCATGAACGGATCTTCTACCGACCGCTGCTCTCGGCGGTCGCGCGGTTGTCCGACCAGCATGTGCGGCTCACTCCGCACGCAGCGCGAGAACGCCTCGCGGCGCTGGGTTTCCGCGACCCGCAGGGCGCGCTGCGCCACCTTGAGGCGCTCACTGCCGGGATCAGCCGGCGGGCTGCGATCCAGCGCCAGCTGCTTCCGGTGATGCTCGGGTGGTTCGCGGACGAAGCCGACCCGGATGCCGGTCTCCTCGCCTTTCGGACGATCAGCGACGAGCTGGGCTCCACCCATTGGTATCTGCGGTTGCTGCGCGACGAGGGGTCCGCCGCCGAACGACTCGCCCACACTCTCGCCCGCAGCCGGTTCGCCGCCGAGCTGCTCGCCCAGGCACCCGAGTGCGTCCGGTTCCTCGGCGACTCCGCAGGTTTGGTGCCGCATCCGCGGGACGAACTCCTGCGCCGGATGCGCGCGGCCGCCGGCCGGAAGGACGACGCCGAGTCCGCCGTGCTGGCCGCCCGCACGATCCGGCGCTCCGAGCTGTTCCGGATCGCGGTCGCCGACCTGTTCGGCGTACTCACTCAGGGTGAGGTTGGGCACGCCATGGCCGACCTCACCGGCGCCCTGCTCGAGGTGACCCTCGAGGCGTGTCTGCGCGAGGTGCTGGCCCGGTCTGGGGCCCCGGCGCTGACCCAGGTGCTGGTCGTGGGCATGGGCCGGCTGGGCGGCCGGGAGCAGGGGTACGGCTCGGATGCCGACGTGCTCTTCGTCCACGACCCGCAGCCCGGTGCCGACGAGGTCGCAGCCCAACGGCAGGCGATGGACGTGGTTCGTACCGTGGTCCGCCTTCTCGGGCGGCCCGGCCCCGACCCAACCCTTGATGTCGATGCCTCCCTGCGGCCGGAGGGGCGGAACGGCCCGCTGGTGCGGTCGCTGCCGTCGTACCGCGAGTATTACGCCCGGTGGTCGCTGGTCTGGGAGGCGCAGGCGCTGCTGCGGGCCGTACCGGTCGCCGGGGACGCCGGGCTGGGTGAGCGTTTCGTGGCGCTGGTCGACCCGATCCGCTACCCGGACGGCGGTCTGGGCGAGACGCAGGCGCGGGAGATCCGCACCCTGAAGGCGCGGGTCGAGGCCGAGCGGCTGCCCCGAGGCGCTGACCGTAAGACACATTTCAAGCTGGGACATGGCGGGCTCGCCGATGTCGAGTGGGTGGTTCAGCTGATCCAGCTCCGGTATGCGCATGCGCATCCGGCGCTGCGTACCTCCTCGACTACCGACGCCCTCGACGCCGCCGCCGCGCTCGGCGTGGTCGACCCGGGCAATGCCGCCGACCTGGCGGCGGCGTGGCAGTTGGCCTCGGCGATGCGCGGCGCTGGCGTGCTGTTCCGCGGTCGGTCGATCGACGCGGTGCCCACGAACGACCGCGATGCCGATGGCATCGCCCGGATCCTCGGGCTCCCGCCGGGGTCCGGCCAGGAGTTACGCGAGCGCTACCGCCGGCTCGCCCGCCGGGCCCGTGCCGCGTTCGAGGCCGAGTTCTACGACCGGTCCTGACTCCGCGGCAGGTCAGGACGCTGCATCCGGGGTCCTGCGGATGTCGGGGAGTTCCGGAGTCGGTGGGGCTCCGGAGCTCGGAACCTAGACTGGGACGCATGTCTGAGAGCGGTGCGCGCGTCATCCCCCGGCTCGACCTGCGTGGTCGGCGCCCAGGCCTGCGCGAGTTGCGAGCCGCGCTGCCGCGCGCCGAGTACGACGTCGACGCGGCGCTCGCCGCGGTGCGCCCGATCTGCGACGACGTGCGCCACCGGGGCGCCCCGGCGCTCTATGCCGCGGCCGAGCGGTTCGACGGGGTGGCACCGCCCAGCCTGCGGGTGCCGGCCGGCGTCATCCGGTCGGCCCTGGAGACGCTCGACCCGGTGGTGCGGGCCGCGCTGGCGGAGTCGATCCGGCGGTCGCGGGTCGTGCACGCCGACCAGCGCAGGGCGGACACCACGACCGCGGTGGCCGACGGCGCCACCGTGACCGAGCGCTGGGTGCCGGTGGACCGGGTGGGCCTCTACGTGCCGGGCGGGCTTGCCGTGTACCCGAGCAGTGTGGTGATGAACGTCGTGCCGGCCCAGCTCGCGGGCGTGCCGAGCCTGGCCGTCGCCAGCCCGCCGCAAGCGGACCACGATGGGTGGCCGCACCCCACGATCCTTGCCGCGTGCGCGCTGCTCGAGGTCGACGAGGTGTGGGCGATGGGTGGGGCCCAGGCGGTCGCCGGGTTCGCCTACGGTTTCGACGACGGCGGTGCCGTCTGCGAGCCGGTCGCGCTGGTCACCGGCCCGGGCAACGTCTACGTCGCAGCGGCCAAGCGGCTGCTCCGGGGAGTCATCGGCATCGACTCCGAGGCCGGGCCCACCGAGATCGCCGTGCTCGCCGATGCCGGCGCCGACGCCGAGCACGTCGCCGCCGACCTGGTCTCGCAGGCCGAGCACGACCCGCTCGCGGCGGCGGTGCTCGTCACCGACAGCGAGGCACTCGCGACATCGGTCGAGGAGACGCTGGAACGCCGGGTCGCCGAGACGAAGCACACCGAGCGGGTCGCCACCGCGCTCGCTGGCCGGCAGTCGGCGGTGGTTCTCGTCGACGACCTCGACGTCGGCCTCGACGTCGTCAACGCCTACGCCGCCGAGCACCTCGAGATCCACACCGCGGATGCCGCCGCGGTCGCCTCCCGCGTGCGTAACGCCGGTGCGGTGTTCGTGGGCACCTGGGCGCCGGTCAGCCTGGGCGACTACTGCGCCGGGTCGAACCACGTCCTTCCCACCGGTGGCGCCGCGTGCCACAGCAGCGGATTGTCGGTCCAGACGTTCCTCCGCGGCATCCACGTCGTCGAGTACACCGAGGCGGCCCTGCGTGCGGTCGGGCGCCATGTCGTTGCGCTGTCGCGGGCCGAGGATCTCCCGGCCCATGGCGAAGCCGTGCTCGCCCGAGTGCCCGACGTCGAGCCCGGTCACTGAGCGCCTGGCCCGGGGCCGGCGTGCTGGCGCTCCGCCGTCCGGTCGCGCCGACGACCCTGGCACAATCCGTGGCCGGGTCGGGCTTCTCTAGACTCATGCCCATGAATGCACGGGCAACGGTGGCGGGGATGGTGCGGCCCGACTTGCACGGCCGCACTCCCTATGGCGCACCGCAGGTCGCGGTGCCGGTGGCGCTCAACACCAACGAGAACTCATATCCGGTGCCTCCACCGGTGGTCGAGGCGATCGTGCAGGCGGTGCGCGACGCGGCGTCCGGCTTGAACCGTTACCCCGATCGCGAGTTCACGGCGCTGCGCGAGGCGCTGGCTGGGTACCTGTGTCGCAGTGGCACGGTGGTGGCGCCGGAGCAGGTCTGGGCCGGCAACGGCTCCAACGAGGTGCTGCTGCATCTGCTGCAGGCATTCGGTGGCCCCGGCCGGCGCGCGCTCGGCTTCACCCCGGCGTACTCGATGCACCCGGTCATCGCCGCGACCACCGGAACGGGATGGATCGACGGTCTGCGCGGAGTCGCCGGCGGCGGGCAGTTCGACCTCGATGTCGACCGGGCGGTGGCCCAGGTGCGCGAACACCGGCCCAGCGCGGTGTTCCTGTGTTCGCCGAACAACCCCACCGGCACGGCACTCGGGCTGGATGTCGTCGAGGCCGTCTACGAGGCGGCCGAGGGCGCGCTCATTGTTGTCGACGAGGCCTACGCGGAGTTCGCTCGGCCCGGGACGCCGAGCGCGCTCGGCCTGCTAGCCGGGCGGCCACGGCTGGTCGTCACCCGCACGATGAGCAAGGCCTTCGCCCTCGCCGGCGGGCGGCTCGGCTACCTCGCCGCAGACCCGGCCGTGATCGACGCGCTGCGCCTGGTACGGATGCCGTATCACCTCTCCTCGACGACCCAGGCGGTTGCGCTCGCGGCGTTGGCGCACGCCGATCTCCTGCTCGACACCGTCGGGGTGGTCAAGGAACAGCGCGACCGAGTGGTCGACGAACTGCACCGTGCCGGTCTGGAGCCGGTACCGAGCGATGCCAACTTTGTTCTGTTTGGCGGCCTCGCGGACAGCCGCGCCACCTGGGAGGCGCTCCTGGAGCGGGGTGTCCTGGTCCGCGACGTCGGCATCCCGCACTATCTTCGGGTCACCGCGGGTACGCCCGACGAGACATCGCGCTTCCTCGAGGCCGTGGCCGCGGTAGCCGTTACCCACCGTGGAGGAGTGTGTCCGTGACCACCGCCGAGCCCCACCGCACCGCCAGTGTGCGCCGCTCGACATCCGAGAGTTCGGTCGAGGTGAGCGTCGACCTGGACGGCAGTGGCCGGGGCGATGTCGCCACCGGCGTTCCGTTCTACGACCACATGCTGCTCTCGTTGGCCAAGCACGCGCTCCTCGACCTCACGGTCAGAGCCAACGGCGACCTTCACGTCGACGCGCACCACACCGTCGAGGACGTTGCGATCGTGCTGGGCCAGGCGGTCCGTGAGGCGCTCGGCGACAAGACCGGCATCGCCCGCTTCGGCGACGCCACGGTGCCGCTCGACGAAGCGCTCGTCCAGGCCGTCGTCGACGTCGCCGGCCGGCCCTACGTGGTCCACACCGGGGAACCGGCTGGCCAGGAGTACGTCGTGATCGGTGGTCACTATGTCGGCTCCCTCACCCGGCACGTCCTGGAGTCGTTCGCTTTCCACGCCCAGATTGCCCTGCATGTCCGGGTTTTGTCTGGGCGGGACCCGCATCACGTCGTCGAGGCGCAGTTCAAGGCGCTTGCCCGGGCACTTCGCCAGGCGCTCGCCCGCGACTCCCGGGTGGTCGGCGTGCCGAGCGCGAAGGGGGCGCTCTAGGTCGTGGCCAGTGACCCGAGGCCGGTCGGTGGGCACGGGCTGGTGCTGGTCCGTCGCCCGTCGGCGGCAGTCACCCGGTGGATGCGGCGTGGGCTGGTCGCGGTGACGGTGGCCCCGTTGGGCTCCTGGACCGGGGTTGCCCTCATCCAGGACCACGCCCGCAGCGCCGCGCCCTACGACATCGGCCTGGAAGTGTTGGCGGCCAGGCCGGCCTCGCTGCGGTGCCGGCCGGCTCTGGGGTTCTTCGACGTGCGCGGCCGAGCCGTGTTCACCGTCCAGGCCGGTGGCCTGCGCGGTCGGCAGCGATGGCTGATCTGGGAACCAGGCGCCGGTACGGTCGACACTCCGGACCTGTCCTCGCTGCGGCTCACCACCTTGCTGGACCTCGCTGGAGCGTCCGGACAGGTCAGGGAGGAGCAGGTCGCCGAGGTGCTGCGGTCCAGGCGCGGCTCGCCGCTCGATGTGGTGCTCACCGTGCTCGGTCTGCTCGGGCTGCCCGGCCGCGAACTCATCTTGCGGCAGCACGTCGCCGGATCGGTCCAGGTCGAGCCCTCGGCGCGCGGCGTACTTGCGTTCGACCGGCTCGTGGCGGAGGAGTCCGAGACCCAGGCCGAGCGGGGCGCGCGATGAGTCGGTCGGTCGTGGTTCTTGACTACGGAAGCGGCAACGTGCGCAGCGCGGTCCGCGCGCTCGAGCGGGTCGGCGCACAGGTCGCGCTGACCGCTGACCGGAATGCGGTGCTCGCCGCCGATGGGTTGTTCGTCCCGGGGGTGGGAAACTTCCACGCCTGCCTGGCCGGGCTGCGGGCTGCGGATGGTCCGCTCCTCATCGACCGACGGCTCGCCAGCGGGCGGCCGGTGCTTGGCGTGTGTGTCGGCATGCAGGTGCTGTTCGACACCTCGATCGAGCCGAGCGAGGCGCCGCTTGCTGGTCTGCGGCGGTGGTCGGGCACGGTGTCGCGGCTGACCGCACCGGTGGTGCCCCACATGGGCTGGTCCACCGTCGAGGTGCCAGCGGGCAGCACGCTGTTTGCCGGTATCGAGGCGGAGCGCTTCTACTTCGTGCACTCGTACGCCGTCCATCGGTGGGACCCGCCGCGGCCCGGCCCGGCAGTCGCGCCGGCCTCGCCTCTCGTCACCCGGGCCGAGCACGGTGAGCGGTTCGTCGCCGCGGTCGAGCACGGCCTGCTCTCGGCGACCCAGTTCCACCCCGAGAAGTCCGGCGATGCGGGCCTGGCCCTGCTCGAGAACTGGGTCCGCACCCTCTAAGCCGCCGCGTCCGTCATCCGCCCCACCCTGACGAAGGATTCCCATGACCGAACTTCCACGCCTCCAACTCCTGCCCGCCGTCGATGTCGCCGATGGGAGGGCGGTTCAGCTGGTTCAGGGTGTTGCCGGTACTGGAGGCGAGTTCGGTGACCCGGTGGATGCCGCGCTCGCCTGGCAGGCCCAGGGCGCCGAGTGGCTGCACCTCGTCGACCTCGATGCTGCGTTCGGTCGTGGCTCTAACGCTGGCGTTCTCGCCGAGATCGTCGGCCGCCTGGACATCGATGTCGAGATGAGTGGTGGGATCCGCGACGACGAGACCTTGACGCGGGCTCTTGCCACCGGGTGTCGCCGAGTCAACCTCGGCACTGCCGCGCTCGAGGACCCCGAGTGGACCGCGGCCGTGATCGCCGCGCACGGTGATCGGGTCGCCGTCGGGCTGGACGTGCGTGGCAGCACCCTGGCCGCCCGTGGCTGGACCAGGGACGGCGGCGACCTCTGGGAGACTCTCGCCCGGCTCGACACCGAGGGATGCGCCCGCTACGTGGTCACCGATGTCGCCAAGGACGGCATGCTGCAGGGGCCGAACCTGGCACTGCTGCGCGACGTATGTGCCCGCACCGATCGCCCGGTCGTCGCGTCCGGCGGGATCTCGACCGTGGCTGACATCGTCGCCATCCGTGCCCTGGTGGGCGATGGGGTGGAGGGTGCCATCATCGGCTCCGCGCTCTACCGCCAGGCGTTCACGCTCGCGGAGGCACGTGACGCGGCCGGCTGCTCGTGAGTACGGACGGCTCCCGTCACTGGAACTACTGCCCCTCCCGCGGGCGCGCGGGCGTTGCGGGTCCGGTGACGTGAACGACGGTCGTACGGCGGACGCCCGGGCGGCGGGGGACTCAGCCGCAGTGCCATGGAATGGTCGCCACGTCCGTCGCAGCGGTGCCGAGGGCGACACCGGTGCCGCAGACCCGGCCCTGGTGGCTGTTCTCGCCGCCGAGCCCGCCGACGACCTCGCCGTGGCTCGGGCGGTCGAGGGCACCCGCCTGCTCGTCGCAGTCGTCGGCGTGTCCGCTCAGGCCGGACCGGATGGCGACCCGGCTCAGACGAACGTGGTCGAGATGGCAGCGGTCACACTGGTCGCACCGGGCGGTCAGCGCGCCCTCCCGGTGTTTTCCGGGGTTGACGCTCTGCGGTCCTGGAATCCGGATGCCCGGCCGGTGCCGGTGAGTGCGGCACGGGCAGCTCACGCCGCGCTCGCCGAGGGCTGCGACGTCATCGTTCTCGATGTTGCCGGTCCGCACACCCGGGTGCTGCGCGCATCGATGGTCCGGGCAATGGCGCAGGAGCGTCCGTGGCTCCCGGCGCATCAGGACCCGGCGGTACGCCGCGCGGTCACGGCTGCGGCCGCCGAGGAGGTGGATGTCTCGGCATCCGCTGTGGAGGATGGCACGCCGCGGGGCGCTGGGGTACTTGGCGTGGTGCTGACCCTGCGGCCCAGCCTGATCCCGGATGACGTGCGAGCCATTGCCGCTCGGGTCGGTGAGCGGCTCGCCACCGATGTGGAGGTGCGGGACCGGATCGACGGCTTGGCCTTTCGTCTTGTCTGAGCGAGACCTTGCCGATGGCTCCGCGGCGCCGTGCCGCCTGTTCGGTCGTGTCAGATGAGCCGAAAGGCGAGGTGGTCGGTCGGTATCGGGCACTGGTCGTCGTGAGGCAATTTCGGCCCGGTGGTCGGCGCTGCTATCGTGACCTGCTGACCGACCGCCTCTCAATACGGCGGTATGCAAGAGAAGTGTTCTTCCACCCGCGTCGGCCGCAAGGTTGCCGGGTCCCCGGTCCGCGACGAGATGTCGCGCGCTTCGGCGGCGACGCTGAGGCGGCGGCATCCCGTGGTGGACCGGTTGGTTCGAGGCTTCTCGCGTACGTGGTGCGAGAGGCCTCTTCTCATGCCGGCAGGTCACCGCCGCATTAGTGACGTAAGGAGACACACATCAGCGAGCCACGCATCAACGACCGCATCCGGGTTCCCGAGGTGCGGTTGGTCGGACCCAACGGGGAGCAGGTTGGCATCGTCCGGGTCGAGGACGCCCTCAGATTGGCCGCTGAAGCGGACCTCGACCTCGTCGAGGTCGCACCGATGGCCAAGCCGCCGGTTGCCAAACTCATGGACTTCGGCAAGTACAAGTACGAAGCCGCGATGAAGGCACGTGAAGCGCGCAAGAACCAAGTCAACACCATCATCAAGGAGATCAAGCTCCGGCCCAAGATCGACCCGCACGACTATGGCACCAAGCGCGGCCATGTCGAGCGCTTCCTTCGTGGCGGCGACAAGGTCAAGGTCACGATCATGTTCCGCGGGCGAGAGCAGAGCCGACCAGAACTCGGTTTCCGACTGCTTCAGCGCCTCGCTGAGGACGTTCTCGAGTTGGGAACTGTTGAGTCCGCACCTAAGCAGGACGGCCGCAACATGGTCATGGTGCTGGCTCCAACCAAGAAGAAAGCCGAGGCCCGTGCCGAGCAGCGTCGCCGGCGCGACGGGGCTGCGGCTGCTCGTACCGAGGAGTCGGCATCGCCTTCGCCGGTGGCCGAGGAGTCAGCAGCAGCGTCGCCGGTGGCCGAGGTGCACGCCGAGGCGTGAGTCGGCCCACGACCAACCCCTGACCATTTGCCCGACGAGAACTGCAAGGAGACCGGCAACCATGCCGAAGAACAAGACGCACAGCGGGGCGAAGAAGCGCTTCCGAGTGACTGGCTCAGGCAAGCTCATGCGCGAGCAGGCCGGTCACGTGCACAAGTTCCACGAGAAGAGCCCGCAGAAGGCGCGGCGGCTTTCCAAAGACGTCCTGGTGTCCGGCGCTGACGCCCCCAAAATTAAGAAGCTCCTCGGCAAGTGAGCTGAGCGACCCCTAGCACCCAGAACAAGCAAGGAGAACTCACGTGGCACGCGTGAAGCGGGCGGTCAACGCCCAAAAGAAGCGCCGGGTCGTCCTCGAGCGCGCGAGTGGCTACCGCGGGCAGCGCTCGCGCCTCTACCGCAAGGCCAAAGAACAGGTCCAGCACAGCCTCGGCTACGCCTACCGCGACCGCCGGGCCCGTAAAGGTGACTTCCGTCGCCTGTGGATCCAACGGATCAATGCTGCGGCGCGAGCCAACGGCATGACGTACAACCGCTTCATCCAAGGTTTGAAGACTGCCGAGGTCGAGGTCGACCGCCGCATGCTCGCCGAGCTCGCGGTCAACGACGAGGCGGCGTTCGCTGCCCTCGTCGAGATCGCCAAGGCCAACCAGGCCGCGCCGGTGGCGGCCTCCGCCTGACTTCCAACCCGACGATGCTGACCAACCCCCGGTCTGATCGGGTGCGGTTGGTCCGCGCGCTGCTGAGGCGGCCGGTGCGTCAACGCACCGGCCGTTTCGTGGTCGAAGGTCCGCAGGGCGTGCGGGAGGCTGTGCGGTGGGTTCCGGGCCGCGTGCGCGACCTGTTCGTGACGGCAGATGCGGCGCAACGCTATGCGGATGACGTGATCGAGCCGGCCCGCGCAGCCGGGTTGTCCGTGCATGAGGTCACGGACGAGGTACTCGCGGCGCTGGCCGATGCTACGACCCCGCAAGGCGTGCTTGCCGTGGTCGAGCAGCCGCGGGACACCCTCGACACGGTGCTCGCCAATGGCCCTCGGCGACTAGTGCTGCTCGTTCAGGTGCGTGACCCGGGCAACGCCGGGACCGTCATCCGCGCCGCCGATGCCATGGGCGCCGACGCGGTGCTGGTCGGCGCCGGGTCGGTCGATGTCTGGGCGCCGAAGGTGGTGCGCTCGACCGCCGGGTCGCTGTTCCACTTGCCGGTGGTCAGTGCGCTCGACGTCGCCGACACCCTGGCCGCGTTGGCCAGGTATGGCATCCGAACCTGGGCTGCGGACGGGTCGGGCGACACGCCGCTCCCGCACGCTGATCTGACGTCGGCGCACTGCTGGGTGATGGGCAACGAGGCTCACGGGCTCCCGGCTGAAGTGCGCTCTGCCTGCGACGATGTGGTTCGGGTACCGATTCACGGCCACGCTGAGTCGCTCAACCTCGCGATGGCCGCGATGGCCTGTCTCTACGAGGCGGCGAACCAGCAGGTGAGGACGCCCGGTGCGCGATAGCCTGCGCGGCATGGTCGAGCCGTTCCGGGTCCCCGACGACCTCGCGGCGTACGGCTTGGAGTTCATTCCCGATGGTCTTGTGGCCGCGGTCGGTGATGATCGCGTCGTGCGGTTCATGAACAGCCGTGCCGAACGCATCACCGGCTTGCGGAGCGACGAGGTGATGGGGCGTGACCTTGTCGAGGCGATGCCGTTCCAGGACCTCGACGGCGAGTCATGGTGGGCCGCGAGCGACCCGTGGAACGGGCTGCGTACTCGCACCGGCCACCGGGAGCGACTGCTGATGCTGCCGTCGAGTCGGGAGGTCCTCGTCACCGCCAAGTACGTGCGCTCCGGCACCGGCCCGGTCCACGCGGTGGTGCTCTGCCTCCGGGATGCCGAGGGGCGCCGCCGCGCCGAGGAGGCCAGCGCCGCGCTGCTCACCTCGGTCGCCCACGAGTTGCGGTCGCCGCTGACCGGAGTCAAGGGGTTCTCCACGACCTTGCTGCGGAACTGGGGCCGGTTCACCGACGACCAGAAGCGGCTGATGCTCGAGACCATCGAGGCGGATGCCGACCGGGTCACTCGGTTGATCAGTGAGCTCCTCGACACCTCACGGATCGGTACCGGTCGCCTCACGGTGCACCCGCAGCCGGTCGATGTGCGTCCTCGGCTCGAGGCCCAGGTCGAGCGCCGGGTCGCGGCGGGCACTGACCGGGAGCGTTTTGTCGTCGAGATCGCCGACGGTTTGGAGCCGGTCTGGGCCGACCCGGACCGCTTCGAGCAGGTGCTCACCAACCTGGTCGACAACGCGTTGCGGCACGGGCGCGGAGTGGTGCGCATCGCGGCGGCTCCGGCTCGTCACGGCGACCTCGACGCGGTCGATCTGGTGATCAGCGACGACGGCGACGGCATCGCGCCCGAGCATCGTGAACTGGTGTTCTCGCGGTTCTGGCAGGCCGGTGCGAAGTACGGAACTGGGCTCGGTCTGTATCTCGTGCGCGGACTGGTCGAGGCACACGGTGGCACGGTTCGGGTCGAGGATGCCCCTGAAGGCGGCGCGTTGATGCGGGCCACCTTTCCGTATCCGCGCGGCTGACCACCCTGCCGCGGTTCCGCGTGCTGGGGGGAGGGGGCTGCGAGAGTGTGCGGCATGGGAACGGTGTCGCTCGCGCCATACCGGCGCGCCGATGTGCCGGACCCTCGGACCCGGGTTGCGGAATCTGCTGGCCCACGTGACCGGCGCACACCGGGGACCCGGGGGCGACCACGTCCAGCCTGCCGCGTCCCTTCTAGACTCGGGCGCGCCCGTGCCGACCTGAAGTGGACGTGACGATGTCAGCACCCAACACCAACTACGACCCGGTCGAGGTCGCGGCCCTTGACCCGCATGCTGTCGAGGCTGCCGTCGCGTCCGCGCTGACGTCCGCGTCTGCGGCAACCGACCTCGACTCGCTCAAGCGGGCGCGGCTCGCTCACCTGGGTGACCGCAGCCCGCTGGCCGGGGCGAACCGCGAGATCGGCGCCCTTCCGCCGAGTGCGAAGGCGGATGCCGGGAAGCGTGTCGGCGAGGCCCGCGGCCGCGTCGGGCGGGCCTTCGCCGCGCGCCACGCCGAGCTCGAGGCCGCGCGCGACGCGCGCATCCTGATCGAGGAGGCGGTCGACGTCACCCTGCCCACCGGGCGGCGCCCGCTCGGCCGGCGGCATCCGACCGAGCTGATGAGCGAGCGGATCGCCGACCTCTTCATCGGTCTGGGCTGGGAGATTGCCGAGGGGCCGGAGGTCGAGGCGGAATGGTTCAACTTCGACGCCTTGAACTTCGACAGTGACCATCCGGCCCGTCAGATGCAGGACACGTTCTATGTCGACCCGCCCGACGGCGGGCTCGTGCTGCGCACCCACACCTCGCCGGTGCAGGCGCGGACGCTCCTCGAGCGTGGTGTGCCGGTCTACGTCGCGGCGATCGGCCGGGTGTTTCGCACCGATGAGCTCGACGCGACCCACATGCCGGCGTTTCACCAGGTCGAGGGGCTGGCCGTCGATGAGGGCATCACCATGGCGCACCTCAAGGGCACGCTGGACCGGCTCGCCGTTGAGTTGTTCGGCGAGGGCATCACGACCCGGTTACGCCCGTCGTATTTCCCGTTCACCGAGCCGAGCGCCGAGATGGACCTGCGCTGCTTCGTCTGCCGCGGCACGGACCCCGACTGCGGTACCTGCAAGGGCACCGGCTGGATCGAGTGGGGCGGGTGCGGCATGGTCAACCGCAACGTGCTGACCGCGTGCGGGGTCGACCCGGAGCGCTACACCGGGTTCGCGTTCGGTATGGGTGTCGACCGGGCGCTGATGTTCCGTACCGGAGTCAGCGACATGCGCGACATGCTCGAGGGTGATGTGCGCTTCGGTGCACAGTTCGGGATGGAGATCTGATGCGGGTGCCCATCGACTGGCTGCGGGAGTTCGTCGAGGTGCCCGAGAACGCCACCGGGGAGCGGATCGCCGCCAGCCTCGTGCGGGTCGGGCTCGAGGAGGAGGGGCTGCATACCGGCGGCGTGACCGGCCCGCTTGTCGTCGGCCGGGTGCTCACGATGCAGTCCGAGCCGCAGAAAAACGGCAAGACGATCAACTGGTGCACCGTCGATGTTGGCGACCCGGGGGGAACGGGTGAGCCCCAGGGAATCGTCTGCGGTGCGCACAACTTCGCACCTGGTGATCTCGTGCCCGTCATCCTGCCCGGTGGCTCGGTCACCACGTCCCAGGGGCGGCTCACCGTGACCGCACGGAAGACCTACGGCCACCTCTCGGCCGGGATGATCTGCTCCGAGCGCGAGCTCGGCCTCGGCGACAACCATGACGGCATCCTCGTGCTGACCCGGCGCTTCGCCGGCGACGAGGAGGCCCTTGCCGCGCTCGTGCCGGGCACCGACGCGATCCCACTTCTCGGGCTCGACCGCGAGACTGTCGAGGTCAACGTCACCCCGGACCGCGGTTACTGCTTCTCCATCCGCGGCGTCGCCCGCGAGTACTCGCACGCGACGGGCTCCCGGTTCACCGACCCCGCACTGGACCTGGCCGTCGCGGCGCCCGAGCCCACCGACGACGGGCACCCCGTGCGGCTCGCTGACGACGCTCCGGTGCGTGGGCAGCACGGGTGCGACCGCTACGTCGCACGGGTGGTCCGCGGCGTCGACGTCTCCGCTCCGTCGCCTCAGTGGATGACCACGCGCCTCACCGAGGCGGGGATGCGGCCGATTTCGCTACCGGTTGACGTCACCAACTACGTGATGCTCGGGCTCGGTCAGCCACTGCACGCATTCGACCTCGACGAACTGGACGGGTCGATCGTGGTGCGCCGGGCGCGAGCCGGCGAGCGGCTCACCACGCTCGACGACGTCGACCGCGGGCTCGATCCCGGCGACCTGCTGATCACCGACCGCGACGGCGAGCGGCCGATCGCCCTGGCCGGTGTGATGGGCGGGGCTGACACCGAAGTGGGGGCGTCGACCCGTGACGTGCTTCTCGAGGCAGCGCACTTCGACCCGGTAACCGTGGCGCGGACGGCGCGGCGGCACCGGCTGCCGTCGGAGGCGTCGAAGCGTTTCGAGCGAGGGGTCGACCCGGCGCTCCCGGCCGCGGCGGCGCAGTTCGCCGCCGACCTGCTGGTCGAGTTCGGCGGGGGAGTCGCCGATCCTGACGTCACCGATATCGGTGCCCCGGCCCAGCCGGTCGCGGTATCGATGGACGTCGGGTTCCCGAGTCGGATCATCGGTGTCGACTACGGCGATACCGAGGTCGTCGAGGTGCTGGAGGCGGTCGGTTGCGCGGTCTCGCGTGACGGCGACACCCTCACCGCAGTGCCGCCCAGCTGGCGGCCCGACCTGACCACGGCCGAGACCTTGGTGGAGGAGGTCGCGCGCATCGCCGGGTACGACCGTATTCCGTCGCTGCTCCCGACCCCGCCCGGTGGTTCCGGCCTCACGACCGGCCAGCGGGTGCGGCGAACGGTTGCCGACGTGCTCGCCGGGCAGGGGCTCTCGGAGGTGTGGAGCGCGCCGTTCGTCGGTGCCGACCGCTTCACCGCGCTGGGCCTCGATGCCGTCGCCGAGACTGCGCGTTCGGTGCGGGTCGCCAACCCGCTCTCCGAGGAGCAGCCGTGGATGCGCACCCGCCTGCTCGCGACGATGGTCGATGCGCTGCGCCGCAACACCGCGCGCGGCATCCGGGATGTCGCCCTGTTCGAGCTCGGTCTCGTCGTCGATCTGGACGGAGCGCAGCGCCCCGCGCCCACGGTTGAGGTCGGCATCCGCCCGTCCGAGACGACGTTGGCGGCGATCCTCGGCGCGGTGCCACGCCAGCCCCGCCACGTCGCCGTGCTCGCGGCCGGCGATCGCGACCGGGGCGGCTGGTGGGGCGTTGGTCGGCCGGTTGACGTGCACGACGTCGTTGATCTGGTCCGGGCAGTTGCCGAGGCATGTGCGGTCGAGGTGCTGGTGACCGCTGATGCCGTGCCGCCGTACCACCCTGGACGATGCGCCCGGGTCGGGTTGGCCGATGGCACGGTGCTCGGCCACGTCGGGGAACTGCATCCGACGGTGGTGTCCGCGCTCGGACTGCCGGAGCGCACCGTCGGCGGTGAGCTCGACCTGGACGTGCTGATCGGGGCTGCTGGGCTCACGGTGCGGGCCCGCACCCTCATCACCCACCCGATGGCGCAGAGTGACCTTGCGCTGGTCGTGGACGAGTCCGTATCGGCGGATGACGTCGAACGCGCCGTGCGCGGCGGTGCGGGGGACCTGCTCGAGGCCGTGCATCTCTTCGATGTCTACCGTGGCGATCAGGTCGGGGAGGGTCGTAAGTCGTTGGCCTACCGGCTGACGGTCCGGGCGCGGGGCCGCACCCTGACCACCGCCGAGGTGAGTGCGGTGCGGGATGCAGCTGCGGCGTCCGCTGGATCCGCGGTGGGGGCTCGACGACGCGCGTGAGTCACCAGTGCGTGGTGGTGCGCACGAACGGTGCTGCTTCCTGAGAAGTGCTGCTGACTCGTCAGGAAGTGCGTGAGCCGCCGCTGTCGGTGGTGTGCGGCCGGAGTCGCCCCCGAACGTCTGCATGAAGTTCGAGCATGATGTATAGTCATGCAGCATGCGGGTCGCAGTGGCGGGTGCGAGTGGGTACGCGGGTGGCGAGGTGCTTCGCCTCCTACTGGGCCATCCCGACGTTGAGATTGGGGCGCTCACCGGGTCTGCACACGCTGGGCAGCCGGTCGGCGTGGTCCACCCGCATCTGACCCCGCTGGGTGATCGGGTGGTCGAAGAGACGACCCCCGGGGTGCTTGCTGGCCACGACGCCGTCGTGCTCGCGCTGCCGCACGGGCACTCTGCTCGCCTCGCCGAGGCCCTCGGCGACAGTACGGTCATCGTTGACTGCGGCGCGGATTTCCGTCTGCGCGACGCTGCCTCCTGGTGTGCCTTCTACGACACCCGGCATGCGGGCTCGTGGCCCTATGGACTTCCCGAGTTGCGCACCTCATCCGGCAGCCAGCGCGAGGTCCTGGTCGGTGCGCGGCGGTTCGCGGTTCCGGGCTGTTACCCCACCGCCGTCTCGCTGGCCCTTGCGCCCGGGCTCGCGGACGGCGTCATTCGGCCGGATGACGTCGTCATCGTGGCCGCGTCGGGGACCTCCGGCGCGGGTAAGGCAGCCGCACCACATCTGCTCGGCGCGGAGGTCATGGGCGCGATGACGCCGTACGGCGTCGGTGGCGTGCACCGGCACACCCCAGAGATCGAGCAGAACCTCGGCGACGCGGCAGGGACGCCCGTCACGGTGTCGTTCACTCCCACGCTCGCACCGATGCCACGCGGCATCCTCGCCACCTGCACCGCCCGCGCCGCCGTCGGCGCCACCGCGCAGACGGTGCGTGCGGCATGGCAGCGGGCCTACCACGACGAGCCGTTCGTGCACCTCCTCCCCGAGGGGCGTTGGCCGAGTACCGGGAGCGTCCTCGGCAGCAATGCCGTACACCTGCAGGTGGTGCTCGACGAGCGCACCGGGCGGGTGATCACGGTTGCCGCTCTCGACAACCTCACCAAGGGCACCGCCGGCGCGGCCGTTCAGTGTCTCAACCTCGCACTCGGACTCCCCGAGACGCTCGGCCTTCCGATCGCTGGAGTCGCCCCATGACGACGATGCCGCGGCACCTGATGCTGCATCCGGAAGACCTGTCAGTGGTCCGACTCCCGGCTGGTGTGCAGCCCGAATTCGACTGGGAGCGAGGGCCGTTCGCGTCGCTGTCTCGGTCCGCCGAGGAGACCTCCGTGATCTGCCTGGCCGGCGCGGTTCGCGGTGCTGCCCAGGTCGAGGGGCCGTACCGTGCGGTGGAGGTCGCCGGGCCACTGGCGTTCGGCGCAGTCGGCGTCTTCGTCGAGGTCCTCACCCCGCTCGCCGATGTGGGGATCTCCGTGCTCGGGTTCTCGACGTACGACACCGAGTGGATCCTGGTGCCGACCGACCGGGTAGCTGACGCGACCGAGGCCTGGCGACGAGCCGGTTTCATCGTCACTCCACGCACGTTGCCCGGTCGGAGCGGCGGATGACGGCCGCGAGGACTGTGCCCGAGCCGTCGGAGGGGTGGTGCTGATGACCGCATCGATCCACTCCGTGCGGGGCGTGCTCGATGCCGCCGCCGCGCGGGTCGAGCAGGCCAAGGCGCGCACCCTGGTCGAGGCGCTGCCGTGGCTGGAGCGGTTTCGCGGCGCGCTGATCGTCATCAAGTACGGCGGCAACGCAATGGTCGACGACGAGTTGAAGGCGGCCTTCGCCCAGGACATCGCCTTTCTGAGGTACGCCGGGTTGCGGCCCGTGGTGGTGCATGGGGGCGGTCCGCAGATCGGGGCCATGCTCGCTCGTCTGGGGCTGACCAGCGAGTTCCGGGCCGGCCTGCGAGTGACCACACCTGAGGTCATGGAGGTGGTGCGGATGGTGCTCACCGGTCAGGTCGGCCGCGAGCTCGTGGGCTTGTTGAACCAGCACGGGCCGCTCGCCGTGGGCATCTCCGGTGAGGACGGCGGGCTATTTGGCGCACGGCGCAAGCGGCTCGTCGTGGACGGCCAGGAGGTCGACCTCGGCTTGGTCGGCGACGTCGAGGAGGTCAGCCCATCGGCGGTCCAGGACATCCTCGACGCGGGCCGTATCCCGGTGGTGTCCACCGTCGCTCCCGACCTGGACGTCGAGGGCCAGGTGCTCAACGTCAACGCCGATACCGCAGCGGCCGCATTGGCCATCGCGCTCGATGCCCGCAAACTCGTTGTGCTCACCGATGTCGAGGGGGTGTACGCGAACTGGCCCGACCGGTCCTCCCTGCTCTCGCACCTCACTGCCAGTGAGGCCCGCCAACTCCTGGCCACGGTCGATGCCGGCATGATTCCCAAGCTCGAGGCGTGCGTGCGTGCGGTTGAAGGGGCGGTCCCCCAGGCGCACGTGGTCGACGGTCGCCAGCCGCACTCCATCCTGCTCGAGGTGTTCACCTCGGACGGCATCGGCACCATGGTGCTCCCCGACCCCGACCCCGACCCCGACCCCGAGGTGCCGGTCGATGGATGACGATACGAGCTCGAGCCGCTGGCTGGAGCGCTACGACCGCGCGCTGCTCGGTGTCTTTGGGCGCCCGCAACTGGTGCTCGACCACGGTGACGGCGCGTGGGTCTGGGATGTCGATGGTCGTCGCTATCTCGACCTTGTCGGCGGCATCGCGGTCAACGCGCTCGGGCACAACCATCCGGCGCTCGTCGCGGCTCTGAGCAAACAGGCTGGCCAGTTGGTGCACGTCTCGAACTTTTTCACCTCGGTGCCGCAGGTCGAGCTCGCCGAGCGTCTGCTCGCCCTCGCCGGGGCCCCCGAGGGGTCAGCGGTGTTCTTCGCCAACTCCGGGGCCGAGGCGATCGAGGCCGCGGTCAAGGTGGCTCGACGCACTGGCCGAACCGGCATCGTCGCGGCCGAGGGGGCGTTTCACGGCCGCACCACCGGCGCCCTCGCGCTCACCCACAAGGAGGCCTACCGCGAGCCGTTCGAGCCGCTTCTGCCCGGGGTATCGCACATCCCGTTTGGGGATGACGCCGCGCTCCGCGCCGCGGTCGGGTCGGACACTGCCGCGCTCGTCCTCGAGCCGGTGCAGGGGGAGGGCGGCGTCCGCCCGGTCGACCGGGCGTACCTGCGGCGTGCTCGTGAACTCACCCACGAGGCCGGGGCGTTGCTGGTTCTCGACGAGATTCAGACTGGGGCTGGCCGGACCGGTACCTGGTTCGCGTTCGAGCAGGCCGGGGTGCGGCCCGACGCGGTCACTCTCGCCAAGGGCCTGGGCGGCGGGGTGCCCATCGGTGCGCTCGTCACGTTCGGAGCCGAGGTCACTGCACTGCTCGGTCCCGGTCAGCACGGCTCGACTTTCGGCGGCAACCCGCTGGCCTGTGCGGCAGGCCTGGCCGTGCTCGACACGATCGAGGCTGAGGGGCTTCTCGACCATGCCCGGGCTGCGGGCGAGCATCTGGTGCGCCGGGTGGCGTCGCTGCGTCATCCGCTCGTGACCGGAGTGCGTGGTGCTGGGCTGCTGCGGGCGGTCACCCTCGGTGGCGACTGTGCACCGGCGGTGGCGGTGGCGGCACGTGAGGCGGGCTTCATCATCAACCCCGTCACGCCGGACGCCCTGCGGCTGGCACCACCGCTGATCGTCACCACTGACCAACTCGACCTCTTCGTCGACGCCCTGCCGGGTCTGCTCGACACTGCCACGTCACGGAGCAGATCACGATGACGCCACGCCACTTCCTCGCTGATGACGACCTCTCCCCGGCTGAGCAGCGCGCAGTGCTCGACCGCGCCGTCGCGCTCAAGGCGGCCCCGTTCTCCGATCGTCGTCTCGATGGGCCACGCTGTGTCGCGGTGCTGTTCGACAAACCGACGCTGCGTACCCAGGTGTCCTTTATCGGTGCGGTCACCGGTCTCGGCGGCTATCCGATGATCGTCGATGGCAGTCTCGCTGGGGTGGGGGAGCGGGAGTCCGTGGCGGATGTCGCGCGTGTCCTGGGGCCCCAGTCGGCCGCTGTCGTGTGGCGTACCTTCGGCCAGTCGCAGGTGGAGGAGCTTGCCGCGCACGCCGGGGTCCCAGTGGTCAACGCCCTCACCGACGACTACCACCCGTGCCAGGTGCTCGCCGATCTCCTCACCGTGCGCGAGGTGTTGGGCACCAGCAACGCACGGACGCTGGCGTACGTCGGTGACGGTGCCAACAACATGGCCCACTCCTATCTGCTGGGCGGAGCCACGGCCGGGATGCACGTTCGCATCGGCACGCCTGCCTCGCACGGTCCGCGGGCCGATGTCGTGGCTCGTGCCGAGGCGGTGGCCCGGTCCACCGGTGGCTCGGTCATGGTGACCGAGGATCCGGTCGCGGCCGTGGACAACGCCGATGTGGTGGCCACCGATACCTGGGTCTCCATGGGGCAGGAGAGCGAGGCGGAGCTACGCGCGGGTGGTGCCAGCCCGTTCGCGGCCTTCGTTGTCGATACTGCGTTGCTGGCACACGCCGCGCCACACGCGTTCTTCTTGCACTGCTTGCCGGCGCATCGCGGGTACGAGGTGGCCGCCGAGGTGATCGATGGTCCCCGGTCCCTGGTCTGGCAGCAGGCCGAGAATCGGTTGCATGTCCAGAAGGCGCTCCTCTCGTGGTTGGTCGAGCAGGCCGATACCGCTGTGGCACAGGTGGGTTCGTGACAGTCTCGACCAGTCGGGTCGCCCGGCAGCAGCGGATCGTCGAGATCCTCGGCTCGATGCCGGTGCGTTCGCAGACCGAACTGCTCGATCTGTTGGCCGGGGACGGTATCGAGGTCACCCAGGCCACCCTTTCCCGGGACCTTGTCGATGTCGGCGCCGAGCGGGTGCGGGTGGGCAAGAGCTTGGTCTACGCCGTGCCTGGTGAGGGGGGTGACCGCTCCGTCCGCGCGGCTCTCGACCCGGCGCAGCGGATGACGCGCCTTCAGTCCCGCTGTCACGAACTGTTGGTTTCGGCGGACTACTCGGCGAACCTCGTGGTCCTGCGGACCCCGCCAGGCGCGGCCAACTTTCTTGCCTCCGCGTTGGACCAGGCAGCATACGACGGCGTGCTCGGCACCATCGCCGGTGATGACACCATCCTGGTGGTGACGTCGGGTACGGCTCGAAGCCGCGGACTGGTCGACCGCCTGATTTCGTGGACCCGGAAGGAGCCCTCGTGACCACCCCCGAGCCGACGATGAGGTCGTCACCGGCATTGGAGGGCCGGGCCGGCGCCGCGCTCTGGGGCGGCCGCTTCGCCGGTGGGCCGGCCAATGCTCTGGTTGACCTGTCGAGATCGACGCATTTCGACTGGCGGCTGGCGCCGTATGATCTCGCCGGATCGCGTGCGCACGCCCGTGTTCTGCACCGGGCTGGCCTGTTGGACGATGCCGCGCTTGACCAGATGCTGGATGCCCTCGACAGGCTCCGCGCCGATGTCGAATCGGAATCCTTCGCTCCGGTCGCGGATGATGAGGACGTCCACACTGCGCTCGAGCGTGGCCTGATCGAGCGCGCTGGGGCGGATGTTGGTGGCCGGCTCCGGGCCGGGCGCTCCCGCAACGACCAGGTAGCCACCCTGTTCCGGATGTACCTGCGCGAGCATGCCCGGTTGACCGCGGGGCTTGTCCTCGATGTCGTCGACGCACTGGTCGCTCAGTCGACCACCCATTTCGGCGTGGCGATGCCAGGGCGCACGCATCTTCAACACGCCCAGCCGGTGCTGCTTAGCCATCACCTGCTCGCGCATGCGTGGGCCCTGGTACGCGACGTCGATCGACTTCGCGACTGGGACCGTCGCTGCGCGGTATCGCCGTATGGTTCCGGCGCGCTCGCCGGCTCTTCGTTGGGGCTTGACCCAGAGGCCGTTGCTGCGGATCTGGGCTTCCCGGCGTCGGTGGAGAATTCGATCGACGGCACCGCGTCCCGCGACTTCGCTGCCGAGTTCGCCTTCGTGCTGGCGATGACGGCGGTGGACGTGTCTCGGCTCGCGGAGGAGGTCGTGCTGTGGGCGACCAAGGAGTTCTCCTTCGTTGCGCTTGATGACGCCTACTCGACAGGTTCGAGCATCATGCCGCAGAAGAAGAACCCCGACGTCGCGGAGCTTGCCCGGGGCAAGGCTGGCCGGTTGGTGGGCAATCTCGCCGGGTTGCTGACGACGCTGAAGGCGTTGCCGCTCGCGTACAACCGCGACCTGCAGGAGGACAAGGAGCCGGTGTTCGACGCAGTTGACACCTTGGAGACTCTCCTGCCCGCGTTCGCCGGCATGGTGGCCACCCTTCGCTTCGATACCGAGCGACTGGAGTCGCTTGCACCGCAGGGGTTTTCGCTCGCCACAGATGTCGCGGAGTGGCTGGTTCGGGATGGTGTCTCGTTCCGGCAGGCACACGAGATTGCTGGTGCGTGCGTCCGCACATGTGAAGAACGTGGTGTCGAGTTGTGGGATCTCACCGACGGTGACCTTGCCGCGGTCAGCCCGCATCTCACTCCGGGCGTCCGCGAGGTGCTGTGTGTCTCGGGGTCGCTCGCCTCGCGCTCGGCGATGGGTGGAACCGCTCCGGACCGGGTCGTTGAGCAGCTGGCTCGCGTCCGGCAGGTCGTGGATGACGCCCGTGCCTGGTCGTCGGAGTTTCCCGTGGTGCGCTGACCGCTGGGTCCTCGTTCCGGTCGCGAGTGGGTGCGCTGCGATCGGTTCCGTACCCACGGTTGCGAATTCCGGGCCTGGACGCGCACGTTCTAGCGGCACCGGCTCCATGCCCGGATGACGAGTTCCTGGCCGATCGGGCACACTCGGCCAGGTGCGAACCCGTCTCGTCCGCGACGACCTTGATGGTGAGGTACTCGAGGTTGCGCCCCGTCTCCTCGGTTGTCGCTTGACCCACGCCGGGGTGACCGTGCGGCTGACTGAGGTCGAGGCGTACGGCGGCGACCAGGACCCGGGGTCCCACGCTTTTCGCGGCCGAACCCCGCGTACTGAGGTGATGTTCGGCCGGGCCGGCCATCTCTACATTTACTTCACGTACGGGATGCACTGGTGCGCCAACGTCGTGACCGGGGTCCCGGATCGCGCGTCGGCGGTTCTGCTGCGGGCCGGCGAGGTGGTCGACGGTGTTGAGCTGGCGCGGCAGCGCCGGCCCGGTGCCGCTGACCGAGATTTGGCGCGAGGCCCGGCTCGGCTTGCTCGTTCGGTTGCCCTCGGCCAGGCCGAGAACGGACTCGACCTCGTCGCTCGCGACGCGTCCGTGTGGCTCGAGGCTCCGGTTGACCGGCTTCGACCATCCGCGGTTCGTACTGGTGCCCGGGTAGGCGTGAGCGGACCAGGGGGTGACGGTGATCGGCATCCGTGGCGGTTTTGGATCGACGGCGAACCCACGGTCAGTAGGTACCGACCCGGGCGGGTCGGCCCTACCCTGCGCACATGAGGCTGCTCGATGTAGTCGCCGCGCTTGGCTCGTCCGGGGTCGAGCATGTCGTGGTCGGCGGAGTGGCCGTGGTGCTGCATGGTCACGTACGCACCACGGTCGACCTGGACCTTGTTATCGACCTCTCGCCCGACAATGCTCTGGCAGCCATTGACGTGCTCACCGGGCTGGGGCTGCGCCCTCGGCTGCCGGTGCCTGCGGAGTCTTTCGCGGACGAGACGACGCGACGTGAGTGGGTCGAACAGCGGCATCTGGTGGCGTTCACATTTTACGACCCAGAGGATCCATTCGTTGAGGTCGACCTGTTTGCCGACCCGCCGATCCCGTTCGCCGATCTCATGGGTGGCTCTGTCCTGCTCGATGTCCGTGGGGTTCCGATCCGGGTGGCCTCGATCGAGCACCTGGTGGTGATGAAGGAGCTCGCGGGACGCACTCAGGACCGTGCCGATGTCGAGGCGCTGCGCCGGCTCGGCGATGTACCTGCCGCTGGTGGGGGCGCTACGGTGGGCCGCGATGATCGGCCAGACACTCCCTGACTCCCTCGACTGGAGCGGCACCTCCGATGGCGCTGCCGCGGTTGCGGCTCGTGCTGCGCTCACTCCTGAACAGCGCTGGGCCTGGTTCGAATGGGGGATGACGTTGGCGCACCTCTGCGGGGCCTTGGATGGTGACCGCGCCGCTCGTCAGGCGGCGGCCGACTCCTGGGACGCTGGACCGGTCAGATGTCGGTGAGCGGGGCGCGTTGGGCGTAGCTTCCGGCGTCAGCAAGTCGGCTATCCGCCTATGGTGCCGCACGCGGCTGTCTGATGTCCCGCGGTGCGCGCACGAACGGACTTGCCGGTATGCACTGGCGGCTACGCGCACTGACTTCACTAAGTCCCGAGGACATTGGGTACGGGCTTGTTGGCGCTGCGACGCGGTCGCCGGTTGACCCGCAGGTCCACACGAGGTCGACCACGGAGGCTCCCCGGCAACCTTGCCGAGCCGTGCGTTCGCGCCGACGTTGATTCGCCGGAAGCAGTTGGCGTGGGTGTTCTTCCGCAGCGCACGCCGACGCACCCTCGCCGACAAGGTCAGCACTCGGTGCGGGGCGTCGTGGTTGTCAGTTCGGCGCGCCCCTTCGAGTGCCCCCTCGAGTGCCCCTGCGGGTGGTCACCGCGCGTCACACTTCCACGAGTCCACGATCCATGCACTCGCCCACTCAGCAGCGAGAGCGCCGCGCGGACCCGTACCCGGCAACCAGCCGATTTGGCGTCTGGCCGGATAGTCCTCTAATGTTCTCGACGTCAGCCCGCGAGGGAGGAACGGACACCACGAGGCAGGGCCCCGGCCCTGCACCAAGTAGGCCGGTCCCGCTTGCTGAACGTCGGTCTCACGGCTCGTGCCTAAGAAACTCGAGCCCGGGTTGCATGCCTAAGAGCAAGTCAAGACAACAAAGGCATGCTACAGTGAGACCGGCCACGCAGAGTACAGAAATAAAGCAACCAAGTTTTGGGCTACATTACAAAATAGGTTGTAAAATCTGGAAAGGCAACTAGGCTAGACTGTAATTCAGGTAAAGTTAGTCACCTACGCCTGCACTTTAGGTAAGTAGGTTTTCGTGGTGCTAAATATGAACTCTCGCAAGGAGTTTGTTGAGTGCGCACGTCTGAACCTTGAGAACTCAACAGCGTGTCAAAAATCAATGCCAAATACCTCGTCATTCGGGTATGGGTTTGTAGGTCTGGATATCTAGAAACCTAGCTCGTGACGAAAATCCTTTGGTTGAAAACAAACAATAGCGAGAGCTAGTTGTTTGTGCTCAGTCAGTGAAACAACCCTTCGTGGGTAGCATTTTCCGGTCTTCTTAAGGTCGGAGTAAAACATCAACGGAGAGTTTGATCCTGGCTCAGGACGAACGCTGGCGGCGTGCTTAACACATGCAAGTCGAACGGTGACCTCGGAGCTTGCTCTGAGTGATCAGTGGCGAACGGGTGAGTAACACGTGAGTAACCTGCCCCAGACTCTGGAATAACTCCGGGAAACCGGAGCTAATACCGGATACGAGACAGAGAGGCATCTCTACTGTCTGGAAAGTTCTTCGGTCTGGGATGGACTCGCGGCCTATCAGCTAGTTGGTGAGGTAACGGCTCACCAAGGCGACGACGGGTAGCCGGCCTGAGAGGGCGATCGGCCACACTGGGACTGAGACACGGCCCAGACTCCTACGGGAGGCAGCAGTGGGGAATATTGCACAATGGGCGAAAGCCTGATGCAGCGACGCCGC
>JBOFLG010000129.1:0-3952 GCA_051657745.1 Dermatophilaceae bacterium | reverse complement strand
GGCGGGTGATGATCACCCCCGACCGGGACGGGCCGACACCCGTCGACGACGGGCGCTTCACGTTCGTCCGCAAGCTCGGTTCCGGGGCCTTCGCGACCGTCTGGCTCGCCCAGGATCAGACGCTCGGGGTGCCGGTGGCTATCAAGGTGCTGGCGGACAACTGGCTCGACGACCTCGACGTCCGCGAACGCTTCCTCGACGAGGCGCGGCTGTCGCGGCAGGCGGCCAACGAGTATCTGGCGACCATCTACGACCTGGGGGAGCTGCCCAACGGGCGCCCGCACATCGTGATGGTGTATGCCGACCGCGGCACGCTCGCCGATCGGCTGAGCCGCTCGCCGCTCCCGGTCGGCGAGGCCGTCCGGATCGGCATGGACCTCGGGAGCGGGCTCGCGTCCCTGCACGAGCACGGGATCCTGCACCGCGATCTCAAGCCGTCCAACGTGCTGTTCAAGTCGGGCTCCGGCGGCACCGAGCGGACCCTGATCTCCGACCTCGGCCTGGCCAAACGGATGGACCAGTTGTCCGCCTTCACGTTCGGCGCGGGCACCCTGGGCTTCGCCGCGCCGGAGCAGCTCGTCGTGGGTGGCGACCTCGACATGCGCGCCGACGTCTACTCGTTGGGCGCGGTGATCCGGGCGATGGTCTTCGGTGCGCCGACGGCGCCCATGGACGATCAGGTCGCCCCGGACGTGCGGGATCTCCTCACTCGGACGACCGCGCAGGAGCGCGCCGAGCGTCCGGCGTCGGTCCTCGACTTCCTGGACGAACTCTCGGGAACCATCTCGTGGCCGGACCGCGATGCCACCGGGGCCGGCAGTGACTCTCGACGAGGTGCCTCGATCGGCGCGGGCCGGACCTGGGTGTCGGTGCCGGACAAGCCGGGCGGCGCGCCATCGCGGGCCCCGGCCCGTACTCACGCCGCACGGCGGCCAGCAGGTCGCCGTAGCAAGACCAGAGCCTGGGGTTCGGCCGGCCGGCCGGTGCGGGTGGCCGTGCTCGGTGGCGTCCTGGCGCTGATCGCGGCGCTCGCGGGAGCGGTCACCGCCTTCGTGCGCGACGACGGACAGGTGGTGTTGAGCAGCGAGGAAGCGGGGATCAGCGTCGCGGTCCCGCAGCAGTGGGCGCGGCAGATTCAGTCGTCCACGTGGCTGTCTCCGACCCGGTCCAGCCCGGTGTCCGGATTCGCCGTGTCCGCGGATCTCGGGGGCTGGGCCGAGTCGCAGACGCCGATGGCCGGCATGTTCGTGGCGACCGCCGGCCCGGAGATGATTGGCCTTGTGTACGCCGCGGCGTCCCATCCACAGTGCGCGATAGCCGACCCGGTGGACTGGTCGGGGGCGCGGTTCGAGAAGGCGTCGGTGGTCCGGTGGTCGCAGTGTCCGTCCGGTGTCGACTTCCACGAGGCGGTGCTCAAGGAGGCCGACACCGACCGGGTGGTCTACGTGCAGGTCAAGAACGCCGAGGAGCAGCAGGTGCGGAGTCTGCTGTCTAGCCTCCGGACCGGGTGACCGTCTCCGGTCGCAGGCTGTCGTAGGCTCGGAAGAACACCCGTTGCATGAGCGGGAAGTCCTCCGCGCGGCTGGTCAAGCGGATGCTCACCAGACCGTCAGGCTCGCTGCGGTCGGTGACCGCAGCCTCGGCGACCTGGCTGACTCGGCCCTCGATCGTGACGATGAACGCCCGGCTTGCCACCGACAGCGTCGGCTGGCGGACCGGCTTATCGATGCCGGGCAGCGTGACCTCGATGTAGCCAATGGTCGAACTGCGATCGGTGCGAGCTCGGCGATCGAGCCAAGCCTGCGCGCCGGTCTTGACAGCGAACCGTTCGATTTCCAGTCGCACCGTCCCCGTCGGGTCGACGTACCGAATGCCGGGCCTCCCATCGGTCGGCTGGGAGGATGCCCAGTCGTCCGGAACCGCTATGACGAGACTCTTGCCCGCTTTGATCGCGATCCAGACATTCTTGCTCTTCTCGGGAGACTGGGCGCGCCCGGCGGCTTGTCGCTCTTCGTCGGACAATGAGAGGTTCGACAGTGGTGCATCCAGCGGTTTGCTGTCGCCCGCGATCTGCTCGGGCTCGGTCCGCGCGCAGCCGCTGAGGGGGATCAGAGTCAGGAGCCAGCCGGCAACCACCGTGGTGCCGGCGCCTCGCGCCGGGCGCGCGGGGTCACGATCACGACGCAGCCGACGACGTTGAACCACTCGCGCAGCCTAGTGGGTCGAAGCCCGGTTGCGGCAGGACCGGAGGCGCACATTCGGCGACGACGAGACGGGCACGCCATTCCGGCCATCGAGAGCGCGAACTTCGGAGTGAAACTCACAGCCCGGTGTCTGGTGCCATCGGGCAGTCGCCGAGCGACTCACCGGGGTCGGCTATCCAGAGGAAGCACTCCGGCCCTTCGCCCGGCTCGTCCGGCCGCGGTGCCTCGCCGATCCGGAGATCGGGCGAGCTGCACAGGTCGCCACGGATGAGCCGCCGTAGCGCGCGGAGTGAACGACAAAGGGCTTCTCGTATTCGTACTGACTTTGCAGCTTCGCATTCAACGGTGGCCCTCCGCAGGACCTCCGGAGCCGTGTTGTCAGCGGCTTCCTCGCTGGGTTGCGAACTGTGATAGCGGGTCGGATCACGCCGGGCACCTATCTCTCGGCGCCGCCGGCCATGCTGACAGCGAGCTTCGGCACGAACTGGCCCGGCGCCGTTCCCTTCGCCATCCCGCAGTCGCCCGTGGATTCGCCGGGGTTGCTGAACCACAGCAGGTACTCCGGGCCCTCGCCGGGTTCGCCGCGCCGAGGTGCCTCGCCGATCCGGAGTTGCGGAGAGTTGCAGACATCGTCGTCGACCAGGCGCCCGTTCACGCTGGTGTCGATCACGTACGGCTTCGTATAACCGTGCCTGCTCTGCAGGGCGGCGTTGAGCGTGGTTGCCTCCTCGATCTTCGACGCCGTCGACATGGTCGCGGCGAGGTTGAGCGCCAATCCATGGGCCCGGGCCAGCCCGGCCCGATGCAGCAGTGCGATGGTGTCGGCGGACCCGGAGTCGAGGACGCTTCCGTCCAGATAGGTCAGGGCTTCCGGAGCCGACTTCTCGAATATCCCGATGGCCTGTCGCATTGCCCTCAGCCGGAGCGTCTGTTCGCGCGGTTCCTCGACGCAGGTCATGGTCTGGATGAACCTCGGCTGGAGGAACAGGATGACCTTCGATTCGCCGATCTCGTCGGCCATCGACTGGATCCGGGCCAGGAAGGAGTCGAGCGCGGCGTCGTCAACGCTGAACAGCGGGGGACACTCGCTAAAGCCCCTCTCGTAGAGCCCCATGACGGGGACGCTGTCGGTCTTCGCGGCGGCGGCGAGGTGCTGGCCGACATCGCCGCCGAGGTCACTGCTCCACCATCCGAACCATTGCACCCCGGGTTTCGTCGCGATCGCGGAGCGGACCAACTCCGCGTCGGGGTGGTCCGGATTGCTCGCCACCCAGTTCGCGGCTCTCGACCTTGGGTCAACGAAGAGCTTCTCCGATTCCGGAAGATCGAGGCCGACCGCCGGGGGATCGACCGTCGGCCTCGACGAACTGCTGGGCGACTGCACGGGGGGCCGGGCGTCCGCGGCACCGCGAACCACCACGGTGCCGTCACCGGATTCGGTGAGCAATGCTACGCCTACACCGGCCGCGATCGCGGCGGCGACGGCGACGGCGATCGTCACCACCCGGCTGACCGTCACGACCTCACCCCGCCCTCGTTCGCAGCGTCGTGCCTCCTGCTCGTGGCGACCAGAGCCGGTCCTGCTCTCATCGCCGCGTGCCTCCGGCCAGCGAGATGGCGAGTTTCGGGATGAACTCGCCTCCCTTGGTCCCCTTGCCCAAGTCGCAGTCGCCGCCGGACTCGCCGGGGTTGCCGAACCACAGCAGGTACTCCGGTCCCTCCCCAGGTTTGCCGCGCTGGGGTGGTTC
>JBOFLG010000128.1:0-40044 GCA_051657745.1 Dermatophilaceae bacterium | reverse complement strand
CCAGGTCGTCGTGATACCGGCCGACCATCCGCTCGGTGGTGAAGTCCACATCACCCACCAACGGCACCTCGCGGACCAGCCACCAGCGCAGCGCATCGGTGCCGTACTCGTCGACAATCGCGACCGGGTCGATCGCGTTACCCAGGCTCTTCCCGAGTTTGCGGCCATCGACCGTGAGGTAGTCGTGCACGAAGATCTCGGTCGGCAGCGGCTGCCCTGGCGCTCATCAGCATCGCCGGCCAGTAGACGGCGTGGAAGCGGACGATGCCCTTGCCGATGACGTGCGTGCGCGTGTCCGAGTTCTCCCACCAGGCGTGGTAGTTCTCGCCGTCGGTGCCGTAGTCGAGTGCGGTGATGTAGTTGCCCAGCGCGTCCCACCACACGTAGACGACCTGGCCCGGGTCGTCCGGCACCTCGATACCCCAGCCGCGGGCGCGCTCGGTCGACCGGGAGATCGAGAAGTCCTGCAGGCCCTGCCGGATGAAGCCGAGCACCTCGTTGCGGCGGCTCGGCGGCTCGATCCGAAGTTGGCCGCTCTCGATCAACTCTCGGAGCCGGTCCTGGTAGGCGGACAGCCGGAAGAACCAGTTCTCCTCGCTCACCGACTGTGGTGCAGTCGCGTGCTCCGGGCAGAGGCGGTCGACCAGCTCGGCCTCGGCATAGAACTGTTCGCAGCCCACGCAGTACAGACCTGTGTAGTGCGTGCGGTAAAGGTCACCGGCGTCCCGGGAGGCCCGCCACAGGCGTTCGACGCCGGCCTGGTGCCGGGGGTCCGCGCTCGTGCGGATGAAGTCGTCGACGCTGATCTGGAGCGGCCCGCGCAGGTCGTGGAACGCCTGCGCATTTCGCTCGACGAGTTCACCGGTCGGGATGCCCTCGGCTTCAGCCGCGATGGCGTTCTTGAGTGAGTTGTCGTCGGTGCCGGTGAGGAACCGGACGTCGTGTCCGCGGTGCCGCCAATGGCGCGCCATGACGTCTGCCTCCACCAACTCCATCGCGAAGCCCAGATGCGGCGTCGAGTTCACATAGGGAATGGCGGTGGTGATGTACCGGCGTGACATGAGGAACTCCAGTGCTACGGAGCGACTGTGGCGAGGATTCAGGGTAGTGGCGAACACACTCCCCGAGCCGAGGGGCAGCCCGAGCGCTCCACCGACAAGTTGGGGAGCATGGCACGGATGTGGCTGAACCTCCCGCACGTCCGACCGTGACGTCGTGCCGTCACGCCAGGGTGGGCTTGACCTCGGCGAGACGACCGAGCAGCCCACCGACGAAACGCGGGCTGTCGTCGGTGGAAAGTTCGCCGGCGAGAGAGACCCATTCGCTGATCGCGACGGTCTCGGGAACGTCGGGCGAGTACAGCACTTCCCATGCCCCGAGCCGGAGGATGACGCGGTCGACCGCCGGCATCCGGGTGAGCGTCCAGCCCTGCGCGTAGGTGGTGAGCAACTCGTCGATCTGGTCGCGGCGCTCGACCACACCGCTCACCAGGTCGGCAGTGAGTTCGGCAAGCGGGGCCTCGGTCACTGGCGCTGCGAGCCGCTCACGCAACAGCGCGCCAGCGTCCATCCCGCGCTGCTCAGCCTCGAAAAGCAGGTCCAGCGCGCGCTTGCGGGCTTTGGTCCGGGCAGCCACCGTCTCAGCTGACTCGGCCGAGGTAGGACCCGTCGCGGGTGTCGACCTTGACCTTGGTGCCGGTCTCGAGGAACAGCGGTACCGCGATCTCAGCACCGGTCTCGAGCGTGGCCGGCTTGGTGCCACCGGTGGAGCGGTCGCCCTGCAGGCCCGGCTCGGTGTAGGTGATCTCGAGCACGACCGAGGCTGGCAATTCGACGTAGAGCACCGTGCCGTCATGGCGGGCGACGATCACGTCCTGGTTCTCCAGCAGGTACTTGGCGACATCGCCGACCACCTCGGGGCTGACCGGGAGCTGGTCATACGTGTCAGCGTCCATGAACACGAAGTCGGTGCCGTCGTTGTAGAGGTACTGCATCGTGCGCTTGTCGACGTTCGCGGTCTCGACCTTGATGCCGGCGTTGAATGTCTTGTCGACGACCTTCCCGGACAGCACGTTCTTCAACTTGGTGCGCACGAACGCCGGCCCCTTGCCGGGCTTGACGTGCTGGAACTCCACCACGGACCACAACTGCCCCTCGAGGTTGAGCACCAGGCCGTTCTTCAGGTCGTTGGTCGATGCCACGGGCGGTGTCGCTTTCTGGTCGGTCGGATGCCGCGCCGCAGCGTGGTGCGGGCGCGCGCCACCCGCGCGTGAGGGTGGGAATCGACGGCGAGTCTAGCGTGGCGCGCAGGAACACCAGTTCTCGGCGGTCGCCCCGCCCGACTCAGGTCACCCCTCACCACACTTCGGGGAGCAGGCAACGGCAGTGCGCCACGCTCTCGCGATGTGCAGGCGGGCGACGAGGTCACCCAGAGGTCACGGTGGCAAACGCAGCGCGAAGCAGCGACTCGTCCGGGCACTCGAAGCGTGCCGGGCGGGCGACATCGTCGAGCACGACGAAACGGAGCACCGCACCCCGTGACTTCTTGTCGCGCCGCATCGCCGCCAGCACGTCGTCAAACCCACCCCGCGGCCACGACACCGGCAGCCCCACGGCCGTCAGCACCGACCGGTGCCGAGCCACCACCTCGGGCGCGAGCCGACCCGCACGTGCGGCCAACTCGGCCACGAACACCATCCCGATCGCGACCGCCTCGCCGTGCCGCATCCGGTAGCCCTCGACCTGTTCGATGGCATGCGCGAGGGTGTGCCCGTAGTTGAGCACCTCTCGCAGGTACGACTCGCGGAGGTCTTGCGCCACCACGTCAGCCTTGACCCGTACCGAGCGTTCAACCAGTTCACGCAGCACCGCGCCGCCGGGATCCAGGGCTGCTTCAGGGTCGGCCTCGACGAGCTCGAGGATGCGTGGGTCGGCGATGAACCCGGTCTTGATCACCTCGGCGAGCCCGGCCACCAGGTCCACCCGTGGCAGGGTGGTGAGCACGTCGAGGTCGCACAGCACGCCGGCTGGCTCGTGGAACGCCCCGACCAGGTTCTTTCCCTCGTCGGTGTTGATGCCGGTTTTGCCGCCGACCGCCGCGTCGACCATCGCGAGCAGCGTCGTCGGCACGTGCACCACCCGCACGCCACGCAGCCAGGTGGCAGCGACGAAACCGCCCAGGTCGGTGGTCGTGCCACCGCCGACGGTCACCACGACATCCGTCCTGGTGAACGCCTCACGACCGAGCAGCCCCCACAACCCGGCGGCGACCTCGGACGTCTTCGCCGCCTCGGCGTCAGGCACCGCGGCCTCGTGCACCACCAGCCCGGCGGCCCGCAGCCCCGCCACCACGGGTTCGGCCACCCGCGCCAACGGCTCCGGCCGAACCAGCAGCACCTGACGCACTCCATCCCCGACGAGCCCGACCACCTGGTCGGACACACCGTGCCCGACCACAACGTCGTAGCGCTCACCGACCCGGATGACGGTCGCCCCCGCGCCACTCCCGCTGCTCACCCCCGCGCCACTCGTGCCGGCGCCGCTCATGACGTGCCCACCAGCGCGGCCACCTCGCGCGCGACGTCATCGGCGTCGCGGCCCGCGGTATCGACGGCGTGGGTCGCCACCGCTTCGTACCGAGGGCGGCGTTCGGCCATCAGCCGCACCCAGGAGGCTCGCGGGTTGACCGCGAGCAGCGGCCGGCTGCGGTCGAACCCGACGCGCGGCGCGGCATCGGCGATGCCGACGTCGAGGAAGACCACGGTATGACCGCGCAGCGCCTCGGCAGTCAACGGGTCGACCGGGGCTCCCCCGCCCAGCGCGACCACGCCAGGTTCGGCAGCCAGCGCCCGCGCAACCTCGGCACGCTCGAGGTCACGAAAGAACGCCTCGCCCTCCTCGACGAACAGGTCGGCGACCGGCCGGCCCTGCGCCGCCTCGACCGCTGCGTCGGTGTCATGAAAGTCGACGCCCAACAACTCCGCCACGAGGGCACCCACCGTGGATTTCCCCGCGCCGGGTGGCCCGACGAGCACGACCCGAGGCATCACTCGTCCCAGGTGCGCATCGAGGGCGGCACCGCAGCGAGATAGGCAGCATGGTTGCGGGCGGTCTCGGCGACCGAGTCACCGCCGAACTTCTCCAACGCCGCGTCCGCAAGCACCAGCGCCACCATCGCCTCCGCCACCACTCCCGCCGCCGGCACCGCGCAGACATCGGAGCGCTGGTGGTGCGCGGTCGCCGCCTCGGACGACGCCACGTCGACCGTGGACAGCGCGCGGGGCACGGTGGAAATCGGCTTCATCGCGGCGCGCACCCGGAGCAGCCCGCCCACCGTCATCCCACCCTCGGTGCCCCCAGCGCGGTCGGTGCGCCGCCGGATGACGCCGTCCGGATCCCGCTCCATCTCGTCGTGGGCGACCGACCCGCGTCGGGCGGCCGTACGGAACCCGTCGCCGACCTCCACCCCCTTGATCGCCTGGATGCCCATCAGCGCGCCGGCCAACCGGGCGTCGAGGCGACGGTCCCAATGCACATGCGACCCCAGGCCCGGAGGGAGCCCGGTGGCCACCACCTCGACCACGCCACCCAGGGTGTCGCCGTCCCGATGCGCTGCCTCGATCTCGGCGACCATCGCCGCTGACCCACCGGGGTCGAAGGCCCGTACCGGGTCAGCGTCCAAGGCCGCGAGATCCGCGCGGGTGGGCAGCGGCGCGTCATCCGGCACCCCGGCACCGCCGATCGCCACCGTGTGCGACACCAATCGGATGCCGTACGCCTGCTCGAGCAGGGCGCTCGCCACCGCGCCCAGGGCCACCCGCGCGGCGGTCTCTCGTGCGGAGGCGCGTTCGAGAACCGGACGGGCCTCGGTGAACCCGTACTTCTGCATCCCGACGAGGTCGGCGTGCCCGGGGCGCGGGCGGGTGAGCGGCCGGTTGCGGGCAAGTTCGCGCTCGGCGCCGATGTCGTCGGCGGCGGCCAGGGAATCGGCGGTCACCGGGTCGGGGCTCATGACGGTGCGCCACTTCGGCCACTCGGTGTTGCCAACTCGGATCGCGACCGGTGAGCCCATGCTGACCCCGTGCCGCACCCCGCCGAGCAACTCCACGTCATCCTGCTCGAACTTCTGGCGCGCTCCTCGTCCATACCCGAGCCGGCGCCGAGCGAGCGCGGCCGCGATATCGGCGGAACAGACCTGGACCCCGGCCGGCAGACCTTCAAGTGTCGCCACGAGCGCAGGACCGTGCGACTCCCCAGCAGTGAGCCATCTCAGCATGACGCCGATCCTTGCACGGACCGGCTCACCCCCCGCCGAGCGCCGTCATGATGCGAGACGCCCCGCCGATCGCGACCCAGGCGCCCAGGCACATCGCCGGTCCGTACGCGATCGACGTGCGCAGCCCGACCCGACCAAGCACCAGCAGCGCCACCGCACCAACACCCCCCACCAGGAAGCCTGACGCCATCCCGACGGCCACGTGCATCGGGCCGAGCCAGCCGAGCAGAGCACCGATCAGCGGGGCCAACCGCACATCGCCACCGCCGACCCCGCCACCGGGGAGCAGGGCGAGCACGACATAGACCACCCAGAACACCGCTGCCCCGATCAGCGCCGCGAGCCAGCGCCGGTCGGCGGTAGCCAACGACGCCAGCGCCAGCAGGCCCGCGGTGGCCACCCCGGCGGGCACGACCAGGCCGACCGGCAGCCGGTGCACGTCGAGGTCGATCCACACCAGCCCCACGGTGAGCCAGGCGAACAGCAGATACGCCGGGAGCGCGGCCCAGCCGCCGAGCCCGCCGACCGCCCAGGCCGCGAGGGCGGCGAGGGCCGCGGCGGCCGGCCCGGTCCACCACGGATGACCGGGCGGATGCTCGGCGTCGTCATCCACAATGCGGTAGCCACCGGTGGCCAGCTCACGCCCCGTCACTGCCCCGAGGACCCCCATCACCGCAGCGGCCGCCGCGACCACCCACCACGACGTCACGCCGGCTCCAGTGCGGCTCGGCCGGCCGCGGCCATCGCTGCCAGCGGCGCGTCGACACCGGTGAACCGGCGAAACTGCTCACCGGCCTGGTGCACGAGCAGGTCAAGCCCGGAGACCACCGTCATCCCGGCCGCAGTGGCGGCTCGCGCCACCGGGGTCGGCCACCCGGCGTAGACCGCGTCGAGCAGGACCCCCGGATGACGATCAGGGACTCCCGCGGCGACCGCCTCGGCCGCCTCCGGCGGCACCGTCGAGACCACCACCTGATCGGATGTCGTAAGCCAGGGCCCGAGGCCAGCCACCGAACCGCTGCGCACGCCAAGACCGAGGCCGAGCGCCCAGGACAGCAGGTCGGCCGCCTTGCCGGTGTCTCGGGCGCGCACGGTCAGCGTCGTCACGCCGAGCCCAGCGAGCGCCAGCACCGTCGAGCGCGCGGTCGCACCTGCCCCGATCACCAGAGCCCGTTCGGGCTGGGCGCGCAGGTGCGGCCGAAGGGCTCCGGCCACCCCGGCGATGTCGGTGTTGGTGGCGTCCCAGCCGCCGTCCGGTCGGCGCAGCAGGGTGTTGGCGGCGCCGGCGCGCCGAGCCACGTCATCCGCGTCGGTACTGACCGCGAGCGCAGCCTCCTTCAGCGGCATGGTCAGCGAGAGGCCTCGCCACTCGGCACCGAGGGGGGCGAGAAACTCGGCGAGGCCGTCGGCGCTGACCTGGTGGGCGTCGTACTCCCACCCGTCCAGGCCGGCGGCGACATAGCCCGCCCGGTGCAGCACCGGGGACAGCGAGTGCGCCACCGGCGAGCCCAGGACCGCGGCCCTCAGCACTTGTCCTGGTTGGCCGAGCACCAGTCGTTGAACTCGTCGACGTTGCGGTCGTGCTCGGCCTGGGTGTTCGCGAACTTCGTTCTGCCTGAGTCCGGGTCGACCGTGACGAAGAAGAGCCAGTCGCCGCCCTCGGGCGCCAACGCTGCCGCGATCGAGGCTTTGCCGGGGCTGCCGATCGGCCCCGGTGGCAGGCCGGCGACCTTGTACGTGTTGTACGGACTGGTCGACGCTCGCTGCTCGTTGGTGGTGCTCGCCTTCCCGCGCTGCTTGACGGCGAAGTGCACGGTGGAGTCCATCTGCAGCAGCCCGGCGGTGACTTCGCGGCCGTCCAGCCGATTGAGGATGACGCGGGCCACCTTCGCCCGGTCGGCGCTTCCGTTGACCTCCCCTTCGATGATGGACGCGATGGTCAGGGTCCGCTCCCACTGCGGCCGGGGGACGCCGACCTCGGTGAGCACCTTCACGGTCCGAGCCACCATGGCCGTCAACTGCTCGGTGGCGGTGTCATCCTCGCTGAACTCGTAACTCGACGGGAAAAACCAGCCCTCGACATTGCCCTCAGCCTCGGCCGGCAACCCGATCGCGGCGCCGTTCTTGGCCGCCGCCTGGTACTCGGCAACCGGGATACCGGACTTCTTCGACAGCACCGCGAAAATCTCGGACGCCCACAGACCTTCGGGAACTACCGTGGCACCCGAGGACCAGTTGGCCGGGTCGGTCAGTGCACGGAATGCGCCGGACCCCGTCATCCCGCGCAGCACTGCGTACGTGCCGGGCCGAATACCGCCGGCGACTTCCCGGCCAGCGGTCGCCGCCCGGATGTAGGCGGTTCGAGTCTTGACAACACCGGCGTCACGGAGCGTGGTGGCGATCTCCTCACCGGTGTCTCCCGGTTTGACCACGACATCGATCGCTCCCGACCCCGGGCCGGCGAAGTCGACCTCGATCTCCGGTGAGCCCCCGCCGAGCATGCCGCGCACCGCGGGCACCACGGTGTTCCAGGCGAAGTAGCCACCGCCGACCACGAGCACGGTGACGACCAGGAGCACCACGAAGCTCCGTGGACCCCGGCGACGCCGACGCCGACGCTGATGGTGGATCTCGCGGCGCGAGCGCACGACGTGCGCCCGGGTCCGTTCCTCCTCACCGAAAATCGACTCGGCGATGTTCTGCTGCGTCACGTCGCGCCCTTCGTCCGTGGCTTGCGCCTCGACGTCAGAACCCGCTCCCCAGGAGGTGACCCGGAAGCGCGCTCGGCATCGAGAGCCGTCTGGAGGATCAGCACAGCCGCAGCCTGGTCGACCACGGACCGCTGACGCCGGCCCAGGACTCCGCTCTCGCGAAGTGCACGGTGCGCATCGACGGTGGTGAGCCGCTCGTCGATGAGCCGCACCTCCACCGGCGCGACGCGCGCCGCCAACACCCGAGCATACGACCGGGCATACGACGCAGCCGGACCGTCCTCCCCCGACATCGACCGGGGCAGACCAACGACAACCCGCACGGCCGAGCGCTGCTCGACCAGGCGCCCCAGCTCCTCGACATCGGCGTCGGCCACGGTTGGGACAGTAGCGGCTATCCGGCTGACCGTGGTGACTGGTGTGGCGAGGATCCGGTCGGGGTCGCACGCGGCGACACCGATCCGCACCGTGCCGACATCGACACCGAGTACCACACCCGGCGCCCCTGCTGGTGGCGGCGTCATCCGGCAGCCAGCTCGCCCACCCGCCACTCCACAGCCGCGAGCGCCTGCGCCACCTTGGCCGCGTCCTGCCCTCCACCCTGAGCGATGTCGTCCTTGCCGCCACCCCCACCGCCGAGCGCGCCGGCCGCGGCCCGCACCAGGTCGCCGGCCCGGATGCCGCGGCTGCGCGCTGCCTCGTTGGTGGCCACCACGACCACCGGTCGGCCCTTCGCGGCGCCGGTGACGGCGACCACGCTCGGGCGCTCGGCACCGAGCCGGCCGCGGAGGTCGAGCACCATGGTGCGCACGTCGTCGGCCCCGGCGGTGCCGGCGTCGTGGCCGAGGAAGGTCACCCCTGCGACGTCCCGGGCCTGGCCGGTGAGCGAGCCCGTCGCCGCCAGCACCTGGTCGCGGTGCACCTTCTCGAGTTCTCGCTCGGCATCCTTGAGCCGGGTCACCATGGCCGAGACGCGCTCGGCGAGTTCCTCCGGTCGGGCCCCGAGCAGACCGGTGAGCTCGGCGACGACCGCGCGCTCACGGGCCAGATACCGCATCGCGTCGATGCCGACGAACGCCTCCAGCCGCCGCACACCCGACCCGACGGAGGACTCGCCGGTGACGGTGAGCGGCCCGATCTGGCTGGACCGCTGCACGTGGGTACCGCCACACAGCTCACGGCTCCACGGACCGCCGATCTCGACGACGCGCACGTCCTCGTCGTAGGTCTCACCGAACAGCGCCAGGGCGCCGAACTCGCGAGCATCCGACAGCGGCATCACCGTCGCTGACACCGGGAGATCGCGACGCACCGCGAGGTTGGACGCCTCCTCGATCTCACTCCGGGTGGCCGCTGACAGCGCCGAATTCCACGCGAAGTCCAGCCGGAGGTAGCCCGGCTTGTTGTACGACCCCGACTGCAGGGCCGACGGGCCGAGCACCTGACGAAGCGCAGCATGCACGACGTGCGTGCCGGAGTGCGCCTGGCAGGCCGAGAGCCGCCACTCCGGATCGACCTGGGCCAGCACCTCCGAACCAACCCGGAGCGACCCCGAGACCACCTCGACGGTGTGCGCGAGCAGGCCCTTCACCGGGCGTTGCACATCGAGCACCCGCAGCCGCGCACCGTCCGCAGCAAGCATGCCCTCATCGGCGACCTGGCCACCGGACTCGGCGTAGAACGGGGTGCGGTCAAGCACGACCTGCGCCCGGGTGCCCGGGCCGATCTCGGTGACCGGCTCGCCGTCGACGACGAGGCCGACGACGCTCGCCTCGCTCTCGAGCTCGAGGTAGGCCCGAAAGTCGGTGGCGCCCAGGGCTCGCAGGTCGCGCCACACCTCGGTGTTCACATGGCCTGACTTCTTGGCCTTGGCGTCCGCCTTGGCGCGATCGCGCTGCTCGGCCATCAACCGGGTGAAGCCGTCGCGGTCGACCTGCAGCCCCTGCTCGGCCGCCATCTCGAGGGTGAGGTCGATCGGGAACCCGTAGGTGTCGTGAAGCTGGAACGCCTGGTCACCGGCGAGCGTCGACCCGCCGGCTGCCCTGGTGCGCGACACCGCAGTGTCCAGGATCGTGGTACCGGCCGCGAGGGTGCGCCGGAATGCCTCCTCCTCGGCGTAGGCGATCTGCGCGATCCGGTCGGCACCAGTGGCCAACTCGGGGTAACTCTGCTGCATCCGCTCCAGGGACACCGGGAGCAGGCGCGGGAGGCACGGCTCCTCGAAGCCGAGCAGCCGCATCGAGCGCACCGAACGCCGCAGCATCCGGCGCAGCACATAGCCGCGACCCTCGTTGCCCGGGGTCACGCCGTCGCCGATGAGCATGAGGGAGGAGCGCACATGGTCGGCCACCACTCGCAGCCGCACGTCGTCGGGATGACTTGAGCCGGCCGCGGGGCCGGAGTGCTCGCCGTAGCGCTTACCGGTCATTTCGGCTGCCGCGGCGAGCACCGGGTACACCTCGTCGATCTCGTACATGGTGTCGACGCCCTGGAGCACCGACGCCATCCGCTCCAGGCCCATGCCGGTGTCGATGTTGCGTTTGGGCAGCGGCCCCGCCACGTCGACATCGACTTTGGAACGCACCGCGGAGAGTTCGTCCTGCATGAAGACGAGGTTCCAGATCTCGAGGAACCGGTCCTCATCGACGGCCGGCCCGCCGTCCGGGCCGTACTCGGCGCCGCGATCGATGAAGATCTCGCTGCTCGGCCCGCCCGGCCCCGGAACACCCATATGCCAGTAGTTGTCCGCGGAACCACGGCGCACGATGCGCTCGTGCGGAATGCCGGTGACCTCCCGCCAGATCGTGGCCGCCTCGTCGTCGCTCTCATAGACCGTGGCCCACAACAGGTCACCGTCGATGCCGAACCCGCCTTCGGCCTGCGAGGTGGTGAGTAACTCCCAGGCCAGCCGGATCGCGCCCTCCTTGAAGTAGTCACCGAAGGAGAAGTTGCCGTTCATCTGGAAGAACGTGCCGTGCCGCGAGGTCTTGCCGACCTCCTCGATGTCCTGGGTGCGCACACATTTCTGCACGCTGGTGGCCCGCGCCCACGGGGGTGTCTGCTGGCCGAGGAAGTACGGCTTGAACGGCACCATCCCGGCGTTGACGAAGAGCAGGTTCGGGTCGTCATGCACGAGCGGTGCGGAGGGGACAACGGCGTGGCCTTCCCTCTCGAAGAAGGCGAGCCAGCGGCGCCGAATCTCAGCGGTCTCCATCAGTGAGTCTCAGTCCTCGGGTCGCTGGGCACGGACGAACGCCATGGTAAACGGGGCCGTACTGGGTCGGCGGGGCGCGGGTCGAGCGGCGAGGCCCAGCGGCCCTACCGAGCTCGCTCCCCGGTGTGGTCGAGGCAGCGCAGCCGACCGGATGACGAGGCCAGCGAGCGCCCCGGGTGGAGCCCGGATCCTGGACGGGCGCCGGCGATCTGTCGCGGTGGTCGGTGCGTCGAGCCGGTGCGCCGGCCAGCACTTCGCGGCCTGGGCTCACACCCCAGCGGCATCCATCTGACGGACAGTCCTCTCTCGCAAGCCTTCTGCCGACCATGGTTGCGACCGTCACCCGGATCGAGGTGGCGTACCGCCGGCGACTGGGTTGTCCTCAGAGCCGGCGGCCGCGGTGTGGTCGGGGCTGGTCTCGAGATGATCCTGGTATGCCCAGACCGCCTCGTCGTAGGCAAGTTGTGCCGAGGTGTCGTGGAGGTCGTAGGTGGGGCCGACCCAGCCACACGCACAGCCCGTGCGTAGCTGGGCCAGGCGCCACGGCCCGTCACGCTTGCGGGCCTCGCAGGTCCACGGCTGGTGCCGGTGAGTCTCGGCAGGCATGAGAGGGCTCCTTTCGGATGTTGTGGGCAGGGGTCCACCGGCGTGAGCGGCTACCGGAACGCTCGTACTCGAGGTCATGACGCAGACCGAGCGGGTCCGGCGCCGAGGGCCGAAGCACGACCCGACGCCGGATGTGAGAACTAGGTCAGCCGACCGCGCCGATACCCTCCCGGGCTGAGGGCCAGACCAGCGACGGCCTCGCGGGCAGCATCGCTGGTCCGGCCCCGTTCGTGAGCGACTGTCGGGACGCATGGCAACGCATGTCCCCTCACAGGAATTGATGAGCGGCTCGGGCTTCTCGCGGTGGATCAGAGGTCATGGCACGTCCGTCCCTCGGGTCAGGCTGCTCGGTCTCCTCCATTAGGTCGCAGCCAGCACGGATCCGGTACGGGGCATCCCTGGGCATGTGTGGGCACGACTGCCCTCGGCACACTCCCCTTGCCGTTGACGAGGCGCCGGTATGGTGGCAGCCGATCCCTCCCGATTCGAGCCCGCCCTCGACCGCAGATGCGGAGCAGCCTGATGCCCGTGCGCGACCGGCCGTTGTCACCCGCTGCGAGCAACCGCGGCAATGACCTCCTCCGGAGGGCCCGGGAGCGGATGCCGTCGTCTCGGCTGCCGGGTTGCTCGATGTCGCGCGACGAATTGGCCGAGCGGATCAATGCGTGGCTGTTGGCCGCAACCGGTGAGACCTTCGCACTCGACGAACGGGCAGTTGGGCGCTGGGAACGGGGCCGAGTCGCCCGCCCCAGCGCGCCCTACCGGTCGGCGCTTCGCGCGGTGCTGAAGGTCGACGACGACCGTGACCTCGGCTTCGGCGACCGCAGCCGGCCCGACATCGTGGACGTGGCTGCATCCGATGCGTGGCCGCCCAGCGTGGGGGCGATCCGGGCCATGGCCGGTTCGGTTCAGGTCGCCGATCGCCAATTCGGCGGCGGGCGCCTCTATGGGTCGGTTATGTCATATCTGCAGTACGAGGTCGCGCACGCGCTGTTCGCGCCCAGGTCTGGAGCCTCGGTCTTCGCAGCCGCAGCCTCGCTGACCGAGATCGCCGGCTGGATGGCGCATGACAGCGGCCGTGACGTCGACGCCCGCACCCACTTCGACGGCTCCTACCGGCTCGCCCTCGCCGCCGGATCACCGGCGCTGGCCGCGAACATGTGCGCCTCGATGTCGCATCTCGCGGGCCAACTCGGGATGACCGGCGACGCGCTGCATCTCGCCGAGACCGGCCTCGGCAGAGCTGCGGAAACCGGCGGCATCGCTCGCATCGACGCCCGGCTGCACGCGATGCGCGCCAAGGCGCACGCGATGCGCGGTAACCGGTCGGCAGCTCTCGCAGACCTCGCCAGGGCCGAGTTGGCTCTGGGCGGCAGCGAGAGCAACGAGCACGCCGACTGGTCGGCCCACTTCGATGAGGCGTCGCTCGCCGCCGAGACCGCCACCGCGCTGCACCTGCTTGGCGACCTGCACGGAGCGGAGAAGCAGGCCACCTCGGTCATCCGGCTGCGGCAGGGTGACCGGGTCCGCTCAGGGGCTTTCGGTCGCCTGAGCATGGCGTCGATCCTGCTGGATAGCGGCTGCATCGACGAGGCCGCCCGCTTGGGTCGCACTGTCTGCGCGGTCGCCCCGACCCTGTCCTCGGCCCGGGTTCGCGCACGGCTCGGCGACCTCGCCCTCGCAGTCCGGACGCGACCCGACACGGACGAGGCCCGCCTGTTCCTCGGCGACATGGACCTGCTGAACCACGGACGACCAGCGCAGATGGACACCTCGTGGCCGGTGTAGACAACACCCCGGCGGACCCGCACTTCGCGCACCTCGCCGAAGGCAACGCCCGCCAGGCCCGCAAGCGGGTCGCCGCCGACGCCCTCATCCGCGACAACACCGGTCGGGTCCTCACCGTGGACCCGACCTATAAGGAAGGGTGGGACCTCCCCGGCGGGATGATCGAAGCCAACGAGGCCCCCCGAGCCGGCCTCGCCCGCGAACTGGCCGAGGAACTCGGCATCACCCGCGACCTCGGCCGGCCCCTGGTGGTCGAATGGGTCGGTGCCCATGGCCCGTGGGACGACCAAATCGTCGTCGTGTTCGATGGCGGCGTCATGACCGACACCGACATCGCAGCCATCCGGATCAGCGACCCCGAGATCGCCACCTGGCAGTTCACCAACGTCGACGACGCTCGCGCCATGATGCGAGAACACCTCGGCCGACGACTCTCCCGCGCAGTACGCGCGTTGGACGACGAGCAACTCGACTACTGCGAGCGCGATACCGGCCCGGCCGGCGCCGACCTCGGCAGCAGCACAGCGGCACGACCAGATCGCGATCGACGACGCGGACCGTAGGTGCACATCGCCGCCGGCGTCAGCCCACGCGACGCCGTAGCCCTCGACCGGGCTCGACCCTCCTGCGGGCGTGCTGGCCGAGACACGTGCGTTCGGCCCAGCCGTTCTCGGAGCGGTTCAGCGGCCCAGCCGCTCCCTCAGCCAGAGCCACCGCTCGCGCAAGCGCGCCTCGAAGCCACGGTCGGTGGGGCGGTAGTAGTCGGTGTGGCCGTGCAGGTCGTCGGGAAGGTACTGCTGCCGGGCCACGCCGTCGGGTTCGTCGTGGGCGTACCGGTACCGGGGTACCGAGTCGCGCCCGGCCGCCTGGGCCGCCGCCTCCGCGACCCGTCCGGCCGCGCCGTACCCGCTGCCGCGCAGGTGGATCGGCACCGGGCCGCCCTTCCCGGCGCGCACGTCAGCGATCGCGTCGTTGATCCCCATGTACGCGGCGTTCGACTTCGGCGCGAGCGCGGTGTGCACCACCGCCTGGGCCAGGATGATCCGCGCCTCCGGCATCCCGATCTGGGCAACCGCGTGCATCGCCGCCACGGCCGTGTGCAGCGCAGTGGGGTCGGCCATGCCGACATCCTCGGAGGCGGCGATGACGACCCGCCGGGCGATGAAGCGCGGATCCTCACCGGCTTCGAGCATCCGGGCGAGGTAGTGCAACGCGGCGTCGACGTCGGAGCCGCGCATGCTCTTGATCAAGGCCGAGGCCACGTCGTAGTGCTGGTCGCCGGTGCGGTCGTAGCGCACCGCAGCGTGCGCCATCGCCTGCTCGGCGTGCGCGAGGGTGACCGTGAGCGGATGCGGGCGCTCGGCGCCGGGCGCGATCGCGTCGTCGGCCACCCCGGCGGCCGCCTCAAGGACGGTGAGTGACCGGCGGGCGTCGCCGCTCGCCATCCGCACCAGGTGGGCGAGAGCGTCATCCGCGAGCGTGTAGGCGCCGGCGAGGCCGCGCTCGTCGGCGACCGCGGCGGTGACGACCGCGGCGAGCTCGTCGTCATCCAACGGGGTCAGGGTGACCAAGACCGACCGCGAGAGCAGTGGCGCGATCACCGAGAAGCTCGGGTTCTCGGTCGTCGCCGCGACGAGCACGACGAGGCGGTTCTCAACACCGGGGAGCAGGGCATCCTGCTGAGCCTTGCTGAACCGGTGGATCTCGTCGAGGAAGAGCACGGTCTGCCGGCCGTAGAGGTCGCGGGCACGGGCCGCCGACTGCATGACGGCGCGCACGTCCTTGACTCCGGCGGTGACTGCCGACAGCTCGACGAACTCGCGATCGGCAGCAGTGGCGACGAGGTGCGCGAGGGTGGTCTTGCCGGTGCCGGGCGGGCCGGAGATGATCGCCGACAACGGACCGGCCGCACCGCCGTGGCCCTCGATAAGCCGCCGCAGCGGGCTGCCCGGCCGCAGCACCTCGGCCTGGCCGCGCACCTCGGCCAGGGAGCGCGGTCGCATCCGCACCGCGAGCGGTGGCACCACTCCGGATGACGCCGGCGCACCGTCCGGACGCGGGCCGGATGCCGACCCGGCGGCACCTGGACCCTCCTGGAGAGTTCTGCCGCCAACTTCGGCGCGCCGCTGGGCCGCCGCGCCGAAGAGATCGGTCCCATCCTGGGTCACGTCCGGAGCCTAACCAGCGGTACGGACTCTCCCGAGTCGGTGCCGATGTCGCTGGCGTGCCGTGCCACCTCGACGAGTCACCCTGAGAGAAGCCTCGCGCGAGCCGAGTCGGGCTCAGTAGTAGCCGGTCTCGCCGTCAAGCATCTCGCGCACAAGGTCGAGATGACCGGCGTGACGAGCGGTCTCCTCGAGCATGTGCAGCAGCATCCAGCGCAGGCTGGCGTCGCCCACCGAGTGCAATGCCGTGCTGCCCAGGTCGTCGAGACTGCACGCCGCGATCACGGCGTCCGACCGCGCGCACTCCTCCTGGTACTCGGCGAGCAGCGCGGCGAGCGGCACGCCGTCGACCCGGAACTCGTAGTCCTCGACCGACTTCGCCTCCGGCCCGAACCCGCGCCCGGTGCCAGGCTCACCGAGCAGCACCTCGCGGAACCACAGCTCCTCGGCCCAGCGCAGGTGCGCGAGGATTCCGGCCGGCGTCATCAGCGGTGAGCCCGGCAGCACGGACCGGTGCGCGGCGTCATCCGAGAGCCCCTCGCACTTGTACCGCACGATGCCGCGCTGAAGGTCGAACCAGCCGAGCAGCTGGGTACGCTCGTCGGCCGAGCGGGCTGGGCGGTCTCACGTCGCGGGCATGTCGACCACCCTGGCAGGTGGAGGGACGAGCCGACAAGGCACCTGGTGGAGCGGGTCCTGGCGAAACGTCCGGGACCGAGCGCGTGGGAGCACTGACCGGTGCAGAGGCTGCTCGCCCCGGCCACGATCTCGGTGCTGGGTCGGCGAATTGGTGGTTCCCCGGGCGTCGAACCAGGGCGCTCCCGGCGTTGGCCTGCCCGGCAACAGCGCCGCTTTCGGGACTCTCCTTCGGCGCCGGCGGGTTCGGACGTGGCTGCGCCGCAGTGCAATCCGACACGTCAGCGCGCCCCGGGAGAGTTTCCGTACCGTTCGTCCGCACCTTCCCTGCGACCCGAGCCGCAGCGGCGACTGGGACTGGATGTGGACCCGCGCCCGCTGACAACACGGTCGCCCGTCGGCTGTATCGCCGTCTCGGGTACACGACCGGGATGGAGTGGCGCACCGAGTGGTGTGCTGCGCCGATCCCCGCCACCCCCGCGCACCGGGCGGCCCGACCGCACCGCTCGTAGGGTGGGCGATACCGCGATCCGCCCCACGAAAGGACAGCCCGATGCCCACGATCAGCAACGGCGACATCGACATTCACTACACCGACACCGGCGGCGACGGGCGCCCGGTGGTGCTCATCCACGGGTGGCCGCTCAGCGGGCTGGCCTGGTCGAGGCAGACCCAACCGCTTGCGGATGCCGGGCAGCGGGTGATCGCCTACGACCGCCGCGGGTTCGGGCGCTCGGCGAAGCCCGGGGCGGCATCCGGCTACGACTACGACACCCTCACCGGCGACCTCGACGCGCTGCTCACCACGCTCGACCTGCGGGACGTGGCGCTGGTCGGGTTCTCCATGGGCGGCGGCGAGGTGGCTCGCTACCTCGGCACCCGCGGCGCCGAGCGGGTGCGCGCCGCTGCGTTTCTGGCCGCCATCCCGCCGGGCCTGCTCAGGGACGAGACGCACCCTGACGGTGGCCTCGACCTCGGCACGGTGGCGTTGCTGCAGGCCGGGCTACGGGCCGACCCGGCCGGCTTCTTCGACCAGTTTCTCACCGGGTTCTTCAGCGCCGGCGGGGAGGTGACGGTCACCGAGGGCCAGCGCCAGGAGGCGCTCGCCCTCGCCCACCAGGCCGACGTGCACGCCGCTGTCGAGTGCATCGGCAGTTGGGTCACCGACTTCACCGCCGACATTGCCTCGATCACCGTGCCAACCCTGGTGGTGCACGGCGACTCCGATGCGACGGTGCCATTCGAGGTGTCGGGTCGGCGCACCCACGACATGGTCGCTGGCAGTGAACTGGTGCTCCTCGAGGGCGGCCCGCACGGCATCACCACCTCGCACGCCGGCGAGGTCAACGCGGCGCTCGTCGAGTTCCTTTCCCGCTGAACGGCCCTCGCCCCGCACCGCGATGCGCCCACCCTGCAAAATCGACCAATAGGGCGATTCTGCGCGGCGGCAGAATCGCCCTATTGGTCGATTTTGCAGGGCACGGATGACGGTCAGCCGGCGTCTGCCGTGGGGGGCGCGTCCACGCCGGCTTCGGCGCGCTGCTGCGCGGTGATCGGGGCCGGGGCGTCGGTGAGCGGGTCGTACCCGCCGCCGGACTTCGGGAAGGCGATGACGTCGCGGATGCTGTCGAAGCCGCCGAGCAGCATCACCACGCGGTCCCAGCCGAACGCGATGCCGCCGTGCGGCGGGGCACCGTACTGGAACGCGTCGAGCAGGAACCCGAACTTCTCCTGCGCATCCTCCGCGGAGAGCCCCATGACCGCGAACACCCGCTCCTGCACATCGCGGCGGTGGATCCGGATCGACCCGCCACCGAGCTCGTTGCCGTTGCACACCATGTCGTACGCGTAGGCCAACGCCGCACCGGGCCGCTCGTCGAAGGTGTCGATGAACTCGGCCTTCGGCGAGGTGAACGCGTGGTGCACTGCCGTCCACGCACCACCGCCGACCGCCACATCGCCGGCGGCGACCGCGTCGCCGGCCGGCTCGAACAGCGGCGCGTCGAGCACCCAGAGGAAGTTCCACGCCGACTCGTCGATCAACTCGCAGCGCCGGCCGATCTCGAGCCGGGCCGCGCCGAGCAGCGCCCGCGAGGTCTTCACGCCGCCGGCGGCGAAGAACACACAGTCACCCGGCTGGGCACCGACGTGCGCCGCCAGACCGGCGAGCTCGTCATCCGCAAGGTTCTTCGCGACCGGGCCGGTGAGCGTGCCGTCGTCCTGCACGAGCACGTAGGCAAGGCCGCGAGCGCCGCGCTGCTTGGCCCACTCCTGCCAGGCGTCGAGGTGCCGGCGCGGCTGACTCGCTCCGCCGGGCATCACGACGGCACCGACGTACTCGGCCTGGAACACCCGGAACGGGGTGCCGGCGAAGTAGTCGGTGCACTCGACGAGTTCGGTGCCGAAGCGCAGGTCCGGCTTGTCGGTGCCGAACCGCCGCATGGCCTCGGCGTACGTCATCCGCGGGAACGGGGTGGGCAGGTCGACCCCGATCAGCGACCAGACCTCACGCACGATCGCCTCGCCGAGTTCGAGCACGTCGTCCTGCTCGACGAAGCTCATCTCGATGTCGAGCTGGGTGAACTCGGGCTGCCGGTCGGCGCGGAAGTCTTCGTCGCGGTAACAGCGGGCGAGCTGGTAGTAGCGCTCCATCCCGGCCACCATCAGCAGCTGCTTGAAGAGCTGCGGGCTCTGCGGCAGGGCGTACCACGACCCGGGCGCGAGCCGCGCCGGCACCAGGAAGTCGCGGGCTCCCTCAGGGGTCGAACGAGTGAGCGTGGGCGTCTCGATCTCGACAAAGTCGCGCTCCCCCAGCACCTTTCGCGCCGCGGCGTTGACCGTGCTGCGCAGCCGCAGCGCGTGTCCGGCCGAGCGCGGGCCGGGCCGGCGCAGGTCGAGGTAGCGATGCGTGAGCCGGGCTTCCTCGCCGACGGTGACCCGTTCGTCGACCTGGAACGGGAGCGCGGCACTCGGGCTCAGCACCTCGATCGCGGTTGCCACGACCTCGACCTCGCCGGTGGGCAGGTCCGGGTTGACGTTGTGCGCATCCCGCCCGGCGACCTCGCCGGTCACCCGCACCACGTACTCGCTGCGCAAGTCGTGCGCCGCCGCCTCGAGCACCGCGTCTCGCGCGACGACCTGCACCACCCCGCTCGCGTCCCGCAGGTCGACAAACGCGACCCCGCCGTGGTCTCGCCGCCGGGCCACCCAGCCGGCGAGGGTGACGGTCTGGCCGGTGTGACCGGCACGCACGGTGCCAGCCTCGTGGGTACGGAGCACAGGTGAGTCCTTGTCAGGAGGAGACGGTGCGGATGCCGCTCGCGCGCCGCCCGCGGGCGGCGCCGGTTTGCGGCCCGCTCAGTCTACGAAGCGCGCCATCCGCCCCGCGACCGCGTTCACTCAGAGTCGGCGAACCACCAGGCTGGCCGTCGAGGACGGAGCCGTGCGACCGTGGGCGCGACCGACGAACGAGGAGAATGTGCGTGCGAGAAAGCCCCGGGCGGCGTGAGCTGCTGGCTGCTGGCCTGCTCACCGCAACCACCGCGACCCTGACCGCCTGTTCCGGTGATGACGACCAGTCCGCCAGGTCTCGCGGCCCCAGCGAGCCCGACCTCGGCGGCTCACCCGACCATCACCTGGTCCTCGCGTCGGCGGCGACCCAGGTCGACGAGACGCTCGAGCCCAGCGTGGCGCTGACTCGGGCGCTGCTGGCCTCCGCCACCGCCGTCGTGGTGTGTGCTCCCGACCCGCCGGCGGTGTCACAAGCGGCCCCGGTGGCGACCCGGCTCGGCATCCCGCTGCTCGTCGCCGGGCCGCAGCTGCGGCCCGAGCTCGACCGGTTGGGCGTGCGCACCGTGGTCGCGGCGGCATCCGGCCGGAGCACTCCGGCCAGCCTGGGCGACCTGGGCAACCGTGAGCTGGTCGACAGCACCGATGCGGACCGTCTCGCGGGGCTGCCACCTACCCGCCCCGCCCATGGACCGGTGCTGGTGGTGCGGCGCGGCGCCAGGGTGCCTGCCGTCATCGAGGCAACCCTCGCCGCGACCGGCACGACCCGGGTGGTGACCGACAGCGCCGACATCCGCGCCGACCCGAATCTACGCACGGCGCTGCGCTCGTCATCCGAGACACCCGTCGCCGGGCTCGGCGACCTCGGGCCAGGTGCGCACTTCGCGCAGCGGGTGCGCACCAGCCGCCGGGCTCCCGACCTCCCCGGCGGCGGCTTGCTGCCGTTCCCGACCCGGCGGATGGTCGCGCTCTACGGGCATCCGGAGACCGCGGCGCTCGGCATGCTCGGCGAACAGGGGCCGGATGCCGCGGTGCTCCGCGCCCGGGCTCTGGCCGCCCGGTACGCGGCCGCGCTGGGCCAGCCGGTGGTGCCGGCCTTCGAGTTGATCGCCACGGTGGCCACCGGCGCAGCCCAGCGCGACGGCAGTTACTCGCGGCGCACCCCGATCGAGGTGCTGCGCCCGTGGGTGGATGCCGCCGAGCGCGCCGGGGTGTACGTGGTGCTGGACCTGCAGCCGGGGCGCACCGACTTCCGCACCCAGGCCGCGGCCTACGAGGAGTTGTTGCGCCGCCCCGGAGTCGGGCTGGCGCTCGACCCCGAGTGGCGCCTGGCTCCCGGGCAGCGGCACCTGACACAGATTGGCTCGGTCGGCATCGACGAGGTCAACGCGGTCGGGGCCTGGCTCGATGCGCTGGTTCGCGCTCGCGATCTGCCCCCGAAGGTGCTGATCCTGCACCAGTTCCGGCTGTCGATGGTGCGCGATCGGGCCCGCCTGGACACCACGCTCGACCAGGTGCAGTGGCTGGTCCATGCCGACGGCCAGGGGTCACAGGGCGACAAGCAGAGCACCTGGGCGCGGCTGCGTGCGGGTCTGCCGGCCGGAACGTGGCTCGGCTGGAAGAACTTCGAGGACGAGGACACCCCGGTGCTGAGCCCCGAACAGACCGCGGCCGGGGTGCGCCCGGTTCCCTGGTTCGTCTCGTACCAGTAGCCGGCCCGGGCTACCGTGCGCCGGTGCACACCGCACCGCCTCTACCCGACGGGCACGACCCCAACCCGTACGGCTCGGGCTCGATGGGAACCGGCCCGATGCCGCGTCGGTGGGTCGCCGTCATCGTCGCGGCCCTGGTCGTGCTGACTGCGCCGATCACGGTCCCGGTCGTCTGGTTCGTGGCGTTCTACGGGTGCCGCGGCGACGACTACGCACTCGCCGACGACTTGGCCGCCTCCGAACTACTCCAGCTCGCACCTGCGGGTACCGAGCCGTCGGGCGCGCCATCGACCTCCTGCGAGGATGACGGCGACGTACCGAACGCCGCCCAGGATCACCTCCGCCGTGCCGTCGGCACCGAGGCGGTGCTCGATTTCTATCGCAACGAGCTCCCCGAGCGGGGCTGGACGCCCGCGCCAGGCCTCGCGCTGGAAGAGGTGCCCGCGTCATCCGGCTCGGCGACCTGTTGGACCTCCGCAATCGACGGTCGTGCGGTCGATCTCGAGGTCGTCGAGGAGGGTGGGCCTGGGCGGTACTCGGTGCAACTGTCCGCAAGGGTCGACGGCTCCGGCGGCTGGTGCGAGTGACGCCTGCGGGTCAGTCCGGGGCGAGGTAGAACCAGCGGCCCGCGCGGCGCTCGAAACGGCTCCGCTCGTGCAACTCGCCATGCTGCCGGGTCACGCCCTCGCCGGACTCCCAGTGGGCGCGGAACTCGATGACGCCGGTCTCGTCGTTGGCGCCACCATCGACGACCTCGGCGATGTCCAGGCCTACCCAGTGCACCCACACCTCGGGCTCGACGATGTCAGGCCGAGTCCGCGGATGCCAGGTGCGATACAGGTGGTGACCGTCGGCCACCGCATAGGCGGTGTACCGCGAACGCATCAACTGCTCAGCGGTGGCCGGGTGCTGCTCACCGCGTACCACTGGGCCACAGCAGGTGCCGAGCAACGCACCCTCCGGAGCGCCCCCACACGGACACGACGTGTCGTCGACGAGCAGGTCGTCGGCTGCGCCGGTGGCCGACACCCACGCGAAGGCCCCGCGACTGGTCGATGCACCGTGGCCCATACCTCGATTCTCCCACCGAACACCGGCGGGTGAACGGCTATTCGGATGACGACTGCTCACCCCGTCGGTCCGAGGTGGCCGACGACTGGGTGGCCGGATGCCGAACCCGGCGGTAGCGGTGCCCTCGCTGCCTAGGTTCGTCGTAGCAGATTCCAACCACGTTCACTGAAGCACAGGAGATCCCGATGAAGCGTCCGTCCTCTCGTACTGCGCGGCTTGCCGCGTGGAGCGCCGTTCCGCTCGCGTTCCTCGCGAGCGCCGGCCTGGTGGCCACGTCGTCATATTCGGCATTCAGCTCGCAGACGTCGAACGCGACCAACAACTGGGCCGCCGGCACTGTCAACCTCACCGACGACGACAGCAACACCGCACTGTTCTCGGCAACCGGCCTGAAGCCCGGCGACACCGGCAGCAAGTGCATCGCGGTCACCTCGACCGGCACGGTCGCCTCGACCGTCAAGCTGTTCGGCACCAGCCCGGCCACCACCAACGCGCTGTCCACGCACCTGACGTTGACGGTGACCCAGGGCACCGGCGGCTCGTTCGGGTCGTGCACCGGCTTCACCCCGCTCTCGACGGGCTCCTCGGTGTACGCCGGCTCGCTGGCCGGCTTTGGTGGCGCTGCCACGTCCTACGCGACCGGTCTGGGTACCTGGGCGCCGACCGGCACCGGGTCGGAGACCCGCGTGTTCAAGTTCGACTACACCTTCAACAACTCCGCGCCGAACAGCACCCAGGGCGGCACTGCCGCAATCGGTTTCACCTGGGAAGCGCAGAGCTGACCTCTCACCTCCCCGTGGACAACCAACCCCCTGTCGTGACACCCGATCCGGACGGCCCTGCGGTCCGGTTCGGGTGGTCGCGGTTACTGGTCGCGACCACGGCCCGAGCGGCCGTTGCCACGGCGCTGGGTCTCGCGTTCTGGTCGGCAGCCCCAACCGCCATCGGCTGGGAACCGACGACCGTGGTCACCGGGTCCATGCTGCCGAGGATTCAGGTCGGGGATGTCGTCGTGGCCCGCCCGGTGCCAGCCGGTGCGGCCCAACCTGGCCAGGTCCTGCTCGTTGACGACCCGGACCGGCCCGGCCGGCTGCGTCTGCACCGGTTCGTCGAACGCGACGACGCCGGCCAGCTGCTGCTCAAGGGAGACGCAAACCCGCGTCAAGACTCGACCCCGGTATCGCCCGACGCGGTCCACGGCGTCGGCGTGCTGCGGGTGCCCTGGGCTGGGGTCCCAGTGGTGTGGGCCCGGACCGGGCAGTGGTGGGGCGTGGGCGTCCTCGTCCTGGCGGTGGCCGCGCTACTCGCCCTCACGACGCTCGACCGGCCGCTGCGGCGCGGCGACAAAAGGCGGCCCGCACCCGGCCTCGACCCGGTGGTCTTCGCCCCGACCACCGGCTCGATCCCCGCTGTCCCGGCCGTCCTCGCGGCCGGGACAGCGGGGCGTGGCCCGATCCGCTCCCTCCGCGCCTGGTGGGTGTGGGCGGCGGTGCTGGCCGGCGTGGCCGCGCTGGTGGCTGCCGCAGCACCGCCGTCGCTCGCGGCCCTGGCCGGCACCACCGCCTCGCCGACATCGACGCTGTCGGCCCGCTACGCGTCGTGCAGCACGGCGGTGCTCGCCACGACGCCACAGGTGTACTACCGGTTCGAGGAGAACCCGAAGTCGGCTGGCGTCACGGCCGCGGACAGTTCCGGCATCGGAGCGAACGGCAGCTACGGCCCAGGCGTCAGCTCGGCCACCAACCGGCCCTGCACCAGCGACGGCGGCCGCGTTGCCCGGCTCAACGGCAGCACGGGGCAGATCTTCGGCCCCACCACAGCCTTCCCGATGTCGAACACGTTCACTCTGAGCGTCTGGTTCCGCACGGCCGCCCCCCAGGGCAAACTCGTTGGCTTCGGAACCAGCCAGGCCGGCACCTCGAGCCAGTACGACCGCCATCTGTATGTCGACACCGCCGGGCGTCTGGTCTTCGGTGTCTACCCGGGTGCCGTGCAGACCGTGCAAACTCCGGCGGCCGTCACCGACAACGCCTGGCACCTGGCCACGGCCACGCTGTCGCCGGCCGGGATGCGGCTCTACCTCGACGGCGCGCTGGTGGCGTCAAACACCGTCACCACCGCCGAGGGGTACCCCAGCGGCTACCTGCGCATCGGGCGGGACTCGCTGGGCGGCTGGCCCGCGCCGGGGTCGACCTACTTCCAGGGCGACCTCGATGACGTCGCGTACTGGACCTCCGCGCTCACTGCCGCCCAGGTGCAGCAGATCTACACCGCCCGCGTCCCCTAGGGAAACGCCACCGGCGCCGATGCGTTGCCGGCATCAACGACATCCACGGGCACATCAACGACGCCCGCAGGCACAGCGCCATCGGCGAGTCGCGGGTCGTCATCGGCGAGTCGCCCGGGGCTGCGGGTCGGCCACGGCGCGTCGACTGGTCGCAGACCCGCCCAACCCCGCGCACGCAACCGCGACGCGGCCAGCACCCCGAGCGCGAGGCTCGGGTTGTGCAACTCGCCGGCGAGCACCGCCTCGACCACCTCATCGAGCCCGACCCGGCGAACCGGCATCCCCAACTCCTCGGCAGTGCGCTGATGCCGCTCCGCCTCCGGGACCGGGCTAAGGCCCCGCGCCAGGTACAAACGCAGCGACTCGGTAGACCCCCCGGGCGAGGCGTAGTGGTCCAGCAACGTATGCCAGCGCGCGGCCACCATGTCGGCCTCTTCGTGCAACTCCCGCGCCGCAGCGACCCACGGCGCCTCCCCCGGCACATCAAGCAGACCCGCCGGCAACTCCCACTCGAACGCCCCCACCGGATGCCGATACTGCCGCACCAGCAGCACCCGACCGTCCTCATCAAGGGCAACCACCGCGACCGCCCCCGGGTGCGCCACGTAGTCGCGGCGCAGCCGACCGGCCGCGCCGAGGTCGAAGGTGTCGGCGACGACATCCCACACCATCCCCCGATGCAGCACCTCCGACTCCACCACCGGGGCGGCACCGATCACGTCGCACAACGGCCCGCGACCGGCATCCGCGACCGGCCCAGACTCAGACATGGACCTCAGCATTCTCCGGATGACGCGGACGCTCAACCTCGACCAGACGCGCCGCGCGCTGCCGCTCGATCGCCGCACCAACCAACCCCGCGAACAACGGATGCGCACGGGTCGGGCGAGACCGGAACTCCGGATGCGCCTGCGTCGCAACGAAATAGGGGTGCACCGTACGCGGCAACTCCACAAACTCCACCAACCCCAACTCGGGATGCACCCCACTCACCACCAAACCAGCACCCTCAAGCTCACCCCGATACGCATCGTTCACCTCATACCGGTGCCGATGCCGCTCCTCGACGGTCGTGCGCCCGTACACCTCCGCAACCACCGACCCCGCAACCAGATGCGCCCGCTGACTACCGAGGCGCATCGTCCCGCCGAGGTCGCCGGCCCCCTCCACGAACGCCTTCTGCTCCACCATCGTCGCGACCACCGGAGCTGGCGTGTCGGGGTCGAACTCGGTGGAACTGGCGTTCTCGATGCCCGCCACGTTTCGCGCGAACTCGATGACCATGCACTGCAGCCCGAGGCAGATGCCAAGCGTCGGCACCTGCCGCTCCCGGGCCCACCGCAGCGCGCCGAGTTTGCCCTCGATCCCGCGAACGCCGAACCCTCCGGGCACGAGCACGGCATCCACGCCACCGAGGGCACGCTGAGCACCGGCCTCGGTCTCGCAGTCGTCCGACGGCACCCAGCGGATCCGCACGCGAGCGTCGTGGTGGAACCCGCCCGCACGGAGTGCCTCGGTGACCGAGAGGTACGCGTCGGGCAGGTCGATGTACTTGCCGACCAGCGCGACCTCCACGTCATGCTCGGGATGATGGACCCGCTGCAACAGGGTGTCCCACGCGGTCCAGTCAACGTCGCGAAAGGTGAGCCCCAACCGGCGCACGACGTAGGCGTCGAGCCCCTCACGATGCAGCACTTTGGGGATGTCGTAGATGCTCGGCGCATCGACCGCGGCCGCACATGCCTCCGCATCGACATCACACATCAGGCTGATCTTGCGCTTGATCGAGTCAGGAATCGCCCGGTCGGCCCGCAGCACCAGGGCATCAGGCTGGATCCCAACCTGCCGAAGCGCCGCCACCGAGTGTTGGGTCGGTTTCGTTTTCAGTTCACCGCTGGGGGCGAGGTACGGCACCAGGGAGACGTGCAGGAAGAACACGTTGTCGCGTCCGAGATCGTGGCGCACTTGCCGGGCCGCCTCGAGAAACGGCAGCGACTCGATATCGCCGACCGTGCCGCCGATCTCGGTGATGACGATGTCGGGCGCGTCCCCCGGGTCGACTCCAGGACTCCCCGCGGCCTGGGCCCGCATCCGTTCCTTGAGCTCGTTGGTGATGTGCGGGATCACCTGCACGGTGTCACCGAGATATTCGCCGCGCCGCTCCTTTTGGATGACGCGGTTGTACACCTGCCCGGTCGTGACATTGGCGCTGCCCCGCAAGTTCACGTCGAGGAACCGCTCGTAGTGCCCGATGTCGAGGTCGGTCTCGGCGCCGTCGTCGGTGACGAAGACCTCGCCGTGCTGGAACGGGTTCATCGTCCCCGGGTCGACGTTGAGGTAGGGGTCGAGCTTTTGCATCGTCACTCGCAACCCCCGGGCCCGGAGCAGATGCCCGAGCGAGGATGCGGTGAGGCCCTTGCCAAGTGAGGAGGCGACTCCCCCGGTCACGAAGATCTGTTTCGTCTGCACCACCACGGGCTTTAACGATACGTCATGCCCCGGAACGGTCCCGGCCGGTCCCAGATTCGCCGCGATACGTCCTGGTGGCGGGGGCCACGCCCAGCCCTCCGGACGGTTCCTCGGCCATCCGGGCGGCGGGTCCCGCCCACGACGGGCCTGGGCGCTCAGTGGTCGCGCGCCGGGCGCACGGAGGTGTACGCCTCGAGAACCGCATCGAGAGTGTCGGTCGTGGTCGGCAGGTCCCCGGCCCGCTCGGCGGCCTTCGAGCGCAGGTCGTCACGCACCGCTCCATGCCGGATGACGTCCCGTACCGCCCGGGCCAGCGCCGCGGCGTCATCCGGGGAGACCAGCAGCGCTGCATCTCCCACCGTGTCGGCGGTACCGCCGACATCCGTGGCCACCACCGCGGCGCCCGCGTGCAGCGCCTCCTGAAGCCCCACCGGTTGCCCCTCCCAGCGCGCGCTGGAGACCACCAGGTCGGCCGCCGCGAGCAGGTCGGGGATGTCGCCCCGGTGACCGAGGAGGCGCACCGGCAACCGTTCGTCGTCGATGCGCGCCTGCAATGCCGCTCGCAGCGGCCCGTCACCGGCGACGACGGTCACCAGCGTGAGGTCGTGATCGAGATCGCGGAGGTGCTGGTGGGCGTCGAGCAGCAGGTCCAGGCCCTTCTGCGGGGCAAGCCGGGCCAGCACGACTGCCAGCGCCGTGCCGGTCTCGACCTCGAGATCGGCACGGACCGTGTCCCGGTCGCGGGCCGCGCTCCGGCGCGGCGGCGCAGCCACGACCGCGAGAGCGGTACGTCGAGCGCCGAGCGCCGTCATCCGCTGCACGAGGTCGGCCGACACGCCGAGCACCAGGTCGCAGCCTGAGGCGACCAGGTGTTCGAGACCGGCGTAGGCGAGCCCAGTGAGGCGGCCCGACGGCGCGGCATTGTGCAGCGTGGCCACCACCGGTGGGGCCCCGCGCCCCGGGGTAGCCAGCGCCGCCACGGCTGCAGCCCGCAGCCCATGGGCGTGCACCACGTCGACCGTCGCGGCGAGCCGAGCCACCTGGCGCACCGCCAGGGCGTCCCGGCGCGGACGCGGGCGGTCGCCGAGCTCGACCGCCACCGCCGTGATGGCCGAGTCACCGAGGTCGAACCCGGCCAGCACGTCGGCGGGAGCCGCGACCACCACGTGGTGCCCGGCACCTGCCAGCGACCCGGTGAGACCGGCAACATGCCGGCCCACTCCGCCCGCGCTCGTTCCGAGCACCATCAGCACTCTCATGCTCGCTCCACCGTGGTACGGCGCCGGGCGCGACCTCGCCGCAGTGCGTTGGCAAGCATCGTCCGGTCGCCAACCGCGAACGCAACCAGTCCAGCGAGCAGTGCAGTGGCACCAGCCGCGACACCGACGACCAGCACCTCGGTCAGGTCGTCGAGCGGCCGCCCTCTCGTCACCAGGTCACCGGCGGCGACCGCCATCGCGACCGCAACCACCACGGTGCCGGCCGTGCGGGCAGCGCCAGCAGTGGCCGGTGCCCCCCACGCCCGCCGGACGAGCACAACCAGTCCGATCCCCGCGATGGTCATACCAGCCGAGGATGCCACGCCCAACGACCACAAGGTCGTCGCCGCTCCCTGCCCGGTGCCGACGATCGCGACCGGTGGCACCGCGGCGACCCCCCAGCCGAACGCGGTCACCGCCGCCGCGTGCAGCGGTTGGCCGCGCACGTACGTCGCCCGGGTCAGCAGCGCGATCAGCCCGAATCCGACCAACCCCGGAGCGTACGCGGTAAGCGCCACGGGCATCGCGTCCAGCGCGGCCGTGCTTGCTCCGTCGAGACTGAGCCATTGATCGAGGATGCCGAAGAACGCCCCGACCGCCGGAGCAGCCGCGACGAGTGCACCGGCGGAGAGTCCGGTGAGGACGAGGACCGCCCGGATCGATCGGGCCAGCGTGGTCGCCGAGTCCGCGTCGGCCCCGTCGCCCGTCCCCGCGTCCGCGCCTGCCCGCGTGGCCAGCGCCGGAACGACGCTGGTTGCCACGGGCACAGCGAGCACCGCGTACGGCAGCAGGTACATCGCTTGCACGTAGCCGTACACCGGCAATGTCCCCCTGTCACCCGACCGGTTGGACAGCCAAATCGTGGTCAGCACCACGCCCTGTTGCGCGAGTAGCGCCACACCTCCCGCACCGGCAAGCCGGCCGATCCGCCGGGCGTCGTCAGCGTCGAGCCACCATGTCGGTCGCCAGCGCCAGCCGGTGGCGAGTGCCGGTCCGACGAGGGGCAGCGCCAAGGCCACGACGCCCACGGTGGTCCCCCAGCCGAGCACCGCGACCGCGCCATCCGAGACCAGAGACAGGGAGGTCTGGCCCCCGGTCAGGTAGCCGTACCACAGGTACGACCCGAGGACCACGACCGAGGAGCACAACGGCGCCAGCGCGGCAGCCAGAAACCGGCGATGGGCATGCAGCAGGCCGGTCAACACGATGCCGACGCCGTAGAGCGGCACCTGAAGCGCGAAGATCCGCAGCAGGGTCGCGGCCAGGCTCCGAGCCTGCGGGTCGAAGTCATCGACGAGAAAGGTCGCAAGCGGAGCCGCGAACAGGAACACCACGGCGCCCAGCGGCACGAGGATGGCGACGGTCCAGCTGAGCAGCACCGAGGCGAGCGCGTCGGCGCGCTCGGGCTCACCGGCGCCGATGCGATGGGCGATCAGCGGAACGGCCACGGCGGCCAGCGTGCCCCCGGCGGCGACCTCGAAAACCATGGTGGGCACGGCATTGACGCTGTGGTAAATCTCGCCGACTCCGCCGGCTCGCACCGCCACGGCGAACCCGAGAACCCGCGTCAGCCCGGCTACCCGGGCCAGCAAAGTCACCACCGCGATCAGCCCGGCCGTTCCGGCAAGGCCGGCGGCGAGTTGACGCCGCGTCATCGGGGACGCCGGCCCCAGGCATCGACCTGGCGAAGCCCCGGCGTGGACTCGATGACCGCGGTGAAGCTGACCCGTTCCGATGCCACGGTGAGCGCGGTCAGCACGACGAGCGCCGTCATCCGGGCGGGGCGGCCTGACACCGTCACCAGAGCGGTACCCAGCAGCGCGCCAGCGGCATTGGCTCCGGTGTCCCCGAGCATGGACTCCCCGGCCAGGTCGGGCCGGATGACGCCCAGCGCGGCTCCCGCGGCAGCCGCGGCCAACGGTGCGGCGTCGGCTGTTCCGCGACGACCGGCCACGAGCAGCGGCAGCGCAAGCAGGACCGTCGACTTGAGTGCGCGGCCGGGGCGCAGGTCGAGGAGATTGACCAGGTTGGCGGCTCCCGCGATGACGGCGCCACCGACGATGGTGTCGACCACCCTGAGGTCGCCGCGGGCACGGTCGGCGAGTGCTGCGGCAGCGAGGCCGGTGGCACCGATGCCAATGATCTTCACCGCTCCCGTGGTGACCTCGCCCCGGAGAGCCGCACCGAGGTGTCCCCGGAGGCCCTTGGACGAACCGTTTCCGGCAAGGTCATCGAGCGCCCCGAGCGCTCCCGACCCCAGCACCGCTACCAGGCCGGCGGGTCCAGCGGGCCCGGCAGTAACCGCGCCGAGTGCCGCACCCGCGACGTACGCGGGCCCCTCGAGGAGAGTCACCTGGTGGCCAGCGTGGTTGGTGCGGGTCCAGCGTGCCGACCGCACCAACCGCCGCGCGACGGCGAACGCGAAACCCGCACCCGCCGCGGCAAGACCGGCCGAGATCGCCGAGCGCTGGTTCACGAGGCGGGAAGGGGCGCATAGGGCGCGTCGGCACCAGGGCCCAGTCCGTACTGGCCCACCCGGCCGGCGGCCTGCTCGGTGAGGCCGTGGACCACGCTTGCCTGCCCCATCGGATCACCGACGTCGTCAACAGTGGAGACCTCGTCGGTGGCGGCCGCGGTGTCACGCAGCGTCGCGAGCACCGACACGCCGCTGTCCTCGGTGGCCACGTCGCCAGCAACCACGGTGCCCGCCGACCGAGCATCGAGAGCAATCGCGAGATCGACCCAACGACCGGCTGCGCGAGTAGCGCCCTCGCCCTCAGCGGGCGGGAGGGCTCCGGAGAGCACGACCACCAACTCTGCTGGCTCGGAGGTGTCGCTCTCGAGCGAGAGCAGGCCCGCGTCGGCCAGCGTCTCCAGACCGGTGCGGGCTACTGACGCCTCGAGCGCCGTCCCGGGGGCGTCCGGCCGGGTGAGTAACGCTCCAAGAAGCAGGTCCTGTGCGGACAGCGGCCCGGGGTCGGTCAGATCGACCTTCGCGGAGCGGGCGACTCCACCGACCGCGGCGTCCCGCGCCGAGGTGGTGTCCGGGTCGGCGCTCACCCACTCGTCCGACATCGTGGTGGTCGACACGAGCCGGGCCCCAGCCGAACCCAGGGTTTCAGTGGTGTTCTCGACGAACTGCGACTCCACTCCCGGCAGCACGACTAGTGCGACCGTGCGGCCGCGGAGCGCATCTCCGAGCACCTGCGGGTTGGTGGCCGTGAGGTAGGCGTCGCGGCCCTCGGTGCCGGCGCGCGCTTGGTCAACCTGCCGGTTGAGCTCGTCCTTGTCTTCGCGCAGACCGGCGATCTGAGCGCCCAGAGTGTCGCCGATCTGGCCCTGTAGCGGACCAGCGCCGAGCACGATGCCCACGGCGAGCGCGAAGAAGACCGAGACGATGGAGACGAGGTGGTACCGGAAGTCGATCACTGGAACACCCCGTGCACCGCGGACCACACGTCGTCGAGCTGTGCCCCCAGTACCTGGACCAGGGCCCGGCCGCCGTCGGTGGAGTACAACGCTGCCACCAGGGCGAGCACCCCGACCAGCAGCATCAGCACCAGGCTCAGCACCGAGATTCGGGCTCGGTAGAGACGGCTCACGCCCTTGGCGTCGACCAGCTTCCCACCGACCCGCAGCCGAGTAAGAAAGGTGCTCGCCATCCCTGACCGGCCTTTGTCGAGGAACTCCACGAGCGTCACGTGAGTACCCACGGCAACGATCAACGTGGCGCCCTTGTCGTCGGCGAGCAGCATCGCGACATCCTCACTGGTACCGGTGGCCGGAAAGACCACCGGCTCCACCCCCAACGAATGCACCCGCTCCAGCCCGGGTGCTCGGCCGTCACGGTACGCATGGACGACCACCTCAGCACCGCTGCGCAGCGCGTCATCCGAGACCGAGTCCATGTCGCCAACGATGAGGTCCGGGCGGTGGCGCGCCTCGATCAGCGCGTCCGCCCCACCGTCGACACCGATGAGCACCGGCTTGTACTCGCGGATGTACGCCCGAAGGGTGTCCAAGTCCTCTTTGTAGTGGTACCCCCGCACCACGATGAGGGCATGCCGTCCGTCGAGCTCGGTCCGGATGTCGGGCACGCCGACACCGTCGAAAAGCAACTCGCGCTCCTGGCGGAGGTAGTCCATCGTGTTCGCGGCGAACGCCTCCAACTGGTCCGACAAACCAGTCCGGGCCACCGCCATTGCCTCGTGGACCGACTCGGTGTCGAGCCGCGTTCCCCGAGCGACCTCCTCGGTTCCGACCCGCACGACGTCTCCGTCAATTGCGAGGATGGCGCCATCGCGGAGGTCCATCACGGCCGCGCCGACCTGGTCGACCAGCGGGATGCCTGCCGTGACGAGGATCTCTGGGCCAAGGTTCGGGTACCTCCCGGTGATCGACGACGCGGCGTTGACAACGGCGGCCGGGCGGCACGCGACGAGGGCCTCGGCACTCACCCGGTCAAGGTCTTCGTGGTCGATAACGGCGACATCCCCGGGCCGCAGCCGCTTGGTGAGGTTCTTGGTGCGTCGGTCGACCCGAGCCGGCCCGACCAGCCCTTGGTCCGGCCCCCGGTCGCGACGCGTCGGCATACGAAAGGACATTTCCACTATCTTGCCATGTCGCGTCAGCCGCGAACCCGCGCCATCAGGTCGCGGGCGTGATCCAACGCGGCCTCGGTAGACGAGCCCCCCAGCATCCGGGCAAGCTCGGCCACTCGTTCCTCATCGACGACCTCCTGCACCCCGCTTCGCACCACGTGTCCATCGTCGGCGCGCTGCACGACGAGATGCCGGTCGGCGTGAGCGGCCACCTGGGCCAGATGCGTGACCACCACGACCTGGGCGTGCCGCGCGAGCACGGCGAGGCGGCCACCGACGGCGAGCGCCGCCCGGCCTCCGACTCCCGCATCGACTTCGTCGAAGACAAACGTCGGTACCGCTGGCGTGGCGCCAGCACTGCCGCCAGCGGTCGCCACCTCGATGGCAAGCATGACCCGCGACAACTCGCCGCCGGATGCCGCACGCGTCACCGACCGCGGTGCGGTGCCCGGCCCGGACGCCAGCCGGACCTCGACGGCATCGCGTCCGTCGGAGCCAAACCGCCCGGCATCCTCGACGGCGACGTCAACGGTGGCTGCGCCCATCGCCAGCTGAGCCAGTTCCTCAGTGATCCGGGTTCCGAGCGCGGCCGCCGCACTCCGGCGCTGAGCGGTCAACTCGTCGGCAGCGACGCGCAGCCGCTGCTGCAACTCGCAGACCTGAGCGGCAAGGATGTCGATGCGGTCGCCGGTGCCGTCGAGCTCGGTTACCCGAGCCGCGGCCTCGCGGGCCCACGCCAGGACATCGTCAACCGTTGCTCCGTAGCGGCGGGTAAGGCCAGCAATCGCGGCCCGGCGCTCCTCGACCTGGTCCAAACGCGCCGGGTCGGTGTCGAGGTCGACGAGGTAGCCACCGAGCTCGGTGGTCAGGTCGGCTGCGAGGTACCTCAGCTCGTCGACCCGAGACCCGAGTGCAACCAGCGAGGGGTCGCGGTGGCTTACCGTCGCCAGATGCGCCGACGCCGCGGCTAGCTGGTCGACCACGCCGGATCCACCCACATCCGAGGACCCCGTCGCCTCATCGCCTCCGGCCAGCACGAGATGTGCGGCGCCAGCGCCGACGCGCAACTCCTCCGCGTGGCCGAGCCGTTCGGACTCGGTTCGTAACTGCTCGTCCTCGCCCGGCTGTGGCTCGGTGGCGTCAATGTGCTCGAGTCCGGCACGCAGGCTGTCCGCCTCCCGAACCCGCTCCGCCACGTCCCGCCGCAGTACGTCCAATTCGGCCTGCGCCTCGGCGAGGGTCACGTGCTGTTCGCGATAGTGGGCGAGCGCGGCCACCAGTGGCGCGCCCCCGAACCCGTCGAGCACCTCCCGATGCTGGTCTGCCTTCCGGAGCCGCCATTGGTCGGCCTGTCCGTGAACTGCCACGAGGCGCTCGGCCAGTTCACTGAGTAGCCCCACCGGCGCTGCACGGCCACCCACGTGTGCCCGGGAACGTCCGTCGGCCGACACTGTCCGCACGAGCACCAGACCGTCGCCGACATCGGCCCCAGCTTCGGCGGCACGCACGGCCGCTGGGTGGCCAGGCGGAAGCGACAGGACCCCCTCGACGACCGTGCGGCCAGCCCCTGCGCGAACCAGGCCGGAATCTCCTCGGCTGCCGAGGAGGAGGCCCAGGCCAGTGACCACCATCGTCTTGCCGGCACCGGTCTCGCCGGTCAGGACGGTCAGCCCCGGGTGCAATGGCAGGACCGCCTCATCGATCACCCCGAGGTCACGGATCCGGATCTCCTCGATCATCGGCCGCCTCCCGCGTGCGGGAGGTCCGCAGGGCGAGGCCCACGCCCGGCGCCACCTCGCCATCCGTGCACCGGGAGGTCGAACTTCTCGACGAGCCGGTCGGTAAACACGCCGGCACCAAGCCGGGCGACTCGCACCGGCTCGGCGGAGCGCTGGACCTGCACCCGCGCCCCAGGCGGGAGTGTCACCGCGCGACGTCCGTCGCACCACACCACACCGGAGCCGACCGTATGTGCGAGCACCTCGACGGCCAAACGCGAGCGAGGCCCGACGACGACCGGCCTCGCGAATAGCGCGTGCGCGCTGATCGGCACGAGCAGCAACGCCTCGACATCGGGCCAGACCACCGGCCCCCCGGCCGAGAACGCGTACGCCGTAGACCCGGTAGGAGTGGCCATGACGATCCCGTCGCAGCCCCAGGTTGACAACGGCCGACCGTCGATCTCGACCGTGAGTTCAAGCATGCGCTCCCGGGACGCCTTCTCGACCGTCACCTCGTTGAGCGCCCACGAGGAGAACACGACTCGACCGTCGTGGACCGCCGTGACCTCGACCGCCATCCGGTCCTCCACGGTGTACTGCCGGGCGCAGATCCGCTCGACGGTCGAGTCGAGGTGCTCACGCTCCGCCTCCGCGAGGAATCCGACGTGGCCGAGGTTGACCCCAAGCAGCGGGGCGCCGGAGCCGCGCGAGAGTTCCGCGCCGCGCAGGATCGAACCATCGCCGCCAAGCACACAGACCAGTTCCCATCGGCCCTCAACCGGGTCCGCCGGAGCCGGTTCGACACCGGCGACGTGGGCCAGCGGCGTGTCATCGAGATCACCGGATGGGGCACTCACTTCGATCCCTGAAGCAAGAAGCCGGGCGGCGACGCCTGCGGCAAGCTGCTGGGCATCGGTACGGGTTTCATGGGTGACCAGGAGGACGCGACGCGGCACGGACGGCAGGGTCATCGTCGTGCTCCGCTCCTGAGATCGGTGGTGGTGTCACGCACAAGCGTGTCGACCCGATGCCGGCTCATTGTCTCCGACGGCACCGACCGCGCCCACACGAGGTACTCGGTGTTGCCATATGTGCCAATGACCGCACTGGGCCGGAGGCCATGCACGAACAGACCGTTGACTTCCAACGCCTGGATGACGCCGCGCAGTGCGTCTCTGCGGTGCGCCGGTTCGGTAACGATGCCACGCTTGCCTAGGCGCGCTCGCCCCACCTCAAACTGTGGCTTGACCAGCGTGACAAGGTCACCGCCGGGGCCGAGCAGGCCAGCCAGTTCGGCGGCGACCAGCCGCAGCGAGATGAATGACAGATCCACGACGACCACATCGGCCCGGCCACCGAGATCGCAGCCGGTGATCCCGCGCACCGAGACCCCGCTCCGGTCGTCAACTCGCGGATCCGAGGCGATCCGGTGGTCGAGTTGACCATGACCGACATCGACGGCCACGACGATGTCGGCCCCGCGGGAAAGCAGTACCTGGGTGAACCCGCCGGTGGAGGCACCGATATCGATGCATCGGCGCCCGGCAATGCTGAGCCCGTCGTCGGCCCAGGCGTCGAGGGCATCGACCAACTTCCCTGCGGCGCGCCCGACCCATCGAGGTCCGTTGTGGTCGACCTCGATGTGAGCGGTGGTCTCGGTTCGTTGAGCAGGCTTCGTGGCCGGCCGCCCATCGACTCGCACCGCTTGGTGCCGCACGAGGTCCCGAGCCTCTCCGCGAGACCGAACCAGGCCTCGGCGCATCAGCTCGACGTCGAGCCGGGACATCTCAGCCGCCGAGGTCGCTCAGTCGCGACTGCAGGGCCCGGTGGACTTCCTCTCCGGCCTGCAGTTGCGCGTCGAGGTCGTCCGGCGCCGCTGTCATTGCCGCCAGTGCGGTATCGACCGCCTGGTCGCCGGTCTCCGGCGCCTCGGTTAACGAGCCGTCGGTGCTGTGGGACGGAAGGCCGCTGGCCCAGGAGTGCGTCACGATCGACTCCGCGGAGCTCTGGATGGCGTGGACGTCGCTTTGGTGGTGGTGCGTGATTTTCGCGCAGCGCCCTTCGACTCAGGCGTCGGTGTGACTGCAGCGGCCGCAGGTGTGGTTGATCGTCTGGCCCGCGTCTGGTGAGCCGACGCCACGCTGGAGGCCGTGGTCCGCGATGCACCGGCCTTCTTCACCGGTGCCTTCGCACCCGCCGACTTACCCTTCGCCGGCACCCTGCGCGCCACACCAGCCGACCCTGCGGTGCTGGCCTTCGCTGAATTCGAGACTGCGGTATCAGCCGCTTGCGGAACCATGGATGCCGCGGCTCGGGAGGGTTCGTCCGTTGCGGGCGAGGGGGGCGGCGATGCGGACGAGTGCTGAGAGCGCGCGTTCACTCCGCGAGCCAACTCGTCGACCTGGGCAGCGAGCCCGGCGACACTGGCTCGGAGCGCGTGCGCCTCAGCCAGTGCTTGATTCAGGTCGAGGCGTCCAATGGCGGTCTGAACCTCGCGTTGGACCAGTGAGACGACCTGTCGGCGGTTGTGCGCCGCCGCGCGGAGAAGATCGTCCGCGAGCTTCCCCGCGTGCTTCGCCGCCTTCTTCCGGGAGGTGTCGCTGCCGGCAAGCGCAAGGATTTCCAGGGCCGCTTCTACCGCTTTGCTGCGAGTCAGCTCGCCCACCCCCGACACGAGCTCGACGTACCCTTGGATCGACCGTTTGACCATCAACTCTCCTCGTGTTCGACGCCGGGCGGCTGCAACTCTTCCCACGCTACCGGTGCGTCACGTCGGTGTGCGTGTGGCGAACCCGGCTCTGAAGTTGTCTCCGTATGGCTGCGTCCGCAGCCCGGTCCGCCATGTGATGCGCGTCGCCGAGCGACCGCGGCAAGACACGAAGAGACGTGATTGCATCGGATGCCGGCTCCTCATCTCAGCCTGACGAACCGGGCGTTAACCGACCTTAGTAGCGGACCACGCTACGCCCCCGCCGAGGGGCGTGACCGACCGCGGCGAAGGTTGCTGGCGGAAGTGGCGTGCCCCGCACCTTCCGGACGGCTAGGACTCCGCCGGTGTCGCTGGCGCCCTCACCAAGCACGTGAACGCGCTGCCGGAGATGATGCGCAAGTCCCTCACCTGGGACCAACGCACCGAGATGGCCCGGCATGCGACGTTCACCCTGGACACGAACCTGAAGGCGTATTCAGCCGACCCCAGCTCCCCCTTGGCAACGCCCGAGCAACGAGCACTTGGGCGGCCTCATCCGGGATGATCTCCCCAAGGGCGAGATCATCCCCACCCACCAGCCCAAGCTGAATAACATCGTCGAAGAACTCAACCCACGCCCCGGGGCCCCCTCGGATACTTCACCCCCCGCGAATCCTTCGAGCAACTCCTCACCGGGAGCACCACCTATTGCTTCCACGCTATGACACCGCCAACACCACTCGCTGCGTACACAAACCGGACCCGGGAGTTCACTGTGTATGTCGACTACATGCGGCACGGACGTCACGCCACGAAAAAAAGACGCCGTCAAGGTCGCACACAACCGCGATGTGCTGCGCGTCCCTGGCCGGCCGCGCTCACCACACAGCTTCAGGCCGCGCCTCAGCACCCCCCCAGAGTTGCGTCTCCCTCCGGCGCTTGGGTCCCGTTACCTGCCTCCGCCCCGTCCGCGTACACATCGCCCAACAGAACAACGCCGTCGATCTCCTCCACGCGTTCAACGGCGTCGGTAACGCCCTCCACGTCGCCGTCTATGACCCGTAGAAACCACTCGCGCGCCTCGGCTTCGTGTCCGAGAGCCAGCAGCGCCTCGGCGTAGGCGTAGTGAAGCCGGCACCAATCCTCTGATGGAACCCGACTCAGTCCGGGAACTTGAAGTGCAACCAGGGCGGCATCCGCGTGCCCCATGTCGCGTCTCACTCCCGACACCACAATGGCCAACTCGACCCGCTCCGCAGCCGTGACGGCCAGCGACCTGGCTGAAGCAGCGAGATCTAGCGCCTTGTCAAAACGCCCAAGACCCCGCTCGCAGTCGACCATAACCGGGAGCAAATGGTGCGAACCGCTGAGGCGTCGTACAGTCCGAAACTCCGCTAACGCGCGGGCAAAATCGCCACGCCGGTACGCGACCAGGCCGTACGCCTCCCGGACCGCAGCAACCCGCGCCGCCCGCCGCAGCGCCGCCTCGGCATGCGCGAAGGCTCGATCGGTCTCATTTGCCTCCAAATATGCCGACACCATCACCAGATGTTGAGCAACTCCCTCCGCGTTCTCCTTTGACAACGTCCTCAACTGCCGCCAGACCGCCGGGTCCAACTCGCGACCTGTCACCTCTTCGGGCACCGACGGTTCAACCCGTCGCTCCCTCGTCTGAACCCGCCGAGCGTCGCGACCTGTCCCGGTGGGTGATGCGGCACGACTATGTTTCCCATCTCCGGCACGCCCGCGTCGTTGCCCTACCCGTTTCTCGTCGCCCCCCCACTGGCGCCGAACCGACTTGCGGCCAAACGCAACCATCTCGCCGCGCTTACGAATCTGCTCCGAACCATCAACCTGTCCACGTGCAGTGTCATCACCGCCATTCCTCCCCGTGCCCCGCGTATCGTCGGCCACACCCGCTCCTATGTCTCGTTAAATGCGACTGACTCATGAGAAGTACCCAAAACAAAGGGGCCCACAAATGTGGGCCCCTTTGAAGAAGGTAGTCCGGCTGCGTCCTACTCTCCCACACCGTCACCAGTGCAGTACCATCGGCGCTGAAGGGCTTAGCTTCCGGGTTCGGAATGGAGCCGGGCGTTTCCCCTTCGCTATGACAGCCGAAACTCTATGGAGATATCAGTCCAGCCGACCGTATCTCAAGAACTGCACAGTGGACGCAAGCATTTGTTAAATCGTGAATCAAGTTATCGGCTTATTAGTACCAGTCAGCTTCATGTATTACTACACTTCCACATCTGGCCTATCAACCCGGTAGTCTAGCCGGGAGCCTCTCGGGGAAAACCCCGTGGAAACCTCATCTTGAAGCGTGCTTCCCGCTTAGATGCTTTCAGCGGTTATCACTTCCGAACGTAGCCAATCAGCGGTGCTCTTGGCAGAACAACTGACACACCAGAGGTTCGTCCATCCCGGTCCTCTCGTACTAGGGACAGCCCTTCTCAAGTTTCCTACGCGCACAGCGGATAGGGACCGAACTGTCTCACGACGTTCTAAACCCAGCTCGCGTACCGCTTTAATGGGCGAACAGCCCAACCC
>JBOFLG010000127.1:0-11649 GCA_051657745.1 Dermatophilaceae bacterium | reverse complement strand
CAACTCGAGGGCCTGGAGAAGTTGTACGAAGAACTTCAGGACGACGGGCTCGTGGTGCTCGGCTTCCCGTGCAACCAGTTCGGCCACCAGGAGCCGGGGAGTGCGGAGGAGATCAGCGACTTCTGTCAGCTCACCTACGGGGTGACGTTCCCGATGTTCGCCAAGATCGACGTCAACGGTGCCGGCGCCCATCCGTTGTTCCGCTGGCTGAAGGGCGAGAAGAAGGGCCTGCTCGGCGGCCGCATCAGTTGGAACTTCACCAAGTTCCTCATCGGCCGCGACGGTCAGGTGGTGCAGCGGTACGGGTCCAGGGCCGAGCCGCACGAGCTGGCCGACGACATCCGAACCGCCCTGGGCGGTCCTGACACCGACCGGTCGCCGGCGTGAGCGCCTGGTTCGTTCTCGTCCCCGTCGCCATCCTCGGTGGCTTTCTCGCGTTCGTCTGGCACCGGCTGACGATTGCTCCCGGATGGCGCTCGCGCTGGTTGCGCTGGTCGCTCGCCATCGCGCTGGTCGCCCTGTTGGCGGCAGCACTGGCCGGGTTCGACGCGTGGGGTGGGTGGTTCACCCCGGCCCAGCTGCGGCCGGTGGTGTGGGTCGGCCAGGTGTTCCTTGCGGCCTGCTTCTATCTCTTCCTCGGCCTGGTTCCGGTGTGGCTGGCCTGTGTCGCGATCTGGTTGGTGCGCTGGCGGCACGGCCACGGCGCGCACGCGCGGCGCGTGCTCAATCGGGTCGCGTCGCCGGTGGTGGCGCTGGTCTCGCTCAGCGCGGTCGGGTACGGGGTGGTCGAGGCGGCCAATCCCGCCATCACCACCGCTGAGGTCCGCTCCGCTCAACTGCCGGCCGAGTTCGACGGGGTCCGGGTCGCGCTGATCACCGATATCCACGCGGGCGCAGTGCGCAGCGCCGCCTTCACCCGAGAGGTCGTCGGCCTGGTCAACGCCGCGCGTCCGGACCTCGTCGTGGTAGCTGGAGACTTGGTTGACGGCCCGGAGGCACGCTACGGCCCCGAACTGGCGCCGCTTGCTGACCTGCGCGCCCCGCTCGGGGTGTTCGCCACGACCGGCAACCACGAGATGTTCGACGACACCGCTGAGTGGCTGGACCGCTTCGAGCAGGTCGGGCTCACGGTGTTGCGCAACGAGTCGGTGCCGCTGACCCGCGGCGGTGCGAGCATCATGCTGGCGGGCGCCGACGATGCCACCGGCGAGGGCGAGTACGCCGCGGACTACGGCGCCGCGCTCGAGCGCACCGAGCCGCGTGCCTTCACCGTGTTTGCCGCACATCAACCACTGCAGGCATTCGAGATCCAGGGCCGCGGCGTTGACCTCCAGTTGTCCGGCCACACTCATGGCGGCCAGCAGTGGCCGATTCGATATCTGGTCACGCTGCAACAGCCCTATGTCGACGGCTACCGCGTGGTGGGCGACGTGCCGGTGTTCACCTCGCGCGGCGTCGGGGCGTGGGGCCCACCGGTTCGGGTCGCGGCCTCACCGGAGGTGCCGATTATCACGCTGACCCGCGGATGACGAACGGCCGGGGCGATGGCCTGGTCGTCGGCGACGACGGGCTCGCTCGACCGGGGTGGGCGTCATCCGACCCGCTGCTGCGGGAGTACTACGACACCGAGTGGGGGATGCCGGTGCGCGACGAGCGCGGGGTGTTCGAACGGCTCACCCTCGAGGCGTTCCAGTCGGGGTTGTCCTGGGCGACGATCCTGCGGAAGCGCCCGGCGTTCCGCGCAGCGTTCGACGGTTTCGACCCGGATCGGGTCGCCCGCTACGACGCACCCGACGAGGCTCGTCTGCTCGCCGACGCCGGCATCGTGCGCAACCGAGCCAAGGTGGCCGCGACGGTCGCGAACGCGCGAGCGACGATCGCGCTGCGGGGTGGGCCGCACCGCGACCTCGCCGCGTTGGTGTGGTCCTTCGGCCCGGTCGACACGCCACGGCCGCGGACTATGGCCGAGGTGCCGACGACATCACCGGAGTCGGTGGCCCTGTCGGCGGCACTCAAGCGTGCCGGCTTCGCCTTCGTCGGGCCGACCACGATGTTCGCGCTGATGGAGGCGATCGGCATCGTCGATACCCATCTGGTCGGCAGCTTTCGGCGCGGCACCAGTGGGGTCTGGCCGGCGTAGCAGCGCGCCCTTCGACGGGTGCCTCGACCGGCCTTGACGCCCTGATCGCTGGGGACTCACGCCGGGCCCGGCAGGGGCGAATACGGTTGGCTTGCACCGAGTTCCACTGGATGCTGGGAGCCTCACCGCGCGCCTGCCGGGGCGTTGCCGAGCGCATGCCCGGGGGGTGTCGCCGAGCGGTCCGACTGGTCGGTACGCTATGGTTCATTAGGTAAGCCTTACCTTATGTGCCGACTCGGGAGGGTCCCTTGCCCACTGCGTCCACCGCAGACCACCTGTTCCATCCGGACAACGCCGGCGCCTATGCCGCCGGCATCACCGAAGGGCTCCGGCTCTTGGTCGACCAGCTCGCCACGCTCGACCGGCCGGTCACCGGCCTGACCCCGGCGCTGGCCGCGAAGCCGGTGCTCGACGTCGACCTGGACCGGCCGCTCGGCGACAACGCCGCAGCCCTGTCGGAACTTCGCGGACTGTGGCTCCAGGACACGGTGTGGTTCCACGACCCGAAGTACGCCGCGCACCTCAACTGCCCCGTGGTGATTCCGGCCCTCGTCGGTGAACTCCTGATGGCGGCGGTCAACACCTCGATGGACACCTTCGACCAGTCCGTCGGCGGCACCTTCATGGAACGCCACCTCATCGACTGGACCGCCGGCCGCGTCGGCTACCCCGAAGCGACCCGCGATGGCGTGTTCACCAGCGGCGGCAGCCAGGCCAACCTGCACGCGCTGTTGCTGGCCCGCGGCGAAGCCCAGCGCCGCGGCATCCCGCTGGACCGGCTGCGGTTCTTCGCCTCCGCCGACAGCCACTTCTCGATCGCCAAGTCGGTCCGCCTGCTCGGCATGGGCGACGCCGCCACGGTCACCGTCCCGACCGACCACCAGCGCCGGATGGATGTGTCTGCCCTGGCTCGGATGATCGCGGACTGTCTCGCCGACGGCCTGACCCCCGGCGCCGTGGTGGCCACTGCCGGCACCACGGACTTCGGCGTGATCGACCCGCTCGCAGACATCGCCGAGGTGTGCCGAGCGCACGGCACGTGGCTCCACGTCGATGCGGCGTACGGTGGCGGGCTGCTGGCCTCCACGCGACACCGACACCTGCTCGACGGGGTCGAGCACTCCGACTCGGTCACGGTCGACTTCCACAAGTCGTGGTACCAGCCGGTCTCCTCCAGCGCGCTGCTCGTGCGCGACCTGGCCACCATGCAGCACGCCGCGTGGTATGCGGATTACCTCAACCCGAAGGAGTCGGAGAACCCCAACCAGGTCGACAAGTCACTGCAGACCACCCGCCGCTTCGACGCCGTGAAGTTGTGGATCACCCTGCGCACCATGGGACCCGACCAGATCGGCGCCTACTTCGACAGCGTCATCGACCTCGCGCGCATCGTCTACGACCGGCTGCTGACAACTCCGCACATCCAGGTGGTGACGCGGTCACACCTGTCCACAGTGGTCTTCCGCTACCACCACCCGGACCTCGACGAGGAGTCCCTTGGCGAGGTGAACCGCCGGATCCGCGCTGAGCTCTGGAGATCCGGAATGGCGGTGGTCGCCGGCACGAAGGTCGACGGACGCCAGTACCTCAAATTCACCCTGCTCAACCCCAAGGCGACGCCCGACGACATCCTCGACATCGTCAACCAGGTGTGCCGACTGGGCAGTTCCTTCCTGGAGGAGGCCCGGTGAGCACCCTGACCCGCGACCTGATCGGCATCGGGGTCGGCCCGTTCAACCTCGGGCTGGCCGCGCTGGCCCACCCGATCGACCAACTCGACTGCATCTTCCTCGAGAGCCGCGACGAATTCGACTGGCACCCAGGCCTGATGCTCGACGACGCCACCCTGCAAGTCCCCTTCCTCGCCGACCTGGTCACGATGGCCGACCCCACCTCGCCGTTCAGTTTCCTCAACTACCTCAAGCAATCCGGCCGGATCTACCCGTTCTACATCCGGGAGAACTTCCTGCCACATCGGCGCGAGTACAACCGATACTGCCAATGGGTCGCCGCCCAACTCAGCACCGTCCGGTTCGGCCAGCAGGTCACCACCGTGACGCACGACGGCGAGGCGTACCTCGTGCACACCGCGTCGGGTGAAACCCACCGCGGGCGCCGGCTGGCGCTCGGCACCGGCACCACGCCGTACCTGCCGGAGTGCGCCCGGGATGCCGCCCGGCATGAGCCCGCCGGCCCGGTGACCCACTCCGCGCAGTACCTGGCCCGGCGCGACGCGCTGATGTCTCGCCGCTCCATCACCGTGGTCGGCAGCGGCCAGTCCGCCGCCGAGGTGTTCCTCGACCTGCTCACCGACCAGACCCGTCACGACTACCACCTGGCCTGGTTGACCCGCAGTCCCCGGTTCTTCCCGATGGAGTACACCAAACTCACTCTCGAACTGACCTCCCCGGAGTACACCGGCTACTTCCAGTCGCTCCCACACACCACCCGCGAGGAACTTGTGAGGTCGCAGCGGTCGCTCTATAAGGGCATCTCCAGCACCACCATCGACGCGATCCACGAGACGCTCTACACCCGCTCGCTCAGCAGTACGCCCGAGACCACTCTGCTGACCAACACCGAACTGCGCGCGGTGACCGCGACCCGGTCCGGCTACCGGCTCGCGCTGCACCACGCCGAGCAGGGCGAGGACTACGCGATGGAGACCAGCGCGCTGGTCCTCGCCACCGGCTACCGCGCCGGCCCGCCCGCGTTCCTGGAGCCGGTGCGTGACCGGATGCGGCTCGACGACCAGGGCCGGTACGCGGCCAGCGCGACGTACTCCGTCGACCGGGAGGACCGCGAGATCTGGGTCCAGAACGGCGAGGAGCACACCCATGGCTTCGTCGCTCCCGACCTCGGCATGGGCGCCTACCGCAACTCGGTCATCCTGGCCGCGATCCTCGGCCGCGAGCCCTACCCGATCGAAAAGCGGGTGGCGTTCCAGGAGTTCGGGGTGCCGGATCGGTTCCGGATCCACCACGACCAAGCGGCAGGGGCCCACCGATGAAGATCACCATCGAGCGCCTCGACATCGGCGCCCATCTCGACACCGTGCACGCCTGGCTGACCGACCCCCGCTCGGCGTACTGGATGATGCTCGATGCCTCGCCGGATGACGTCACCGCGCAGTACGCCGAAATCGCCGCCCACCCCCACCACCACGCCTGGCTCGGCCGCGTTGACGAAAAACCGGCGTTCCTGTGCGAAACCTACGACCCGGCCCACAGCGAACTCGCCGGCCTCACTCAGCTTCCCGACCTGATGCCGGGCGACCTCGGCATGCACGTGCTCGTCGCTCCCCCGCGAGGCGCGGCGATACCGGGCTTCACCACGGCCGTGTTCCGAGCGGTGCTGCGGCATTGCTTCGCCGACCTCACCGTGCGCCGGGTGGTCGTCGAGCCCGACATCGGCAACGTCGCGATCCGGCGGAAGAACACCGAGGCCGGGTTCGTCGAGCTACGCGAAATCACTCTCGGCGCCAAGACCGCGATGCTCTCGATCTGCGCCCGAGAAGCGTTCGCGGCCAGCCATCTTCGCCCGGAGAACCTACGGGTCGCGCACCGACACCTGGTGGCCAAGGCGATCGCGGAGTTCAGCCACGAGCGGCTGCTCACCCCGGTCGGCACCGCAGACGGCAGCTGGGAGCTGCGCGGACCGTCATCCACCTACACCTTCACGGCCCGGCGGTTCGCCCTGGACCATTGGGTGCTCGACCCGGACTCGATCGTGCACCGGGTGGCCGGGGCCGACCAGGAGATCGACGTGCAGGCGTTCGTCGCCGAGTTCGCGCCGGTCCTCGGCATCCCGGAGCAGTTGCTGCCGACCTACCTCGAAGAACTGGCCGCGACGGTGGCCTCGGCCTGCTGGAAGCTCGAGCACCACACGCTCACCGCCGGCGACCTGGTGACCGCCGACCACCAGAGGGTTGAGGGTGCGATGAGCGAGGGCCACCCGGCGTTCGTCGCCAACAACGGCCGGATCGGCTTCGACATCGACGACCATGCGCGCTGGGCCCCGGAGACGAGCACCGACCTGCGCCTGCTGTGGGTCGCGGTGCGGCGCGACCAGTCCCACCTGGCGCTGGGGCGCGGCGTGGACGAACCTGGGTTGTACGCTGCGGAACTGGGCACACCAGTCCTCGAACGGTTCGCCGGCACGCTCAGCGGCCTCGGGCTCGACCCCGCCGACTACCGCTACCTCCCGGTGCACCCGTGGCAGTGGCGCCACAAGCTCGCGGTCACCTTCGCACCCGACATCGCGCGGCGGCACCTCGTGCTGCTCGGCGAGGGTGCCGACCGGCACCGGCCGCAGCAGTCGATCCGCACTTACTTCAACACCACCCGGCCGGAGCGGCACTACGTCAAGACCGCGCTGTCGATCCAGAACATGGGGTTCATGCGCGGCCTGTCGCCGGCGTACATGGCCGCGACCCCGGCGATCAACGACTGGGTTGCCGACCTCGTCGATGGCGACCCGGAATTGAAAGACCGCGGCTTCGGGGTGCTCCGCGAGCTGGCCTCGATCGGCTGGACCGGCGACATCTTCCATGCGCTCCCCCACCCGTCTCCGTACCGAAAGATGGTCGCGGCGCTGTGGCGAGAGAGCCCGGTCCCCCGTCTCGCGCCTGGTGAGAGGTGCGCGACGATGGCGGCGCTGCTGCACCGCGACGCGGCCGGCGCGTCGTATGCCGCCGCGTTGGTGCGCGCCTCCGGGGTGCCCGCGCAGGAGTGGGTGCGCGCCTACCTCGACGCCTACCTGCGGCCGCTGGTGCACTGCCTGCTCGCCTACGACCTGGCGTTCATGCCACACGGCGAGAACCTGGTGATGGTGCTGCGCGACCACGTCCCGGTCCGAATGCTGATGAAGGACGTCGGCGAGGAGGTGGCCGTGATGGGCGGCCTCCCATTGCCGACCGAGATCGAGCGCATCCGCGGATCGTTCCCGGATGACGTGAAGGCGCTGTCGATCCACACCGACGTTCTTGACGGGTTCGTTCGGTACCTGGCCGCGATCCTCGACATCGAGGGGGTCCTGACCGAGGGCGAGTTCTGGGCGCAGGCGCGGGCCTGCATCCAGCGCCACGCCGCCGACCACCCCGAACTTGCCGAGGCCAGTAGGCGCTACGACTTCCTCCGGCCGACGTTCCGGCACTCGTGCCTCAACCGTCTGCAGCTGCGCAACACCCTGCAGATGGTGGATCTCACCGACCAGGCGGAGTCGCTGATCTTCGCGGGCACCCTCCCGAACCCGATGGCATGAGCGGCCGATCCGAGACCACCACCACGATGATGGTGCACCCGTGAGCATCTTCCGGGACGCGTACGGCATCCCGCACATCCGCGCCGGCTCGGTCACGGAGGTGGGCTGGCTGCAGGGCTGGGCCACGGCCCGGGACCGCGCCTGGCAGCTCGAGATCGAGCGGCTGCGCGGGGAGGGCCGCACCGCGGAACTGCTCGGGCCGGCCGGGGTGGAGTGGGACGTCTTCGCCCGCCGAGCCCGGCTCGCGGTGATCGCGCGGGCCGGGTACGACCGGCTGGACGAGGAGACCCGCGCCTTCGTGGCCGCGTACGCGGCGGGCGTCACGGCCGGCCTGCCCGACGCGTCATCCCCCGAACTCGACGAGCTCGGCCCGGCGCCGGGCGACTGGCAGCCGTGGACCCCGCTCGCGGTCTTCCTGGTGCAGCAGGTCCTGTTCGGGACGTTCCCGGGGAAGTTGTTCCGCGCCCGCGCCCGCGAGGTGCTCGGCGAGCAGGCCGACCTGTTCCGCACCGAAGGCCTGGCCGGCGGCTCCAACGCGTACGCCGTAGGCGGGGCCCGGACCACCAGCGGCGGGCCGATCGTGGCCGGCGACCCGCACCGACTCTTCGAAGCACCGAACATCTACCAGCAGGTGCGGCTGGCGTGCACGGATGACGAGACCGGCTTCGACGTGCTGGGGCTGACCTTTCCCGGTGTGCCCGGCATCCAGCACTTCGGCCACACCGGGAACGTCGCCTGGGCGGTCACCAACGCGATGGCGGACTACCAGGACCTGCACCGGGTCGACCTGGCCCGAGACGGATCCGCGGTGCACTCCCCCGACGGCCCGATCACACGGAGTGTCGAGACGGTCCTGGTGCGCGGCGCGGCTCCGGTCGAGGTCGAGGTGCTGGTCACCGGGCGCGGGCCGGTGATCGACGGCGGCCCGGATGACGGATCGGGTCTGGTGCTGCAGTCGCCGAGCCACGACCTGGGCGACCTGGGCTTTGGCGCACTGCTCCCGCTGGTGCGCGCCCGCACCGTTGCGGATGTCGAGGACGCACTGCGGTGCTGGGTGGAACCGGTCAACAACTGGGTGGTCGCGGACACCAGTGGGGCGCTCCTGCACGTGGTGGCCGGACGGTGCCCGGTCCGCGCGGACGGAGCCTGGGCCGGCTGGATCGACCCGCTGCCACGTCGTACCGCCGGGCCCGGCGGGTACCTCGTCACCGCCAACGACCGCTGCACGCCGGAGCATGGTGTGCTGGCAGCCGACTTCGCGCCGCCGTTTCGTGCCGAACGGATCGCCACGCTGCTCGAATCCTCCGGCCCGCTCGACTCCGAGGATGCCGTGGCGGTGCTCGCCGACCTCGCCCAGACCGCCGGCACCGCGCTGCTCGCGCTCGTGCCGAGCGAACTCCGGCCGGCCTGGGACGGCGCGATGGACGGATCGCCGGGCGCGGCCTGGTTCGCCGAGCTCCGCGAGGAGGTGGTGACTCGAATCTGCGCGGCGCCCGCGCTGGCGCCGCTGCGCGCACCGTCGGCGCATGGCCCGCTCTTTCAGCCGTGGTCGGACCTGGCCGGCCAGGTGGCGACCTCGCTGCACGTCATCCTCGCCGCCGACCGTCCGTTCGGTCTCGACCTGGCCGCGCTCGTCGAGGCCGCGGCCACGGCGGTCGCCGCTCGGGCTCAGACCCCGTGGCCCGAGCGGCATGTCTTCCACCCCCTGCACGCGCTCGAACAGTTCGGCCTGCCGCATCGGCGGACCACCCCGGCCACCCCGCTGCCGGGCGACACCGACACCGTGCGGTGCGCCGCGTGGCTCCCCGGCAGCACGGTCACCGTTCGCGGCTCGGTGGCCCGCTACGCCTGGGACCTCGCCGACCGTGACCACAGCCGCTGGGTCGTGCCGCTGGGCGCATCCGGCGACCCCGCCAGCCCGCATCACACCGACCAGCACGACACCTGGGCCGCGGGCGGCGCCCTGCCGGTCTGCACCGCCTGGGACCAGCTCACCGAGGAACACCCGGAGCCGACCGAGAGGACCGCACCCTGATGACCGCCACCTCGCTCCGCCTGCTCGACCCCGTGGCCGACCTGGACCTGGTGCACCGCTGGGTGACCGAGCCCCGGGCGGTGTACTGGGGGATGACCGACAAGTCCCGCGAGGAGGTCGGTGACATCTACCGCTGGCTGCAGGACCAAGACCACCTCGCCGCGTACCTGATCAGCCTGGAGGACGTTCCGGTCGGGATCGTCCAGACCTACGACCCGCTCGTCGATGAGATCGGCGATCACTACGACCGCCGCCCTGGGGACCTCGGGATGCATCTGTTCCTCGCCGACTCCCCCGCCCGGGCCGGCCACACCGCGGCGATGCTGCGGTTCGTCATCGAGTGGCTCGCGGCGCGACCCGACACCCGGCGGCTGGTAGCCGAACCCGACGCGGCAAACCAGCCCTCGATCGCGCGGTTCGCGTCGCTGGGGTTCCGCCCCGGGCCGCTGGTCCGCCTCCCTCACAAGGTCGCCCAGTTCCTGTTCCTCGACGTGCGTCCGGCAGCGTGATCGACGACGGTGAGCAGGTCGTCGAGGTCGTCGATGATCTTCGCGGCCGCCGTGGGCAGGGTGGTGCCGTAGCCGGCCTCCTCGATCGCCACGCACACGCTGATGAACCCACCACCTCGCTGGCCTCGAGCACGCGGGCCCAGTCAGAGGTGCGGCTCGAGCAGCGCCATCTTGCGCTGGTCGACCGTGCTCCAGTCGTCCTCAAGGACGCCGCCGGTGTCGCCGGAGTTGGGGTTGAGCGACCAGTAGGCCCAGCTGATCCCCTTCTCGTCGAGGTAGGCCAGCAGTTTCTTCATCCACTCGGTGTCCTCGGGCGCCTCGAGCTTGGAGCCGAACTCGCCGACCAGCACCGGCGCCTGACCGGAGTCGACCAGGTGGCCCCAGTTGGCGTCCCAGATGGCGGGCAGGTTCTCGGGGAACTCGGCGTCGTCGAACCAGGGCTGGCGGAACACTGAGGTTGCGTACTCGTGCGGGGAGTAGACCACCTTGTTCGGGATGTCCAGCTCGACCGGGTCCTTCGCGGCCGCGGAAAGGTTGCCGCCCCACCACGCGCAGCCGGCCTTGTCGGCGCCGTCGCAGGAGCCGCCGTCGACCTTCTCGACGCCCTCCACGACGATCAGCCAGCCCGGTGCCTTGGCGAGCACCGCGTTCCCGGCCTCCTCGGCCGCGGCCTTCCAGTCGCGCTTCGGGTCGCCGCAGCCCCAGCAGGCGGAGTCGTGCGGCTCGTTGTAGAGGTCGGCACCGAAGACGTTGGGGTCGTCGGCGTAGCGCTCCGCCATCGTCGTCCAGTCCTGTACCAGGCGCTCGTGCGGGAAGGTTGCGTCGTACCACAGCGGGGCGCGGTTGTCGGGCGCCAGGGTGTGCCGGTCGAGGAGGACGCCGAGGTCGCGCTTCCCGGCCTCGGCCACCACCTTGTCCATCAGCTCGAGGCTGCTGAGCCCGACCAGGTCGGGGTTCGCCTGCTCATTCATGCCCCCCGGTTTCGTGGAGCCGTTGACCATCGCGGAGGAGAACGGCAGCCGGAGGGCGTTAAAACCAAGCGACTTCACCTGGTCGAGCATCGCGCCGAGTTCGTGCTGCCACAGTCCGTGCGGCATCCCGGCGGCGGTCTCGAAGCCGAACCAGTTCACGGCCTTGACCTGCATGGCCTTCCCCTCGGAGTCGAGGATCTGGGCACGCTTGGTCTCGAACTTCCCGCCGAGCGCGCCGTCGGCGCTCGCCGGAGCCGTCGCCGTGCTCGTGTCCGGCGACGGGCTTGACCCCTCGGATGACGTGGGGGCGGCGGATGACGTGGGGGCGGCCGATGACGCCGCAGGCGCGCCCGGCTCTGCGGTGCTACACCCGGCGAGGAAGGCCAGTGCACCAGTAAGCGCGATCCCGCTCACCGTCCGGGCCGCGGGGCGCCACGCGAGACGAGTCCATCGGCGCGTAGTCCCGTCGTGGTCTCGAGTGTCGTCCTGCTGTCCGATCATGGTGTTCATGCTCGGTGAGATGCCGCAGCGACGCGGGGGTTCCGGCGGGGCCACCGCGGTCTGTCGAGTCCCACCCGCCGCGCCCGCTGCCCGTGAACCGCCCTGAGTCTCCCGGAGGGTTGGTTGTTACGCGACGTCCGGGATGGCCGTCACGGTTGTAGCCTGCCGTTGATGGTGTTCGAACTCAATCGGGGGCAGGTGTCCGATCGAGGAGTGCAGGCGGGTGGTGTT
>JBOFLG010000126.1:0-16613 GCA_051657745.1 Dermatophilaceae bacterium | reverse complement strand
GCAACGAGATCCGCCGCCTGCTCGCTACTCTCGTCCTCGCCCCCACGGCCTGCGTACAGACCGTACTGAGCTGGTCGACCTGGCGCCGACGACGACAGCACCAGGCCCGAGCGAGTCACTACCGCCGACGCGGCCATCGCCCCCCGTAACCTGAACTGCCGTTGCAGTATTAGGCGTTGGCCCGGTAGCCGGTGACCTGCTCGAGCGGCCGCGGACCATGGCCGACGTACCGGGCACTGGGCCGGATCAGGCGCCCGGTTCGCTTCTGCTCGAGGATGTGCGCCGACCAGCCCGCGGTGCGGGCCGCGACGAAGAGCGGCGTCATCATCTCGCCCGGCACCTCGGCGAAGTCGAGGAGGACCGCTGCCCAGAAGTCGACGTTGGTCTCCATCCGGCGTTCGGGATGGCGCTCGGCGAGCTCGGCGATCGCCGCCTGCTCGAGTTCGAGGGCCACCTGGTAGCGCGGCGCCCCGAGCCGTCGGCAGGTGTCGCGCAGCACCGCGGCGCGCGGGTCATAGGCCCGATACACCCGGTGCCCGAACCCCATCAGGCGTTCCTTTCGGTCCAGCACGTCGCGCACATACCGGCGGGCGTCGCCGGTCTGCTCGACCCCCTGGATCATGTGTTTCGCCCGGCTCGGGGCGCCACCATGCAGCGGCCCGGACAGCGCGCCGATCGCGCCGGAGAGGCACGCGGCGACGTCGGCGCCGGTGGAGGCGATGACCCTCGCGGTGAACGTCGATGCGTTCATGCCGTGCTCGGCCGCCGAGATGAAGTAGGAGTCGATGGCCTCGACGTGTGCGGGGTCGGGCTCACCGCGCCAGCGGATCATGAACCGCTCGGGGATGGTGCGGCCCCGGTCGACCTCGGACTGCGGCACCATCGGCCGGCCTTGGCCGCGCGCCGACTGACCGATGAACGAGATGGCCATTACTGAAGCGCGGGCGAGGTCGTCACGGGCCTCGCTGTCGTCGATGTCGAGGAGCGGTTTGGCGCCCCACAGCGGAGCCAACTGAGCGATCGCCGATTGCACGTCGACCCGGATGTCGCCGGTATGAACCGGAAGCGGGAACGGCTCGGCGGGCGGCAGCCCGGGGTCGAACTCGTCATCGACGAGGAGGCCCCACACCTGGCCGAACGAGACCCGCCCGACCAGGTCGGTGATGTCGACGCCTCGGTAGCGCAGCGCGCCACCCTCCTTGTCGGGCTCGGCGATCTGAGACTCGAAGGCGACCACGCCCTCGAGTCCGGGCCGGAAGTCGGGGTCGGCCGTGGCCGCAGTGGGTGTCGTCATAGGAGCCCCTGTCGCTCGTCACCATCGTCGGGCGTTGCCATTGTGCACGTCGGTGCGCCTGTCGCGCGCATTCCTGGGATGGATGCCGCATCCGGCGCCAATTCCGCGGGTCGTCTGCCGACGGGGTGTCGCGGTGGTGCGCGGCGGAACGGGACCCTCCGGCCGAGCCAGCGGTCAGGTGCCGGATGCCGGGCTGTCGCCATGGCGGTAGCGCAGCGCCATGTCGGGGGTGCCCGCGCCACGGACCTCGAACAGGTCGGACGCCTCCAGCAACTTGCTCAACTTCGCGTATCCGTAGTTGCGCGAGTCGAAGGAGGACTGGTTTGAGATCCGCTGGGCGACCGGTCCGATCCTCGCCCAGCCGACCTCGTCCGCAGCGCTGGAGACGGCTCGCCTCAGCAGCGCGACGAGCCTGGTATCGGCGCGCAACTGGGCGCGGGTGGCCCGCTGGGGTGGGGTGGCCGGGGTGGGTTGCTTTCTCGGGCCGGCCTGACCGGCGGGTCGCTTTGCGGTCGCTTTCCTGGCTGTCGGGGTGCGGGCTGCGCCGCCGCTCGGCGGTGCTGCGGTGGGGGCCTCGGCATCCGCGGGACCGGCGCGCAGCGCGTCATCCGGCAGCGCGTCCGGTGCATCGGCGTCCCCGCTCGACGACTGGAGCCGGTTGAGCACGAGGAACCGGGTGCAGGCGCTCTGGAACGGTTCGGGCGTTTTGGCGTCGCCGAAGCCGTACACCCGGGCGCCGTACTCGCGCAGCCGCATCACCAGGGGGGTGAAGTCGGCGTCGGACGACACGATGGCGAACGCGTCCGGGTGCTGGGTGTGCAGGATGTCGACCGCGTCGACCGCGAGCGCGATGTCGCTGGCGTTCTTGTTCTTCGACTTGTCGAACTCCTGGACCGGGCGAATCGCATTCTCGTGCAACACCTCTTGCCATGACTTCAACCCGGACTTGGTCCAATTCCCATAGGCCCGGCGAATGTTGGTCTCGCCCAACGACGACAACTCGCCGAGGATGACGTCGATCCGGCTGGCGGTCGCGTTGTCGGCGTCGATGAGCAGCGCGATCTGTGGCGAGTCGTTCATGGGCTTGACCCTATGCCCGCGGTCCGGCCCTCCCGGCTGGCGCCAGCGCCAGCGCCAGAGCCGGGGTCGGAGCCAGCGCCAGGGTCGGGTGGCCGGATGCCGCCGGGCCGTACCATCGCCGATATGGCTGCCGATGCTCGCGACTCCCGCTCCACCGTGCGTCGCATCGACTACACCGGCGACGGGGTTGCCGAGTCCGAGATCTCGACCGCACCGCTGGACCAGGTACGGAGGTGGGTGGACGACGCCGTGCGTCGCGCGGAGTCCGACGGCGACGTGCCGGAGCCGACGGCACTCGCGGTCGCCACCGTCGATGACGGTGGACACCCGAATGTGCGCACGGTCCTGATGCGGGTGCTCGATCCACGCGGCCCTGGGTTCTTCACGGCGACGACGTCAGCCAAGGGGCGGGAACTGGCCGGCAACCCGGCGATCGCCGCCGGCCTGACCTGGGCGTCGATGTTCCGGGCCGTGCGGTTTCGGGGGGTGGCCGAGCCGCTCGACGCCGAGGAAGTGCAGCGCTACTTCACCTCGCGCCCGTGGGGTTCGCGGATCTCGGCCTGGACCTCCCACCAATCCGAGCCGGTTCGGTCGAGGGCGGACCTTCAGACCGAATACGACCGCCGCGCAGCCGAGTTCCCTGACCAGGGGCGGGCGGATGACGTTCCGGTGCCGCCGTTCTGGGGCGGGTATCGGATCCGCTGTCACGAGGTCGAGCTGTGGGCCGGGCGCCGTAATCGGCTGCACGACCGCCTGGTCTACGCTCGCGTCGGCGACGGCGGCCTTGACGACCCCGCATCGTGGCAGGTGTCTCGCCGCCAACCGTGAGCGTCGGCCGCGCCCAGGCGGCGGGCGGACGCGATTCCGGCCGGTGGCGGACGCGACATCGGGGCTATGCCTGGCGGTGCGAGCGGCCGGCGGGTGGGCGTCATCCGCCGAGTCGTTGTCCCCGGCTCATCCCGCTGGCTTGTCCGGGCTCGGCGCATGGCCGATCCGGTCGGCCAGGGCCCGCAGCCGCACGAGAAGCGTGGCGGACGGGATGACGCGCCCCGACCGGTAGGTCGACAGGCGGGTCCGGGACGTGCCGATCCGGCGGGCCACGTCGGTCACTGGCAGTCCGGTGCGCTCGATGAGATCGGCGATCTCTGCGGCCACCTCGGCGCGCTCGCGGGCTTCGGCGTGCGCTTTCGAGCGGGCGAGCGCCCGGTGCAGCAACGGCCCGACGCCGTAGGGCGATGCGTACCTCAGGTACTCCTCGATCTGGCGGGCGACGTCACCCCACGGCTCGCGGTCGATGGCGCTGGTGATGCGCACCCAGGTGCTGATCGTGCCTCGTTCGATGGCGGCCACGAGCGCCTCGTACGGCCAGGTCTCAACCGCGTCGGATGGGTCGGCATCGACGTTGCGGAGCGCGATCCGGGTCATCGTCGCTCGAGCTGCTCCACGACGGCGTCGGCCAGGGCGTGGGCGTCACCGACCACGGCCGACCATGAGTGCCATCGTTCGTCCAGGCCCCGGTAGGTGCGGAGTTGCGTGATCACCCGACGGTCGCGGCGGGTCGGGTTCGCTGAGCCGCTGCACCAGCACGGTCAGCACCGAGTCGTCATCGGCGGACCGGTCGGCGTAGTAGTCGTCGAGACCGACCAGGACTTGGGCGGCATCCTCGGTGCCGAGCCGGCCGGCCAGCGCGACGGTGTCGAGGCGGGCGGCGTCATCCGGTGCGGTGGACCTTGTGGGGTGCGGCCTGGGCGCGTGGCTTGACCACGAGCAGGTCGACGTTCACGTGGGCCGGCCTGGTCGCCATCCAGACGATGGCCTCGGCGATGTCGTCGGCGACCAGTGGCTCGGCCACCCCGGCGTAGACGGCGTCGGCGCGCTCCTGGTCGCCGCCGAAACGGGTGAGTGAGAACTCCTCGGTGCGCACCATGCCCGGGGCGATCTCGGTGACTCGCACCGGCTGGTCGACGAGCTCGAGCCGCAACGTCTCGGTCATCACGTGCACGCCGTGCTTGGCCGCGGTGTACCCACCGCCGCCCTCGTACGCCACCAGCCCGGCGATCGAGCCCACGTTCACGACCACGCCGGGCCCGCCGGCCGCAACCAGTGCCGGGAGCAGTGACTTGGTGACCCGCAGGGTGCCGAGCACGTTGGTGGCATACATCTGCTCCCACGCCGCGAGGTCGGCCGCCGCCACCGGCTCCAGCCCGAGCGCCCCGCCGGCGTTATTCACCAGCACGTGCACCGTGCTGCCGGCCGCCTCGGCGAGCCGGGCGACATCCGCGTCCGACGTGACATCGCACCGCACCGCCACTCCACCGATCTCGGCGGCCAGCTGCTCCACCCGCTCGGCTCGGCGCGCCGCGCACACCACCCGGAACCCGGATGCCGCGAGCCGCTGCGCCGTGGCCGCACCGATACCGCTGCTGGCCCCGGTAACCACCGCCGTGGGTGAGGTCATCGCGGGCTCCTCGGGTGGGAGGTTGGAACTGACGCGCCGCCGCCGGGTACCGAATCCGCTGCCGGCCCCGTCGCTGGTGCTGCGTTCGTCATCCGCGACGTCGTGGCCCCGAAGGTCGCGGGGTCGATGGCGAGCCACACCGACTCGGCACGGCCCAGCAACGTGCCACCAGGGGAGTGCAGCGTCGTACCGGTCAGGTGCCGCCGGCCGCGCGACCCGCGCGACCACGCCGTGACGACGTGCGGCTCGCTGGACACCGGGACTCCGAACATCTGGGTGAGCATGCCGCTCACCCACCCGCCGTTGCCCGATTCGGGCGGGCCACCCAACCTCCTGGGGATGACGATGTCCACGGTCTGGAACCTACCGGGGCTGGGCGAGGCACTGCGGTGCGGTGCCTCGATACCGTGATGTCGACGTCGTTGCAGAACGCGGTCGAGGGTCGGTGTCGGCGGTCTCGGCCTGGTCCGCTGTCTCGGTGGGGTGCCGGGCAGCGCCGGGTAGAAGAGGACGGTGCGGTGGAGAACACGTTCTCGCTGCGGGGGATTGCGGTGCCGGCGTTCGGGCCCTCGGTGCTGTGGTCAGTCGGAGTCGGTGCGGTGTTGCCGGTCGTTACGCTCCGCGCCCTCGAGCTCGGGGCGAGTGTCGGCACCGCCGCGCTTCTGGTGGCCCTCGCCGCGGTCACCGAGCTGCTCGCCGCGGTACCGGCCGGAGTCGTCGTCGACCGGATCGGTGAGCGTCGCGCGCTGGTGCTTGCCGGACTTCTCGACGCCGCCGCCTGCGCGCTCGCCCTCGCTGCCACCCACCTCGCCGTTCTGGCAGTGGCCGTCGCCCTCACCGGGCCGACGGTCGGTGTCTTCCTGCTGGCCCGTCAGTCGTATCTCACCGCTGCCGCACCGGTGGATGTCCGAGCGCGGGCGATGTCGACCCTCGGCGGCGTCACCCGCATCGGCATGCTCATCGGCCCGCTGCTCGGTTCGGTCCTCATCGACCGGTGGGGTTCGCGGGCAGCGTTCGGCCTGGCCGTCGTGGCGAGCTGTGCTGCGGCGGTGCTCGCCTGGTTCGCTCGTGATCTCGGTGCCCACCGTCGGCATCCGACGCCGATCGCGGACGAGCGCGTCCGGGTGCGGGCCGTGGTGCGCCGCCATCGCCGGGTGCTTTGTACCGTCGGGGTCGGCGTGCTGGCCCTCGGCCTGGCCCGCTCGGCACGCGTTGTCGTGGTGCCGCTCTGGTCCGACCACGTCGGTCTCGACCCCGCGCAGACCTCGCTGGCCTTTGCCGCGGCCGCTGGCGTCGAGGTGCTGCTGTTCTACCCGGCCGGGTCGGTGATGGACCGGTGCGGCCGGGTCGCCGTCGCCGTCCCGGTCTCGGTGCTGCTCGGTGTGGGGCTGCTGGTCCTGCCGCTCACGAGCACGCTGGCCGGGGTAGCCGTCGTGTCGCTGCTCATGGGCGTCGGCAACGGCCTCGGGTCGGGCATCGTGATGACCCTCGGTGCGGATGCCGCGCCATCTGACGGGCGGGCGGCGTTTCTCGGGGTGTGGAGGCTGCTCTCCCTGGTCGGCCACAACGGTGCGGCGGTCGTGGTGGGTGCGGTCGCGACGGTGTCGGGGGTGGCGGTCGCGAGCGTCGTCGTCGGCGCCCTCAGCCTGGTCGGTGGAGCCTGGCTGGCCCGCTGGGTGCCGGGGTATGACCCGAGGGCGCGGGCGTCATCCGAGGGGTCGTGGTGATCGCGGAGGTCAGCGTCGCGGTCACAGCGGGAGGAGCATCGTGACGGACCCGTCGGCGGTGGTGACCGTGCGAAAGCCGACCTGCTCGTACAGGTGCCGTGCGTGGTTGTCGGTCTCCACGCTGAGGCTGATCGCCTCCACACCGTGCCGCCGGGCGTCGTCGATCAGCCCGACGAGCAGGCGCCGACCGACGCCCTGCCCGCGGTACCTCTCGACGACGCCGATGCTCAACTCCGGGACGGTGGGGTCGACGAAGCCGAACCCGGGGTCGTCCGCGGCGAAGAACCGAATCCAGACGGCACCCACCGGGTGCTCGGACTCGGCGACCAGCCCCCGGTCTCCAGTTCTCGGCCACCCTTGGACATAGTGGGCGAGTGTGGGCTGGCTCATCACCTTCTCGACCGTCCCGTCGGGACCGTCGGGGCGCCACCATGCGGCCGCGACGAGCATCTCGGTCAGGATGGGGCCGTCGGCGACGCGGGCCGGGCGCAGGATGACGCTCATCGCCGTGATCGTGCCGGATCCGGGGGTAGCCGGCATCCGAGTACGCATTTCCCGGCGCCCGCGCCGGGGTCGGGGCCGGGGTCCGGCCGGAGCGCGGGAGGTGACGCGGGCCGATCCGTCGGCACCCGACCGTAGGATCAGGGGGTGAACCCGAGGAACTGCACGTGACCGACCTCATCGACACCACGGAGATGTACCTCCGCACCATCTTCGAGCTCGAAGAGGAGGGCATCACGCCGCTGCGTGCCCGCATCGCTGAGCGCCTGGGGCACTCCGGTCCCACGGTGTCGCAGACTGTGGCACGGATGGAGCGGGACGGGTTGCTCCAGGTCGCGGGGGACCGGCACCTCGAGCTCAGCGAGGAGGGTCGGCAGCGGGCCACTCGAGTCATGCGAAAGCACCGCATCGCGGAGCGGCTACTCGTCGATGTCATCGGGCTGGAATGGGAGTACGTCCACGACGAAGCGTGCCGGTGGGAGCACGTGATGTCGGAGCGGGTGGAGCGCAAGATCCTCGCGATCCTGCCCGACCATCGCGAATCGCCGTATGGCAATCCGATCCCGGGGCTCGGCGAGCTTGGCGAGTTGGGTGAGGTCGTTGACTTCCGCCTGGGCCTGTCCACCTTGGACGAGGTCGCCGTGGACGAGCCGGCCACCGTCGTCGTCCGGCGGATCGGAGAGCCAGTCCAGGTCGACTCCGAGGCGCTGTCCTTGCTGACCGAGGCCGGGCTGCTGCCAGGCCGGCCGGTCCGGGTCCATCGCGACGGCACCCGGGTGGTGGCGGTGGGGGCCGATGTTGCCGCCGAAGCGAGTGTGTCGCTGCCTCGGGACATCTCGTCGCACGTCTTCGTCGCGCGCACCTGAGGCGCATCAACCCAGGTCAACCGACGTGCGGGCCGATGGGTGCCGGGCTCGACCCGAACGATCCTGTTATCGGAATGTGACTTCCGGGCCAGAGGCCGCTACATTCGTCCGAGTCGCATCACTGATCATGCCCGAGTCGTAACCCGCCCCGGAAAGTGAACTCTCCCCGTGTCTCGACACCGATCACCCGGCCGCCGTCGTGCCGCCCGCGCGACTCTCACCGTGCCACAGAGTTTCCGTCGGCTCAGGACCGCCTACGCCGTCAAGTCCGTTGCCGGGGTCGCTGTCATTGGTGGCGCCGCCACCATGCTGGTGCTCCCGGTCAGCGCCGATTCCGCGTCCCTCGACCTTGCCGCACCTGAGGCTGAAGCCATCGACGGCCGCGACGCCGTCACGGCGCTGACCGTCTCCCGGTCTCGAGGCCGGGACGTCGCTGAGGCGGCGGTGACCGCGCCAACCGGCGCTGGGCCGGTGGCTCCGGCGCAGGTCGGCGTCAGCGGCGTGAAGGCCGTGGCCAAGCCGAAGCCCAAGCCGAAGCCCACGCCGAAGCCCGTACCGAAGCCGGATGCCGCCCCCGCCAGTTCGTCGTCGGGCTCCGAGAGCGGCAGCGCCACACCCAGTAGCTCTGCGTCCACCTACTCCGGCGGCGTCTCGAACTACTGCTCCGACATCGGCGTAGACCAGAACGCTGCGATCCTTTGCTCGGCCATTCGCGCAAAGTTCGGCAGCCTCACCGTCGGTGGCTTCCGCCCCAATGCGGGTGAGCATGGCACCGGCGAGGCCATCGACATCATGACCAGCGATCGGTCGCTCGGCGACGCCATCGCCGACTTCGTCATCGCCAACGCCAGCAAATACGACGTCGAGTACCTCATCTGGCGTCAGCGCTACCGCCCCATCCCCGGCAGCTGGGAAATGATGGAGGACCGTGGTAGCACGACTCAGAACCACTACGACCACGTCCACATCACCGTCAACTGACGAGTGCCTATCGCGAAGCCCCCGACCGGATGCCGGCCGGGGGCCTTTGTTTCGGTGCCTCGGCCTACCGGTCACCGCGACGGCGTTGCGGCCTGATCGGGAGGAGGGATCCGGCGGCTCCGCACCACCATGCTGGCATCGCACCGTGCTACGGTGCGGATGGCCGCAGGGGGCCATCCCTACGGCTGCCACGGTGGAACGCCGAGTCCTGCCACCGCCATGGCGACATTTCCATCAACAACCGCTGGGCAGGAGCGGGGGACCCAACTCGGGGTCCGGTTCACACCGGACTCCTCGGGGTGAAGCCGACCGGTGAATGCCGGCGGCCGGGCAACCTCGGCCCGAACCCGACAGCTGACCTCGCAGGCGACGAGAGGCCTTTATGTCACAGCACCGTGCCCGTGGCCGCCATCGCAGTGCCACCCCGTATAGCCCGATCGACGAGTTCCGTGGCATCGCCCGAGTCGCTGGCCAGAGCGCCGCCCGGGTCTCCGCGATTGCAGTCGCGTCCGGCGGGCTGGTGGCCGCAGTGGCCGTCCCCAGCAGTTCGGCCGCGCCATCCGCTGGCGGTACGCCACCAGGCCAGTCGCCCACGGTGGGCGCTGGCGCTCGTGCGCTCGCCGGATCGCCGGCCGCGTTCACCTCGGTCGCGGTGGTCGCACCGACGGCTCCGGCCCCGGCGACGGTGCCCTGGGCTGGCATCGGTGTTGCCGGAGTTCGCGCCGTACCTCGCCCTGCTCCGGAGCCAGTCCCGGAGCCGGAGCGGATCGCACCGCGGCGCGTCGACCGGCCCGCGGCGGCGGAATCCACATCCACATCCACATCCACGCCGGATTCGAAGTCTGGGTCGTCGGCACCGCGCCCGGCTCGTGAGGTTCCGTCGTCGGCCACCGGCGTGGTCGCCATCGCCCGCTCGCTGCTCGGCATCCCATACCACTTCGGCGGCGAGTTGCCGGGTACGGGTTTCGACTGCTCCGGGTTCACCCAGTACGTCTTTGGCAAGGCCGGTCTAGACATTCCCCGTACGGCCAGCCAGCAGCAGAACGCTGCCACCCCGGTCGACACCCCGCGGCCCGGGGACCTGGTCTTCTTTGGCAGCCCGGCCTGGCACGTGGGTATCTACACCGGCAACGGGATGATGATCGACTCACCGAGGGCGGGTAAGTCCACCTCGGAACGGGACATCTTTGACGGAGTCAGCGGCTACGGCCGCTTCTGACCGCGACCAGAACGGGATCCGGCCCTCGGCCCAGTTCCCCAGCGAACCGCCGTCGAGCGCTGTCGGTGCGGCGCGCAGGGAGGTCACCCGGCGGTTCGTCGCCGGCGCATACCATCGTGCGGGCCCGCAACCGCCAACGTGATGGAGACGCCGCAGATGAGCCAGACCGACGAGGTGTTCGCCGTTCCGGCGTCGGTACCAAGCCCGCACCGGCCTCCGGAGCCGACCACGTCGCTCGGCCGGTGGATGTTGCAGCATCGGGTGCAGCCGGTGGGGCCCGAGAGCGGCGAGAGCCATGCTGCCCCCCATCCGTGGTGGCAGGTGATGTGCCTGACCGGGGTCGACTACTTCTCGACCCTGGCGTACCTGCCCGGGATCGCGGCGCTGGCCGCCGGAGCGCTCTCGCCGCTGGCCACGGTGCTGATCGTCGCCCTGACCCTGCTCGGCATGCTGCCGATGTACGCCCGGGTGGCGCGCGAGAGCCCGCACGGCCACGGGTCAGTGGCCATGCTCGAGAACCTGCTGCCGGCCTGGCGGGGCAAGGTCTTCGTCCTCGTCCTGCTCGGTTTCGTGGTCACCTCGTGGATCGTCACCATCACCCTGTCGGCCGCCGACGCGTCGGTGCACGTGCTCGAGAGCCCGCTCTTCCCGGCTGCTCTCCATGGGCACCAGGTGCTGCTCACGGTGGTGCTCTTGCTGGTGCTCTGTGGGGTGTTCCTCAAGGGGTTCTCCGAGGCGGTGCGGGTGGCGATCCCGCTCGTTGTCCTGTTTCTGGCTCTCAATGCCGTGGTCGTGGCAGTCGCCGCAGCCGAGATCGTCGGCGGCGGGCCCGCCTGGTCGAACTGGCTCGATGCCCTCACCTCTGGGCGAGACGGCGTCGGTGACGTGCTCGGCCCGGCCGTCGTCGCCTTCCCCCTGCTCGTGCTCGGCCTCTCGGGCTTCGAGACCGGGGTGAGCATGATGCCGCTGGTCGCTGCCGACGGTCGCACCCCGCAGGAGGTGCTGCGGGACCGGATTCGAAACACCCGCAAGTTGCTTGCCGGTGCGGCGGTCATCATGAGCGGCTACCTGCTGGCCACCAGCATGGTGACCACTGTGCTGATCCCGGCAGCGGAGTTCGAGGCGGGCGGCCGGGCCAACGGCCGGGCGATGGCCTATCTGGCCCACGCCTACCTCGGTGACGCCTTCGGCACGGCCTACGACATCTCGACGATCCTCATCCTCTGGTTCGCGGGAGCCTCGGCCATGGCCGGGCTGGTCAATATCGTGCCGCGGTATCTGCCGTCCTACGGGATGGCGCCCGACTGGGGGCGGGCGGTGCGGCCGGTCGTCCTCGTCTACACCACGATCTGCATCGTCGTGACGGTCATCTTCGAGGCCGACGTCAACGCCCAGGCTGGTGCGTACGCCACCGGCATCCTCGCGATGATGGTGTCCGGTGCGGTGGCGGTGACGCTTTCGGCGATGCGGCGGCGGCAGCGCGGACGGGCCGTCGGGTTTGCCGTCCTGACCGTGGTGTTGCTCTACGCCATTGTCGAGAACATCATCGAGAAGCCCGATGGCATCACCATTGCCGGCCTCTTCATCCTCGGCACCGTCATCGTGTCGGTTGTCTCCCGGGTCAGCCGTGCCGTGGAACTCAGGGTCGACCGCATCGAGTTCGATGACGCGGCGCGGCGGTTCGTCACCGAGTCGCTGACCCACGACGACTCGTTCAACATCATCGCCAACAAGCGACAGGCCGGTGACCGGGACGAGTACGCGACCAAGGAGCACAGCCAGCGTGGGATGAACCCGGTGCCCGGGCCGGCCGACATTCTCTTCCTCGAGATCGACATCTCGGACCCGTCGGCCTTCAGTGAGGTGCTGCAGGTGCGTGGAGTCGAGGTGCACGGTCACCGGGTGCTGCGGGTGGCGAGCCCGGCGGCTCCGAACGCGATCGCGGCGGTGCTGCTTGCGTTACGCGATGCCACTGGGGTGCGACCGCACTGCTACTTCGAGTGGTCCGAGGGCTCGCCGCTGGCGCACGTGCTGCGATACCTGCTTCTCGGCCGCGGTGACACCCCGCCGCTGGTGCGCGAGATCATCCGCCGCGTCGAGCCGGACCTCGCTCGGCGACCGGTCATCCACGTGAGCTGACCCATCGTCATCCACCTGGGTATCGGGGGCAGCGCATCGGTGGCTGCCGAGGTGGACTCGCCACCCGCTACGCTGGGCCGCGCCAGTCGTGCCTCTTCGTGAGGTCAGGGAACTCGGTGTGACTCCGGGACTGACGCGCAGCGGTAAGGGTGACGGCAGGAGCGTGTCGCGGGCGAACGTCCGTGACGACCACTGGGCCTGGCCCGGGAAGGTGCTCTTCGCCGGTCGACCCCGAGTCCGAAGACCTGCTGGCCCTCGCGGCATCCGCCGCCAGGTCAGCCTCGGACCTCGCGCACGGGTCCCGTGACCAGAGCAGGTGTGTCATGCCAGCCACCCGGACCCGCGTGGACCGCTGCCCCGGCGTCACTCGCCCGTGGCCCGCACCCGACGGGCTGCTGGTGCGGCTGCGGCTGGTCGGCGGTGCCCTCTCGCACGTCGCGCTGCGGCGGCTGCTCGAGGTGGCTGAGCGGTTCGGTGACGGCCGGGTGCAGGTCACATCGCGGGCCAACGTGCAACTGCGGGGCCTGCCCGTCGCCGACCGGATCAGTGCCGGCCCCGACAGCCGGACGCCGGATGTCGGCGTGGCGCCTGAGGTGCGGGCGGCGCTTCGGCAGACCGGGTTGCTCCCGTCGCCCACCCACGAACTGGTGCGCAATATCCTCGGCTCCCCACAGACCGGGCTGTCCGGTGGCCGCGCCGACCTGCGGCCCGTGGCGGCGCACCTGGACCGGTTGCTCTGCGCAGACCCTGCGCTGGCCGGGCTACCCGGTCGCTTCCTGTTCGTGCTCGACGACGGCCGGGGCGATCTGATCGATCGACCGGCTGACCTCGGCCTGGTCGCGCTGGACGCCAGCACTGCCCAACTGCGGGTGGGCCACTGTTGGGGCCCGGTCGTGCCGTTGGATGACGGTGCCGCCGCGGTGATCGACCTCGCTGTGCGGTTCTTGGCTCGCCGAGGCCAGGGCCCGGGCGCGCCCTGGCATGTCGCCGAGCTGCCCGAGCCGCTGCTCCGGCCAGAGCCGGCGGACCGGCGGGTGCCGGCGTCATCCGCGCCGTTGCCGTACGGCCCGGTCGCGGGTGGCCGCCATGTGGCGGTATCTGACGGTGGCCTGGACCGAGCGGGCATCGAAGCCCTGGCCGAGACCGGCCGGCCGCTGGTGGTGACCCCCTGGCGGGGTGTGCTCGTCGCGGGCGCGGGCGCGGGCGCGGGCGCGGGCGCGGGCGCTCGTTCAGGTGCGGGTGTTCGTTCAGGTGCAGGTGCGGGCTCTCGTTCAGGCGTGGATGCCGGCACGGGTGTCCGATGAGCGGCACCTCCTCGGCCGTCCACCGGCCCGCCCGACGGTTCGCCTACATCGGCCACGGACCGGACATCTACACCGACTCCTTCGCCACGATCCGCCGCGAGACCGACCTCAGCCGGATCCCGGCCGACGCGGAGACGCTGGCCGTGCGGATGGTCCATGGCAGCGGGCAGGTCAACCTCGTCGATGACCTCGTCGTGCACCCCCGCCTGGTGGCCTCGGCCCGGGCCGCGCTGCGAGCGGGCGCGCCGATCCTGTGTGACGCCACGATGGTGGCCGCCGGGGTCACCCGGAGCCGGCTCCCGGCGGGCAACGAGGTGCGCTGCCTGCTCGACGACCCACGGGTGCCGCAACTGGCGCGGGACTGGGGGACGACCCGCTCGGCCGCGGCTGTCTCGCTGTGGGAACCCGTACTCGACGGTGCGGTGGTTGCTGTCGGTAACGCCCCGACCGCGCTCTTTCACCTGCTCGAACTCGTGCTCGATGGTGGCCCTCGCCCGGCTGCCGTGGTGGGCTGCCCGGTCGGCTTCATCGGCGCTGCGGAGTCCAAGGACGCGCTGGTCGGGCTCGCGGTCGAGCATGACGTCGACCTGCCTTACGTCACCGTGCGGGGCCGGCGCGGCGGCTCCGCGCTGGCCGCCTCAGCCCTCAACGCCCTGGCCCAGGAGCGCGAATGACCGGCCGACTCGTCGCGGTGGGTGTGGGCCCCGGCGACCCCGAGTTGATCACCCGCAAGGCGGCCCGCCTGATCGAGGCCGCTCGCGTGGTCGCCTACCACGCGGGGGTGGGCAAGGAGTCGAACGCGCGGCGGACCGCGGCCGGGCTGTTCGCCGCCGACGTGGTCGAGGAGCAGCTGACCTACCCGGTGACGACCGGGGTCACCGACCACCCGGGCGGGTACGCGGGCGCCCTGGCCGAGTTCTACGAGGCGGCCGCGGCCCGGCTGGCCGCGCACCTCGACGCCGGGCGCGACGTCATCCTGCTCGCCGAGGGCGACCCGATGTTCTACGGGTCGTCGATGTACCTGCACGACCGGTTGGCCGAGCGGTACCCGACCGAGATCGTTCCCGGGGTTCCGGCGTTTGCCGCTGCTGCCGCCGCCGTGGCGACCCCGCTCGCCCGCCAGACCGACGTGCTGACCGTGCTGCCGGCGACGCTGTCCGAACCAGAGTTGACCAGACGGCTCGCCGATACCGACGCTGCGGTCGTGATGAAGCTCGGTCGCACCTTCCCGGCGGTGCGCCGGGCCCTTGCCGCGGCCGGGCGGCTGGCGGGGGCCCGCTATGTCGAACGGGCCTCGACGCCCGCCGAGCGGTGGCTGCCGGTGGCTGAGGTCGACGCCGACTCGGTGCCGTACTTCTCGCTGGTGTTGGTCCCGGGCGACTCGCGGCACGGGCCGCGGTCGCGGCGGCCGCACGACATCCGGCCGGCTGGGGATGTCGCGGATCGTTCGGGGGCCGGGACTGGACCTGATGCCGTGACTGGACCGGATGCCGTGGGTCGGCTGGGCGCTGCGGTGGGACCGGATGCCGTCGCCGGGCCGGATTCGGAGTTGCTGGTGGTCGGTCTCGGGCCGGGCCCCGACCACTGGCTGACCCCCGAGGTGGGCGCTGCGCTCGCTGAGGTCGACCACGTGGTCGGCTACCGCCCGTACGTCGACCGGGTACCCGCGCGGGCCGGGCTCACCCGGCACGCATCGCGAAACACCGTCGAGGTGGAGCGGGCCCGGTTCGCGCTCGAGTTGGCCCAGGCGGGAGAGCGGGTCGCCGTGGTTTCCGGCGGCGACGCGGGCGTGTTCGGGATGGCCGCTGCCGTGTTCGAGGCCGCCGAGGCCCCGGTCTTTGCCGGCGTCGGCATTCGGGTGCTGCCCGGAGTGAGTGCAGTGCAAGCCGTGGCGGCCCGCGCCGGCGCGCCGATCGGGGCCGACTTTGCGGTGCTCTCACTGTCCGACCGGCTCAAGCCGTGGCCGGTGGTCGAGCGGCGCCTGCGGGCGGTCGCGGAGGCTGACCTTGTGCTGGCGCTGTACAACCCGGCGTCGCGGTCGCGCACCGCGCAGTTGGCGACGGCCCGCGCGGTCCTGCTGGAGCACCGGTCGCCACAGACGGTGGTGGTGGTCGGCCGCGACGTCGGGCGAGGAGGGGAGTCGCTGGAGGTCACCACGCTCGGCGAACTCGACACGGCATCCATCGACATGTCCTGTCTGCTGATCGTGGGGGCCAGCAGCACTCGCGTCGGGCGTGCTGGGGTCTGGACGCCGCGGTTCGTCCGCGACGATGCAGCGCCGGATGACGCGGCGCCGGATGACGCGGGTCGGGCGGGTGCCCGCGGGGACGGCATCCGCGGGGATGACGGGGGCCGGAACACCCTGGGTCAGGGCAGCGCCGGCCGGGACGGCATCCGCGGGGATGACGCATGACGGTGCATTTCGTGGGTGCCGGCCCAGGCGCGGCCGACCTGCTCACGGTGCGGGCGGTGCGTCTCCTCGAGGCGGCTGACGTGGTGCTGTACCCCGGCAGTTACCTCGACGCCGGCGTGCTCGCCTCGCTGAGCCCGGGGACTGAGCTGGTCGACACCCAGCACCTCGACCTCGACGAAATCACCACCCGGATGGTCGCGGCGCACCGGGCTGGGAAGGATGTCGTGCGGCTCGCCTCCGGCGACCCATCGGTGTACTCCGCTCTCTCCGAACAGGTTCGACGCCTCGATGCCGCGGATGTGCCGTGGGACGTCACACCTGGGGTGCCCTCCTACGCAGCCGCGGCGGCGCTACTCGGGCGCGAACTCACGGTGCCGCTGGTGGCGCAGTCGGTGGTGCTCACCCGGGCCCAGGCCCGGTCGACCCCGATGCCGGACGGTGAGACCCTCGCCGCGTTCGCCGCGACCGGGGCGACCCTCGTTATCCATCTCGCGGTCACCCGCACCCGCGAGGTGATGGCCGAGCTCGAGGCCACGCACGGCGCGGACTGCCCGGTGGCGGTGGTGTATCGGGCCAGCCAGCCTGAGGAGCGGGTGCTGCGCGGCTCGGTGTCGACCATTGCCGACGCGGT
>JBOFLG010000125.1:0-16696 GCA_051657745.1 Dermatophilaceae bacterium | reverse complement strand
GGCCCTTGCCCTCGATGTTCGGGGGGCGGGACTCCATCCGCAGCACGTGGTCCTGGCGCAGCTGCAGTTCGGCGGCATCCTCGATGGTGACGATGCGCTCGTCATCCGGGATGAAGGAAGAGATGACGTTGAGCAGGGTGGTCTTTCCCGAGCCGGTGCCGCCACTGATGATGATGTTGCGGCGGCCGAGCACGCAGGCCTGGAGGAAGTCGCGGGTCTGCTCCGAGAAGGTTCCGAAACTCACCAGGTCTTGAGCGGTGAACGGGTCCTTGGAGAACTTCCGGATGGTGAGCTGCGCACCATCGAGCGCGATCGGTGCCACCACCGCGTTCACTCGGGATCCGTCGGGCAGGCGGGCGTCACACAGCGGGCTGGACTCGTCGACCCGGCGACCGATCCGGCCGACGATCTTGTCGACGACCCGGCGCAGGTGCGCCTCGCTCGAGAAGTGCGCCTCGACCGGGTAGAGCTTGCCGGCGCGCTCGACCCAGATGTGGTCGGCGCCGCTGACCATGATCTCGCTGATCTCGGGGTCGCGGAGCAGCGGCTCCAGCGGACCGTGGCCGAGCACCTCGTCGGAGACCTCCTGCACGAGGCGGGTGCGGTCGGCGAGCGAGAGTGGCGTCTGTTCCGCCTCGATGGTGTCCTGCAGCGACTGGCGCACTCGCGAGGCCAGCTCGTCCTCGCGCTGGTGCGGGTCGTAGAGCTTGGGGCCGAGCTCGTCGATGAGCGACTGGTGGACCCGCTCCTTGACGCTCTGCAGCGGGTCGACGATGCGCTCGGGTCGGGCGGCCCGCCCGGGAGTGGCGGTCACTTCCTCGGGCCCGGTCGCCATCTGCTGGCGTCGGATACTGTCAAGACGGTCGGCGAGGCTCATCGACGGCTCCTGGTCAGTCGTTGCCGGCGGCCGGTGCGTGCCTCCGGGTCGTCGGTCACGCCGCCCATGACATGGGCGTTGGCGAGTTCGCGGATAGCCAGGCTCACCGGATGGCGCGGTTCGTCAAGGACCAGCGCGACGCCACGGTTCACCGAGTTCGGCAGGCTCGCGCTATGCGGGATGGTGGCGGCGATCGGCTGATTGATCGCCGCGGTCACGTCCTCCACCCGGAGCCCCTGCTTGGTGTCGGCGCGGTTGATGACGACGTAGCGCGAGTCCTTCAGGACGCCGAGCAGGTCGAGGGTGTCGAGCGAGAGTTTGAGGTTCTTCACCGCGGAGATGTCGAGCGTGGCGATCAGCACCAGCCGGTCACTGATGTCGCACGCCGCGAGGACGTGCTCGGTGAAACTCGGCGGGGTGTCGACGACGACCCAGTCATAGTGCTGCCGGCCGACCCGAAGGATCTCCGAGACGGTCTGCACCGGGATGCGGTCGGCATCCGCGGGGCTCGAGGGCGCGCACAGCACGTCCAGCCCGCTGGGTTCATGCCGGGTGACCAGCGAGGCCAGGCCCTGCTCGTCGATGCTCCCGGTCATCGCGATCGCATCGGTCATGGTGCGGGTGGGCAGCAACTGGAGGCTGATCGCGTCATCCCCGAAGGACAGGTCGAGGTCGACCAGGAGGGTACGCGCCCCGCCCGAGGCGAGCGTGACCGCGAGGTTGGTCGAGACCGCGGTCTTGCCGACCCCACCCTTGGCGGAGAAGACGGTCACGACCTTGCCGTGCTGGACCTCGGCACCGCCGCCGCTGCGGTAGTTGACCATCCGGGACGTGAGATTCTGGCTCCGGCGCAGGGCTTCCAGCAGGGCCGAGGTGTCATCGGCCGGCACCACCTCGCGCACCCCGAGCTGGAGTGCCTGGGTGAGTACGGCCACGTCGACCCGGTCCCGGAGCACGATGCAGCCCACTTCGGGCCGCTCCACGCGCAAGGCCTCGGCGAGGTCCCAGACGGTGTCGAGGTCGACGTGCGGCCCGACCACGATCTGCGCGAGGGCGGTGTCCTCGGTGATGATCCGGCCGACCGCGGCCGGGGTGTCGGCCACGGTGGTGTCGGAGCCGAGGGTGAAGCGGTAGCGCTCGGCGAGAGCCCTGTCGGCCTCCCAGAGCAGGATCATGGCTGGGCTCGGACGACGGTGGCGTCGGTGGTGCTCTGCTGGCCCACCTGCACGCCCTCACCGCGCAGACCGGCGTACAGCACGTAGGAGTTGATCGCGTGCACGAGGCGCACCGCGTCCTGCGGGCTCACCGCCACGGTCACGAGGAAGGATGCCTCGGCGGCTTTGGCCTCGGCATCCCCGCCTGCGGGCTGCTGGGCCGGGGTCAGCGAGGAGTTGCCCATGCCGATGACGAGCACGTCTTCGAGCAGCACCGTGGTGCCGGTGAGTTTCTGCTCGTTGAACTTCTCGGCGTCGGGGGTGCCGAACTTGCGCAGCTCGGAGGTGGAAAAGATGGTGAGGCGTGACCCGGGCGTGACGAAACTGCCGACCCGGGCGGGGTCGGTCAATTCGACGGACACGGCCAGTTTGCCGGTGGGCACCTGGATCGCCTTGGTGCCGAGCGGGGTGGTACCGAATGATGCCTGCAGTACGTACGTGCCGGGCGCCAGGTCGCCGAGGGCGAGCAGGTCCTGGTTGTCGCCGCTGATGCCGCTCAGCGCGCCGACGGGCAGGGCGTCCTTGGGGACGTTGGTCTTGACCACCGCGCCGGACTTGGCAGCATCGGCGAGCGAGGTGCCCGAGGCGACCAGCGCGGTAGTGACGTAGGCGACGGTCGGGGTCTTCGCGGCGACTGCGCGGGAGTCGGCGGCACGGGCGTAGAGCACGACGAGCACCGCCCCGACGAGGGCGAGGACGACAGCGGTGACGAGGGCGATGACTCGCTTGCCCATGGGAGGTACTTCCTTACGGCGTCAGAGGAGGGGGAAGTGAAGTGAAAACGTCAGATTCCTGCGCACCGGACGGACCGGGTCCCCACAGGGTGGGGACCCGGTCCGTCAGAGCAGCGGCGCGACAGCCTCGGTAAAGATGTCGTTCAACACCGGCGCGAGGGCCGCAACGCTGCCGACTATCGCCAGGGCGATGAACGCGACGAGCAGGGCGTACTCCACGGCAGTCGCGCCGTTCTCGTCACGACAGCGCCGAGGTCTCGGGCGTCGAGTCGAGCGGTCCATCGAGTCGTCCGGCGTGCCTATGCCGTACGTCAGCGGCCCTGGACGGCGGTGTCGACGTCGGTGAAGAGCGTGACGAGGTTGTCACCGAGGAGTGCGACAGCGCCGATGATCGCGGCGGCGATGAGGGCCACCATCAGGCCGTACTCGACGGCGGTGGCGCCCTTCTCGTCGCGGAGCGAGGCGATGCGGGTCTGGACGATGGCGAGGGCCTTGGTCATGGGAGGTGCCTTTCACGGGTGACAGGGGCAGGGTGCCCGGCCGGAGGTTTCCGGCTCACGAGAACAATCGCATCGCGCAGACCCCCCGCACATCGACCGAACACCTCGTCGTCGTGTGCCGAACCGGTGAGCCGCACCTCGTCCGTACGGTGGACGCGCCCAGCCCGGCATCCACCCCTGCTACCGCCGAGAATGACACAGGCGGGGCCGCCCATCTGGACGGCCCCGCCTGTGTCGCAACGGTATTGGATGCTCAGTAGCGGTAGTGCTCCGGCTTGTAGGGGCCGGCCACGTCGACGCCGAGGTACTCCGCCTGCTCCTTGGTCAGCTCGGTGAGCTCGACGCCGAGAGCCTCCAGATGCAGCTCGGCAACCTTCTCGTCGAGGTGCTTCGGCAGCGTCTCGACCGTCGGCGCGCCCTCGTCATCCAGGTACTCGTCGGTCTTCCCGAACAACTCGATCTGGGCGATCGTCTGGTTCGAGAACGAGTTCGACATGACGAAACTCGGATGGCCGGTGGCGTTGCCCAGGTTCATCAGGCGGCCCTCGGAGAGCACGATGATCGAGTCGCCACTGGTGAAGGTCCACTCGTGCACCTGCGGCTTGATCTCCTGCTTCTGGATGCCGGGGACCTTCGCCAGTCCGGCCATGTCGATCTCGTTGTCGAAGTGGCCGATGTTGGCGAGGATCGCCTTGTTCTTCATCCGCTGCATGTGCTCGGCGGTGACGACGTCGAAGCAGCCGGTGGAGGTGACCACGATGTCGGCCTGCTCGATGACGCTCTCCAGTTTCGCCACCTGATAGCCGTCCATCGCGGCCTGGAGCGCACAGATCGGGTCGATTTCGGTGACGATGACCCGCGCGCCCTGGCCGCGCAGCGACTCCGCGCAGCCCTTGCCGACGTCGCCATAGCCCGCGACCACGGCCACCTTGCCGCCGATGAGCACATCGGTGGCCCGGTTGAGCCCGTCGATGAGGCTGTGCCGGCAGCCGTACTTGTTGTCGAACTTGCTCTTGGTGACCGAGTCGTTGACGTTGATCGCCGGGAAGAGCAGCTCGCCGGCCTCGGCCAACTGGTAGAGGCGGTGCACGCCGGTGGTGGTCTCCTCGGTGACGCCCTTGATCTCGGCGGCGACCTTCGTCCACTTCTGCGGGTCCTGGGCCAGGGTCCGGCGCACCAGCGCCTTGAACACGCCGAACTCCTCGGTGTCCTCCTCGGTGGTGGGCGGCACCTGGCCGGCGGCCTCCCACTCCTTGCCCTTGTGCACGAGCATGGTGGCGTCGCCACCGTCGTCGAGGATCATGTTGGCGCCGGCGCCGCCGGGCCAGGTGAGGATCTGCTCGGTGCAGTCCCAGTACTCCTCCAGGCTCTCACCCTTCCAGGCGAAGCACGGCACACCCTGCGGGTCCTCCGGCGTGCCGTGCGGGCCGACGACGACCGCGGCGGCGGCTTCATCCTGGGTCGAGTAAATGTTGCACGAGGCCCAGCGCACCTGAGCGCCGAGCGCGACGAGGGTCTCAATCAGCACGGCGGTCTGCACGGTCATATGCAGCGAGCCGGCGATACGGGCACCGGCGAGCGGCTGGCTCTCGCCGTACTCGGCGCGCAGCGCCATCAGGCCGGGCATCTCGTGCTCGGCAAGTCGGATCTGGTGACGGCCGGCGGTGGCGAGCGCGAGGTCGCGCACCTGGTGGTCGACGGACATGGGTGATCTCCTTGGCAGGTAGCTCAGTGTTCGTGGACCCGGCGTCGCCCTTCTGGGCCGCAACGCATGCGAGGGTCATCACCCGCGCCGGCGCTGCCAGGATACCGAAGCCACCTCGACGCCTCGCCGTCGGCGCGACCCTCAACGGACGCGCGAGGCTACGGCCGCCGCGACCTTCCTAGCGACCGCGCTCCGGGACCGCGGCGGGCTCCCCGTCATCCTCGGTGGGCCAGCGCTCGGCGTGAACCGCATCGTCGAGCGGCCTCCGGCGGCGCCACCCGTGGCGCTCCAAGTCGGGGTGAGCCTCGGTGTGGGTCACCGGCCCCAGACACAACCAGGCCACCGGCCGGATCCGCTCGGGGATGCCGAGCAGGTCCCGCAGAAACGGCTCGCGGTAGAACGACACCCAGCCCACGCCGAGCCGCTCGGCATGCGCCGCGAGCCAGAGGTTCTGGATCGCCAGGCACACCGAGTACAGGCCGGCGTCGGCGATCGCGTGCCGCCCCAACACCGCTGGCCCGCCCCGGTCTGCGTCGTAGGTGACGACCACCGCGAGGGTGGCGTCGAGCACGCCATCGACCCTGATTCGCGCGAACCGCTCGGCCGCCTCGCCCTCCAAGCTGGCCGCGAACCTTGCGCGTTCGTCCTGGACATGAGCGTGGAACCGGGCCGTGGTCTGCCGATCCCGCACGAGCACGAAGTCCCACGGCTGGCTCAGCCCCACGCTGGGCGCGGCGTGTGCTGCCTCGAGCACCTTGGTCAGGGCGTCGTCCGGTACCGGTGCGCCGGTGAACTGCCCGCGCACGTCCCGGCGGGAATGGATGACGTCGTACAGGTCGGCGGGCACCCGCGACGGTAACGCACCACCCGGATGACGATCGGTGGCGCCATCACCCCGAGCGGCGACGTCGGCGGCGCAGGCGCCGGCAGGTCGTCCGCCCGGACAGAAGCGCTGGGCGTTCGGCCGATCTTCGCCGGCAGACCCCGGATGCGATCGACGAGCGTGTGAGGCTGGCCGGTGCTCCGCTCCCCGCTCACCCACCCCCTCGGAAGGGACCCCATGCGCAAGGCCCTGACCTGGCTCTCCGCCGCCGCGTCCGCCCTCGCCCTCGCCGTCGCCGCGCCGGCGGTGGTGAGCGCCGCGCCTCCGGCGCCCGTCATCGTGGCACCGGACGGCCAGAACCTCGGCTCCTCGCCAGTACTCCAGTGGCAGCGAGTCACGGATGCGACGCGCTACGACGTCGCAGTGTCGACGAACGCCGGCTTCACCGGGGCCCTCGCCTTCACGCAGAGCACCGCGAACACGTACGCCACACCGACCAAGGACCTCCCCGTGGGCCAGTACTGGTGGCGCGTGCGGTCAGTCGACCGCGCCGGCGTCGCCAGCACCTACGCGACCGGCACCTTCACGCGGACCAACGACGTCGCGCCGGTACTCACCTACCCGGTCAACGGTGCAGCGCTCGACCATCCCACAGACGCCCTGTCGTACCAGTGGAGGCCAGTGACCGGCGCGAAGACCTACGAGATCCAGGTCGACGACGACGGAGGCTTCGTCGGGTCGGCGGCCCCGGTGTCGACCGCCACCACGTCCTACAGCCCGGCCAAGCCACCGGCGTTCGACACCCCGGTCTACTGGCGGGTCCGGGCGAAGTCGGCGAACAACGTCTACTCGCCGTGGTCCGATCCGGCCAGGTACACGATCTCCTGGGACGACACCACAAAGATCGACCTCGTGCGGCCGGCGTCGACCACCTCGGTGCCGGTGGAGGAGGTCGTCCTGGAGTGGAAACCGGTGCGCGGCGCGGCGTTCTACCAGCTCGACCTCAGCCCCGACCAGAACTTCAACCGGCCGATCTACGACGACCTGCGTGTCGTCGGCAACACGTTCACGCCGAAACAGAACCTCCCGGCCGGCTCCTACTACTGGCGGGTGCGGCCGATGAGCAGCTCGCAGGTCCCGGAGCCGGGTCGGTGGAGCGACATCCACGACGGGCCGTGGACCTTCACTCGAGCGTGGCCCGCCAACGCCGACACCTCCCCGCGGCCGCACGGTACCGAGGACAAGCGCTTCTCCCAGGTCACCCTGCTCAGCCCGGCGAACGGCAACTTCGCGCTGCAGCAGCCGACCTTCTCGTGGACCCCCCAGCGCGGGGCAGCGCAGTACGAGTTCCAGGTGGGGACGGACGTCAACTTCTCACCGGGCACCTACTCGTCGTGCCACACCGACCACACCAGGCTCACGCCGTACCGCCGCACCGCGCCCGGTTCGTTCACCTGCCCCGAGACCGACCTGTTCGAGCCCGGCGTGGTGCGCTACTGGCGGGTCCGTGCGGTCGACATCAAGAGCGACGTGCTCGGCGCCTTCAGCGCTGCGCGCAGTTTCATGTACGACCCTGCGGACATCCGGCAGACAGCCCCGGCCGACGGCGCCACCGTCACCAACCCGGTCCTGCGGTGGACCCCGGTCGAAAACGTCGCACGTTTCAGGGTGACGCTGTCCGGATGCGGGCGCACTCTCACCGCAACGGTGTGGGGCACCACCTATGTGCCCGAGACCCTGCGCGAGGTCTGCCCAGGCCCCTGGGCGTGGACCGTCCAGGGGGTCGAGGACCAGGGCGAGGACCTGACCCGCCTCCCGAACAGCGGTGGCTGGCCGTCGTTCACCCTTGCGGCACAGAACGCCTCGGCCACCGCACCCGGACCCGTCCTCGAGACGCCGCTGGAGACCTGGCGACCGCCGCTTCTGGAGTGGCCGGCCGTCCAGGGCGCGCGAACCTACCAGGTCCTGGCCTCGGTCTCGGGGGCCAACTCGTTCGCCGCACTTGGCAAGCCGACCCGAGAGACCGCAAGCGCCTTCACCGGCGAGAGCCCGGCCGGATCGCCGTGGAGTCGCCTGTTGCCGCCCGGCGACTACGACTACGTCGTCCAGGCCAGGGACGCCACCGGTGCGCAGATCTCGGTGTCGCCGATCGGGGACTTCGCCGTCGCCTCGCTCGACGAGACAACGCTGACCGGACCTGCCGACTGCCCCCTCGGGTCGTGTAGTGCAGTCGAGCACGACACGCCTCGCTTCACCTGGCGGCCGGTGCCGGGTGCGGGGTCATACATCGTCTACCTCGCCACCGACCCGCTGTTCACGAACATCACCCGCGAGTACCGCACCTCGTACACCTCCCTGACCCCGGCGGAATCCCTCCCCGACAGCCAGGCCGGCCAGGCCACATACTGGTTCGTCCGGCCGTGCTACACCGCAGGCTGGTGCGGCCGCTTCGACGACTCCGTGTTCGATGCTGCTCGGGCGTTCCGCAAGGTCTCCCGCCCGGTGCAGAACCTGGCAGCCACGCTACCGGCGGCCGCCACGCCCGGAGCACCCGGCGACAACTCGGTCGTCTTCACCTGGGACGACTACCTCGCGACCAACCGGCTGGACCAGACCGAAGCAGCCGCTCCGACCGGCGCCGCCGTCGACGTCGAGGCGGCCACCTACCAGCTTCAGGTCTCGACCACGGCGAACTTCACGAGCGTCCTCGACAACGTCACCGGCATCGACCAGACGACCTACGTCGCGCCCTCAGCGTCCTACCCGGACGGCCCGCTCTACGCCCGAGTGCGGGCGCACGACAACAGCGCCAACCCGCTGACCTGGAGCGACCCGATCACGCTCACCAAGTCAACCGCGGCCCCGGCCGGGACCACCCCGACCGCCGGGTCCACGGTCACCGGTACGCCGCTCCTGGCGTGGACCCCGATGGCGAGCGCGGCGCAGTACGACGTCGAGGTCTACGCGAAACCCGACTCCCCCATCACCCCGACCAACCTCGTCGGCTCGGTACGTACCCGCCTGACGACCGCTGCGCTCGCGAACGCGCTGTCGGCCGGCCAGGCGTACGGATGGCGCGTGCGCCGGATCGACGCGAACGGGCGTGAGGGCGGGTGGTCCAGCCTCTCCCGGTTCACCGTGACCGGCCCCGCGCCACAGTTGCTGGAGCCGAGCAGCGGCGTCACGGCGACCTCGACCAGCCTGGTGTTCTCGTGGTCCCCGCTGGCGGAGGCGACGCGCTACCGGGTCGACGTCAGTACCTCACCGACGTTCGGTTCGGTGCTCGAGAGCGCCACGACCGACGCCGCCACCTGGGCGCCGGGTCTCGTCGCACCGGCCTGGCCGGACGGCAGCCTGTACTGGCGGGTGAGCTCGCTGGACAGCAACGGCGCCGTGCTCGGCACCTCGGCGGTGCGGACCCTTCTCCGCGAAGTGTCGACCAGAGGAGAGTTCACCTCGGTGGCGCCGTACCGCGTGCTCGACACCCGCACAGCGGCGAGCCCGCTTCGAGCGGGTCAGAATCGCACCGTCACGCTCACCGGTGGGGGGACGGGCATCCCGGCCAGCGGCGTCACCGCCGTCGTCCTCAACGCCACGGTGACCGGCCCGACCTCGGGCTCCTCCCTGACGGTGTGGGCCAACGGCGCCACTCGGCCCACCGGGTCGACGCTGAACTTCGCCGCCGGGCAGACGATCGCCAACCATGCGACCGTTCCGGTCGACGCTGCCGGAAGGGCCAGCCTGTACAACCAGACCGGCACCACCCACGTCATCCTCGACGTGGTGGGGTACTACTCCGGCGGCACCCTGCCGCGGGGATCCCGGTACACGGCCTCACCCGTTCCGGCCCGGATCACCGACACCCGCGGTGTCGGAGGTGTGACGTCGCGGCCGCTGGCCGGTGGCGAGAGCCGCCTCGTCGCGGTGGCCGGGGCGGGCGGAGTCCCCGCGAGTGCGAGTGCCGTGGTCATGAACGTCACCGCGGTCTCCCCCACGCGGTCCGGCTATCTGACCGTCTACCCCGTGGGCCGCGCGCGGCCCACGGCCAGCAACATCAACTTCCCGGCCGGCGCCACCGTGCCGAACCTGGTGACGATGCCGCTCGGCACGGGTGGCGGGATCCAGGTGTACAACTCGTCCGGCAGTACTCACCTGATCATCGACGTCGTCGGCTGGTACACGCCGGGTGCCCCGTCGAGCGGAGCTCGGTTCACCCCACTGCCGTCCGCGCGAGTGGCCGACACGCGCTCGACCACCGGTCCCGCGCTCTCCGCCGGGGTGGCCCGCGCCGTTCAGGTGAGCGGTCGCGGCGGCGTGCCAACCAGCGGCGCGTCGGCGGTCGTCCTCAACGTCACCGTTGTCGCTCCCTCGGGTTCCGGATACCTCACCGTGTTCGAGTCCGGAACGGGGCGTCCGGCGACGTCCAACCTCAACTACCGCGCCGGCCAGACAGTGACGGGCCAGGTGCTTGCCCGGGTGGGCTCCGACGGGCGGGTGATGGTCTACGCGAGCACCGGCACCCACGTGCTCGTCGACGTCCTCGGCTGGATGGGCTGAGCGCCCGGCACCAGGACACCGACGCTGGGAGGTCGCCGCGCGGCATCCCAGCGTCGGTCACCGGGAGGCGAGGGCGTGCCCCACGGTGGGCAGCAGGAGGTCGACGGCGCCGCGCACGTGGCGGCTCAGTCGTTGACCACCGAGCCGACCGCTTCGCTGATCGAGGAGTAGCCAGCATCTCGGACCCGGCGAGCCAGACCCCGATGGATGCGGCGCGGCCACCACGGCCCGCCATAGACGAACCCGGTGTACCCCTGCAGCAGCGTCGCCCCGGCACAGATCCGGGCCCAGGCGTCATCGACGGTCTCGATGCCGCCGACCGAGACCAGCACCAACCGACCCTCAACCCGGCCGGACAACCGCCGCAGCACGGCCAGGGAACGATCTCTCAGCGGAGCGCCAGACAACCCGCCCGCGCCGACCGCCTCGACCACCGCCGGATCAGTCCGCAACCCCGCGCGGGACGTCGTCGTGTTGGTGGCGATAATCCCGTCCAACCCGAGCTCCAGCGCCAGGTCGGCCACTGCATCGATATCGTCGTCGGCCAGATCCGGGGCGATCTTGACCAGCAGCGGCACGTGCGCTGACCCCGCGCCGTCCAGCGCGTCACGAACCCCCACCAGCAACGGCCGAAGCTGGTCGACGGCTTGGAGGGTGCGCAACCCTGGGGTGTTGGGTGAACTGACATTGACGACCAGGTACTGCACGACGCCGGCCAGCATCGTCGTCGCGGCCACATAGTCGGCCACCGCCTCGCCCTCAGGCACCACCTTCGTCTTGCCGATGTTGGCACCGACCACGACCTGGCCCGGGCCCTCGCCCCGGCGACGAGCCTGCAGCCGGGCGGCGGCCGCCGCGGCCCCGGCGTTGTTGAAGCCCATCCGGTTCACCAGGGCGGAGTCCTCGGCGAGCCGGAACAGTCGTGGTGTCGGATTGCCCGGCTGCGGCCGCGCGGTCACCGTGCCGATCTCGACGAAGCCGAACCCCAGGGCGCCGAACGCATCCGGGCCGCGAGCGTCCTTGTCGAACCCCGCCGCCAGACCCAGCGGCCCGGGAAACGTCATCCCGAGCGCGCGGATCCGCAAGACCGGATCGCGTGGAGTGCACCATCGGCGCAGCAGCCAGCCGAGGCCCGGCATCGCGCTCGCCATCCGGATGAGCGCGAAGCCCAGATGGTGCGCGGTCTCCGCAGGCACATAGCGGATGACGGTCGAGAACAGCAGCCTGTACATGGGCCTTCCCCGGTCAGAAGGTGTGAGCCAGCGGGGACTTCGCCGGTGGTCATCGCGCCGCTGGTTCTTGGGAGCCTACTGTTCGGCCTCGTGCCAGCAGACAGCGGTTCCGACCCGAGGGTGGTGGCATGGTGAGCGGCCCGCATCCACGGGAGCCGATCCATGCGGCGGTAACGTCCGGGCGCATGGACCGGATCGCCATCATCGGCTGCGGCGGGTCCGGCAAGACCTCCCTGGCCAACCAGCTCGCTGCCATCGTCAACCTTCCGCTGACCGGCGTGGACGGCGTCTACGACCGCATCACCTGGAAGTTCGTTCGGTACGTCTGGGGCTACCGAAAGACCATGCGCCCCAGGGTTCGTCAGCTGCTGGACGAGCACGGCGGCAATGCCCGGCTGGTCACCCTCACCAGCCGTCGCCAAGTCGCCCGATTCATCGCCAAACTCCGAGCGGAATCCTCCACCCCGACCGTTGGTGGGGTCAGGACGTGCGGTCCCGCAGGTCGGTGACGTGCCGGCTGACGGCCGGGTCGAAGCCGAGGCCGAGGCCGAGGTAGGTGGCCGCGAAGTCGGTGTGCGCCACCAGGGACGCGAGCCGGGCCACCGCGTCACCGGCCCGGGCCTCCCGCTCGACGACCACGGCACCGGCATCCCGCGCCGACCCCACAACCGCATCGGCGAGGGCCCGCTCGGCCGCCGGAAGCCCAGGATCGCGCAGCGCCAGCAGCGCCAGCCGCGGCGCCTGCGGGCCGTCGAGGAACGGGTCGGCGAACACGTCGCGCTCGCCCGTCCTCGATGACGACCGCACGCCGCCATGCGGCCCGCCGCCGTACGGGCCGTCGAGCACGGCAACAATCTGCGATGCGGCATCGGGCAGCGCACCGAAGGTGGCCGGCACCCGCGCCGTCCGGGCGAGCATCTGAGCAGCGCGAGCGGCCGCCACCCCGGTCAGCGCGCTGTCGCCGAGCACCACCGGGACCGCACCGTCGAAGGCCAGGGCGACCTCCTTGGCCGGGTTGACGAAACTCTCCGAGCCGGGCCGACACTCCTCGGCGACCTCGTCGAGCACGTCGGCCACCTGGTCGAGCGCCGCGGCCGATGACTGCACCAGACCGAGCCCGTCGGCGGCGAGCAGCACCGGGGTCAGCAGCGACCACAACCCGGTGCGCGACGTCGCCGTGGGAACGGCAGTGTCGACGTGCACACCGCGCGCTCGAGCGCAGACCTCAGCGAGCGGAGACCCAGGAGCGCCCACTGTGAGCACCGACGCACCTCGGCGTGCGGCCTCCGCCGCCAGCGCGAGCGGACCGGCGGCCCGGCCGGACTGGGACACGGCGACGACCAGGTCCATCGGCCCGATCCACCCAGGCAGCGGGCCGTCACGCCGCACGATGACAGGAACCGGAGAACCGAGGCCGGCCAGCATGGTGAGGACCTCGCCGACGACGGCGGAACCCCCCAGCGCAGCCACCAGCACCGACCGTGGCCGCTCACCCCCGGCCACCCGAGCGACTCCGCCTTCTTCTGCGGCCACCACCGCCCGGCGCACCTGTGCACCGGCGGTGGCCAGGGCCCGCAAGGTGCCGCTGGAGTCGAGGGCATGCAGCGCCTCCACGTCGTCCAGGCGAGCGTCGTCGACCCAGGTCATGGCCGTACCGCCCGGCACCGGGCCTCAGCCCGGGCGGCGCGCCTCATCGACGAGCAGCACCGGGACCCCGTCGTCGATCCGATAGGCCAGACCGCACGTGCTCGACGTGCACACCAACTCTGGCCCGGTCGGCCCGGCGTCGTCACGCACCTCGGACCGGCACGCCGGGCACCGAAGGATGGCGCGCAGCCACGGCTCGAGGGGCGTTGCGCCCGCGATATCAGAGGGGGGCGGCGCAGCCGGCGACGTCATGGGTTCCTCTCGGTGACGGTGGAATCTGATCCTCGCATACCCCGCCGAGGCCGTGCGCTCGGACCGCGGCACCGCTCCCCCGCGACGGCCGGGCCTGCCCTGAAGCGCGCGGTCGTACTCGGCGGCATCGGACCTGCCCGCCGGCCCCACCCGTGCGGCAGCCGGGCCGGTCGCCACTGCCGGCCGCCGCTGCCGGACATGTCGGTCTCAGTGGCGAACGATGGCGAGCACCTCGTCGCGGACCCGCTCCATGGTGCCGGAGTCCGCCGCCTCGACGTTGAGCCGGAGCAGCGGTTCGGTGTTGGAGGCGCGCAGGTTGAGCCACCAGCCCACACCGCCGCCAGGGGCCGGCACGGTCAGCGTGAGCCCATCGAGGAGATCGACCACGGCACCCTGCGCCTCGCCCCACTGCCGCACCCGTGCCGTGGCGGCAGCCGCGTCGGTGACGGTGGAGTTGACCTCGCCCGACGCTGGGTATCGCTGCAGGTCGGCCATGAGCACGCTGAGCGGCTCCGGTGCCGACCCGAGTGCGGCCACCACGTGCAACGCGGCCAGCATTCCGGTGTCGGCAAACCAGAAGTCGCGGAAGTAGTAGTGCGCGCTGTGCTCGCCGCCAAACACTGCGTCGTGCCGGGCCATCTCGGCCTTGACGAACGAGTGCCCCACCCGGGTGCGCACCGCGCGGGCACCGGTGGCGGCGATCACCTCGGGCACCTGAGCCGAGCAGATCGCGTTGTGCACGACGGTGACCTCGGCGGCATCCGCGCCGTCGGCCACCGCTCGCGCCACCTCGCGCCGGGCGATCAGGGCGGTGACCGCACTCGGACTCACCGGTTCGCCGCGCTCGTCGATCACGACGCACCGGTCGGCATCCCCGTCGAAGGCCAGCCCGAGGTCCGCACCGTGCTCACGCACCGCGGCCTGCAGGTCGACGAGGGTGGCCGGGTCGAGCGGGTTTGCCTCGTGGTTGGGGAAGGTGCCATCGAGCTCGAAGTACTGCGGGATGACGGTGAGCGGCAGAGCCGGCAGCCCGGCCGCCGTGCCCAGGACCGCTGGCACAGTGTGGCCGGCCATGCCGTTGCCGGCGTCGATGACGACGGTGAGCGGGCGGATGCCGGTGATGTCGACCAGGCGCCGGAGGTAACCGCCGTAGTCGGCCAGGGTGTCTCGCTCGGTCAGCACGCCCGGCGCCACCGCCGGGACGTCGGCGTCATCCGCGAGTACCCGCTCGGCGACCTCGCGGATCTGAACCAAGCCGGTGTCCTGCCCGACCGGACGAGCGTTGCTGCGGCACAGTTTGATTCCGTTGTACCCGGCTGGGTTGTGGCTGGCTGTGAACATCGCGCCCGGGAGTTCGAGCACACCGCTCGCGTGGTAGAGCCCGTCAGTACTGGCCAGCCCGATGTCGGTGACGGCGACTCCGCGAGAACGGAGCCCGTCCGCGAACGCCGCCACGAGCGACGGGCCGGAGTCGCGCATGTCCCGGGCCACGACGCAGCCGCTGTGACCGTCAGGGCGGACCACGACCTCGGCGAAACCGACGCCGAGCGCGTGGGCGACCTCGGGGTCGAGTTGGTCAGGGACGGTGCCCCGCACGTCGTAGGCCTTCACGACGTCGGCGAGCGAGCGGCTGGTCACGAGCGGCGAGGATACGCGCAGCCCGCGACGGCCGCGACGGCCGGGGCAACCAGGCACACCGGGCATCCGGGCAACCGCATCCGCCGAGGCAGTGGCCGCATCCGTGGCACCGAACCGACCGCGCCGGTATCGCTACTCGATGAGCCGGATGGGGTCGCCGTCGACTGCGGCCTGCCAGGACGTGGTGTCCGCCGGCGACGACGACGGCCCGTAGTAGAACTGGAGGCGGATCCAGCATCCGGCGGGGCTGGCGTCGTTACAGCGGTAGGTCGACGGCACCGGCACCGTCACCGTCTGCCACTTGCCGTTGAAGGCACTGCTGACGTTGAACCGGCAGTTGGTCAATCCCCCGTTGACCACGCCCTGTCCGACACAACCGGCGAACGACCCACCGACCTCAGCCGGAGGCAGCACCGTGATGTTACTGCCGCCCGCGGAAGCGTCACCGATGTCGAACAGGTTGACCTTGAAAGTCCGCCCGCCGGACGAACTCGGGACGCGGGCGAGGAAGAACCGCGAGGTCCCGTTGGGGGTGTTGGCGTAAATCGCCATCTTGCCGAAGCCGGCGATGGAGATGGCGTCCTTGTCGCGCGAGCCCGAACCGAAGGCGCGCAGCCCGAAGCGGTTGTGGCTACCCTCGGCATCCGCGCCTAGGCCGTTGGTCCGCACCTGGATCGCGTAGGTACCGGCCGGCGTGGTGCCGGGGATGGTGCACAGCGGGACCCAGCGCCGGAAGTTCGCCGCCACGTCCGGGCGGAAGCCGGTGCCAACCTGGGTTCTGTCGAGGGCCACGGATAGATCGCCGTTGAACGGCTCGAAGATCTGGGTACACCCGCCGACCGCCGGCCACGACGCCGGCTGCCACGGGTTGGCCCCCGGGCTGCGCACGGTGAACTCGGTGCGAACAAGGCCGGTGCCGAACGACCGGTCGCCGGTACACCACGGGCCGGCACCTCCGGCGTACCGCTGGGCCGGGTTGGTCACCATAGTGCTCGACGCGGGGAGCAGCGCGGCCCTGGGAAGTTTGGCGCTGAAGGTCGTGCAGGCGTCGCCGACCTCGATCTGAGCCGGGTCGAAGGCCTCGATCGTCAGGTTGGTCACCGGCTCGCGCAGCATGACCGTGAAGATGTGGCCGTTCGCGTCGTAGTCGGTGTTCCGCCCACCGGTGCATCCGTCCTCGGTGCCGCACTGGAAGTCCTGGTAGGCGTCGCCCGCCACCTTCGGCACGGTGAGGCTGCCGACGTTCGCCCAGAACAGGCCGGCGTCGCTGCAGTTGCTGCTACCCGTGGAGCCAGGTTCGGGGTCGTCACCAAAGCGGTTGCACGGGCTGCCGAGCGGTATCGGGCCGGCGTAGTCAGCCACCGCAAACCGGCTGATGGTGGTCTCCGGCACCCCCAGCAACGGGCCGAAAATGTTGTCCACCGTGCGGGTCACCTCCACCCGCAGGCGGCTCGGGCCACCCCCGACCGAGGGCGTCACCGACGTGATCGCATCGTCGCGGAAGCCGTTCCCCGACG